>JAGQPW010000025.1 GCA_020426515.1 Planctomycetaceae bacterium | reverse complement strand
TCGTTCTATGTGGGTGAGGAGAAGCACCTCATCGGCGATCGAACCGATCTGGTCGCCGTTTCCGATGGACTGATTCTGCGGGCCGGCAAGAAAAAGTGGGGACTCGTTCGACTGGTCGACTGACAAAGTAAGGACCGTTCGATAATGCGAATTGCGAAAGATACTCCCCTTGCTGCGGTGACTCGGGGCTCCTCGCCGAACCTCCGTCGTGCGGCGGGGTTCTTGCTGGTGATGTTGCTGCAACTCGTCGTCGCGAACGGGGCCGTTGGCGCTGAGTACGCCTGGCAGCAGCTTCCTGCTCTGCCGGATGCCGAAGGCTTTGCCGGGCCGTACGCCGGTGTGGCTGGCGGATCGTTGCTGGTTGCGGGGGGCGCGAACTTCCCGGATGCCCGGCCATGGGATGGCGGGGCAAAGGTGTGGTACGACACCGTCTTCATTCTCGACAACCCCGATGGATCGTGGCGAACCTTGGGCAGGCTGCCTCGTCCGATGGGATATGGCGTCAGCGTGACAACCGATGCCGGTGTGCTGTGCATCGGCGGGTCCGATGCAACCGGGCACTATGCCGACTGCTTCCTGCTGAAGTGGGACGGTCAGCAGCTTCGGGTTGAAGACTATCCTCCCTTGCCGTCCACCTGCGCCAACATGTGCGGCGTCTTGGCCGGTCGGACCGTGTATGTCTGCGGAGGGACGGAAACCCCAACGAGTACAACGGCTCTCAAGACGCTCTGGAAACTCGATCTGGATCATGTGGATGCCGGTTGGCAGACGCTCCCGGAACTGCCGGGGCCAGGCCGCCTCTTGCCAACAGCGGCATATCAATCCGGAAAGTTGTATGTCGTGGGGGGAGCATCGCTGCACGCCGATGCCGATGGCAAACCGGCGCGGACCTATCTCACCGATGGATACAGTTTCACCGAGAAGACCGGATGGCAGTCGATTCAGGATCTGCCTCGCCCCGCTGTCGCCGCTCCCTCGCCCGCACCAGCAGTGGGGGTTTCGCACTTCCTGTTGATGGGTGGGGATGATGGCAAGTTTGTGGACTTCGAACCGAAGACTGAGCATCCCGGATTTCCTCGCGACGTTCTGGCCTACGAGACGGTGACGGATACCTGGGTGGTGGTCGAGACGTTGCCCAAAGAGGTTCACTCTCCAGTGACGGTTCCGGTTGTGCAGTGGCAGGATCGCTGGGTGCTGCCGAGTGGCGAAGTCAGTCCCGGCATCCGCACTCCGGCAGTCATGTCGCTGCAGGTAACCGCGACATCTGCCGCTTTCGGAGTGATCAACTGGGTGATCGTGGCGATCTATCTTGGGGGCATGATTGCCGTTGGGTGGTGGTTCATGCAGCACGATGCCGCCAGTACGACGGAGGGCTACTTTCGCGGCGGACAGAAAATTCCCGGCTGGGTGGCGGGCCTTTCAATCTTCGCGACGATGCTCAGCTCGTTGACCTTCATGGGGATTCCGGCGCGGGCTTATCGCACTGATATCTCCTGGTACATTGGCCAGCTGCCGATTCTGATTGTGGTGCCGCTGGTCATCTGCTTCTATCTGCCCTTCTTTCGCAGTCTGAACGTGACCAGTGCCTACGAGTATCTGGAGAAGCGATTTAATCTGCAGGTGCGGCTGTTCGCGAGCGCTTCGTTCATTCTGTACCACATTGGCCGCATCGCCATTGTGCTGTACCTGCCCGCGCTGGCGCTGGCTGCTGTGTCCGATATTGGTGTCATTCCCGCGATACTTGTGATTGGCGTGCTGTGTCTGATCTACACCGTCATGGGGGGCATCACTGCGGTAGTGTGGACAGATGCCATTCAGGCGATCGTGCTGATGTGCGGGGCCACGCTCTGCTGTGTCCTGGCCGCCATCCGTGCCGATGGCGGGATCGCCGGAGTCGCGCGCGTTGCGATGGACGATGACAAGCTGCTGCAGAGCCTGCAGTGGGACAGTATCAATGTCGACAACGGAACAGCCTCGGTCTGGGTGATCTTTGTGGCGTTCCTGTTCAATGCGCTGGTGCCGTACACCTCGGGGCAGGATGTCGTCCAGCGTTACGTGACTACGAAAGATCTCCCGACAGCGCGTCGCTCACTCTGGCTGACGATGTGGATGTCGGTCTTTGGGTCGCTGATCTTCTTTTTGATGGGGACGGCAATTTACGCGTTCTACAAATCGCATCCGGGGGATCTCGATCCCACGCTGGCTGGGGGCGACAGTATCTTGCCGTTCTACATCATGCAGCAGTTGCCCGTCGGTATTTCCGGCGTGGTCATTGCGGCCATCTTTGCGGCATCGCAATCCACCATTTCCAGTTCGCTCAACAGCATCGCCACGGCATGGATTACTGATGTGGATGCCCGCCTGTTGCGACCGGGGCGGGAAGACCATGTGTACCTGCAGTCGGCCCGGAATGTGGTCGTGCTGATCGGCACCATTGGCATTGGCGTCGCCTGCTGGATGGCGTTTACGAAAATCGACTCCGCCTTCAAGACGTTCAACGAGATCATCGGCCTGACGGCCGGAAGTCTGGGTGGCGTATTTGCGCTGGGTGTGTTCACGAAACGGGCCAACGGAACTGGGGCACTGATCGGGGCCGTTGCGGGCATCGCTGTGGTGCTCACACTCAAGTTCACCGCAGCACCCGTGACCGGACTGATGTATGCGTGCATCGGATTGACGACCTGCTTCGTGATGGGTTACGTGAGCAGCCTGCCTGGTGGCATTCGCACAGGGAAGCCAGAGTCCGGGATGTCGACTGGCTGGACGAGTGACCAAGCGTGATGACTATGATGGGGACGATTGAACGGATTTCTCATCACACTCTGCCCGCACCTCTCCGCCATGCCTACAGGTGATTCGATCCTTCGTGAACTGCGTTCCGAACTGGACGAGTTGCGGGCCGACGCGGCAACACTGAGAGGGGAACATCAGGCAGCGGACACACAGCTGCGACGACTGGTTTCTGATCGCGGCGCAGCAATTCTTGATCTGGCCCGACACTACTTACCAGAGATCTCCCGCGAACGAATTGAAGTGACGTTCGCCGAGGTTCGAGATGACCTGCAGCAAATCCTCAGCCGCAAGGAGCGACAGCAGGACGTTCTCGTCGGACAGCGCGACCGTTTGCGGCAGGAGTGTGAACGACTCGAAGGTGAGTTGGCCGGGGTGACGGCGCAACTCTCGGAAAAGGTCCGCGAGCGAGAACTGCTGTCGAGGCAACTCGCGGATCAACTGGCGGCGGATATCGAGTTTCGCCAGCTTTCGGCAACAGCCATCGCAGCCGAATCGGAGCTGTCCCGAAACGAACAGCGGCTGCGGGAACTGGAACAGGACGCAGCGGAGAACCTTCCCGATTACCAGCAGAGCAGCTTGTTTCAGTATCTGTTGCAGAGCGGCTACGGGACGGAGACTTATGCTCGTCGCGGTCTCACAAAACGACTGGACCGCTGGGTCGCGAGGTTGATCGATTACCCCAGGGCATTCCGCAGTTATCAGTTTCTCACGTCGGCCCCGCAACTGGTGAGAGAAGAAATTGAGCGGCGAGCTGCGGTGTTTCATCCGCAGATGGCGGCGGTGGAAGCGTTTGAACAGCGGGCCGCAGATGCGATGGGACTGACGCAGGTGTTGCAGGCGGGGGATGAACTGGGAGCCCGCCGTGATCAACTGGTTACGCTGGTGGGAGAGCAGCGCAGTCTGCTGCACGGCGTCGAACAGAAACTCCTCGAACTGGAACAGAGTCAGGGGCCGTTTTATCAGGAAGCGTTGACTCGCTTTCGACAGTTTCTGGAGCGTGCCCGGACAGAAATTCTCGAACAGCAGGCCGCCCGTACGCCCGAGCCGATTGACGATGAGCTGGTGCAGCGAATCCGTGCGCTGACGGACGAGATCAATCGCGTGCAACCGGAACTGGCTCGGCAGCAGGAACGCTGCCGACTGGCCGAGGACCAGGTGGGGGGACTGGAGTTTGTGGTGCGTCGATTTCAGCAGGCCAACTTCGACTCACCGCGATCGCAGTTTGAATCGAGCCTGGCACTGCGGAAGCAACTCGACCAGTATCGCCAGCGTGCCCTCAGCAGGGAGGCTTTGTGGGATCAGTTGCGACAGGCTCAGCAGTTCGAGCCGACATGGCTGGAGGAGTCGGCGCAAGGTATGGCCGTGAATGCCACGCAGGTGCTCGCACATCCCATGACCCAGGTGTTGATGCATGCGATGGTGGAAGCGGCTGGTGTGGCTCTGCAAGCAGCGGCTCAAAGAAGCGTAGAGCGACGTTCGTATCCATCACGACAGCGAGGTGCCCAGCGCATGGACACTCCAAGGCCACAGTGGCAGCGAACAAACACTCCACCAGTGAGACAACCGCGTCCGACACAACCTGCTCCACCAGTTCGGACCGCATCTCCCAAGCCGCGGGGATTCACGACGGGCGATGGATTTTGAACTGGTGAACGAGGCATTCATCCTCAACCTCCCGCCTCTGCCGGTCCGGGAGGTTGAACTGAGCAACGAGTCGATTACTCAATCAGATAGACCTGATCGCGTAACTTCACCAGGAGGTGTTCATCTGGCTGCTGCTGACTGAGCAGTTCGTTTTCTGCCGCCGTGTTGCTGGAGACGAGAGCGAAGTACTCGTCGGAATATCGGGCGATCTTCTGGATAGAGGACTTGTCCTGTTCCAGATCCAGATCGGCCGTTTCCGGAGTGACGACGAGTTGGCCGCGCTTGTACAACGTCTGTACGCCGGTGTTGCGAATCACTTCGTTCACGGGGGCGGACTGCGGCTGTGCGCTGTCAGTCACCGGGGAGGATGGCGCGATTCCCCCAAGTCCCCCCTGCGGGGCTTGGGCGGCGTTGCGGAAGCTTTGCTTGAGCTGTCGCTGTTCAAAGGCCGACTGGCCGGTGACCGATTCGAGCGAGCTCAACCGGTCGTTGGCGAGGGCTCGATTCCGACGCATTCCATCGCTCCCTCCGGCGAGGCTGGGTGTCACCGTTTCATCGGCCAGGAATGATGTGTAGGGAGTCAGAATTCCGTGTCGGGTGGAGAGTGCGACAAGTTCCTCGATCAACTCGGAGTTCTTCCCGTTAAGGTCGAGTTCGTCAATCAGTTCTCCGATGCGGCGGGTGGCCCACAACTTTTCGACAAACGCATGCGTTGAGCTGCCCGACTTCTTCGCGAATTCGCCTTCAAATGTGTAAGTCTGTTCCTGGTCGCCAAGGGAGCCGGTCAGCGTAATTGTGACATTGCCGGGTTTGCGGTAGCGTCCCACGACGACCAGCTGTTCGCCTTCAAAGAGGTCAAAGGTGCCGGCGGGATAGAGGCGATTGACAATCGATTTCTCATTGCCTTTGGCCCGTTCAAAGGTGAGTGCAGCTTTCGTCAGGACCGGGGCGCTGATGCGGTTGTAAACTCTGGCGACATGCTCCTCGATGTCCTCATCGGGAGTGACATACTCAGAGACACCAAAGCCTTCACGGGAGAGCCGATCCAGCAGGCGGCTGTTCACATCGTAGCCTACGCCAATCGACATCAGTCGGGCATGCACGGAGTTCGCCTTGCGGGCCGCAGCGGCAATCTGCGACTCATTGGTTTGTCCGTTGGTCGGCTTGCCGTCTGTCAGAAACAAAATGTAGGTGGGGCGATGCGGATCCTGAAGCATCGAGAAGCTCTGTGTCAGGGCGTCGTGAATATTCGTACCGCCTCCGGCATACAAACCATCGACATAGGCCAGTGCTTCTTCGCGCGAGGTCTTGTTGAATCGCTCCAGTTCCGGTCGAAAGGTCTCGACCTTCGAATCGTAGGCAACGATATTGAACAGGTCGTTCTTGCGAAGATTGTTGAGGACGAACTTTAGTGCTTCGCGGGCCTGTTCGATTTTCTTGCCGGACATGCTGCCCGATTTATCGACGACGAACAGCACGGTCTTGGCAGGACGTTCTGCATCATCAGTCTTCATTTCCGGACTGGCGAGCAGCAGGAAGTAGCCGTCCTCCTTGTCGTCCGGATTGCGGTAGCTCAACAGGCTGACCGCGACTTCACTGTCTTTCGCGTCAAAGAAGAGTCGGAAGTCAGAAGTCGGGACGATGTTCTTGGCGTGATGGGCGACCGTGGCCTGACGCTTGCCACCGTGTTTGATCTGAACGTTGTGTGTGGGGGAGTAGATGTTCTTCAGGGCCGATTTGCTGGAAATGGAGATGCGTATGTCCAGCGATTCCAGTGGCTGCGAGGAGTACCTGGCGGCGCTCAGGGGAAATCGAAACTCAGTCAGTTCGTGGTCCTTGCGGAGCAACTGCGAGTAGTGCAGTGTCACTGTGCGGGACTCACCGCCGGGAATCGGAAACACACTGGTCTGGAACAGACCGCTCCCGATCCATTCCAGCAGTGCCGGGTCGCGCTGGGAACGAACGATCGCTTCGTAGCGTTTTCGGGCTTCCTCCTTGCTCAGCAGTTTGCCGGTCAGTTCCTGTCCATCCACCATGAGTGTCAACTGGTCGATGGCTCCGTCGTAAGGCAGCGGGAACGTAAACCGGGCTTCGATGGTATTGCTGCCGCAATTGTGGAAAGTCTGCGAAACCTGCACATCGGCGACCTGATCCTGCAGCCGGGCATCAATGGAGATCTGGCTGACTTTGTAGTTGGCTTCAGGCGGAGCAGGGCGAAACGGACGCGGAAGGGGAATCGGACGATCCCAGATGAGGACTCCTTGAGCCGAGGCGGATTGAACAACCAACAGACTCACGAGTCCGACCAATCCCCAAATGTTTCGACCGAACATTCTGTGCTCCTCGGTACTGCGGGCATCCGAAGGGGCCCATCCAAAACGGTCCCCTGTCCTCACCATGAGGTTTTGAGTTCAACCAGTCCAGAAAAGTTCCCGCTGATTTGCGATCGCGACGGATTTGCCGACGTTTTCGATTGTGATGCCAGGTTTCTGTGCTCTGCCGGTGGCACGGCACTGATCGCGAGCCCGTCGTGAGGCGTTTAATCGACACAAACAGTTGCCAGAACTCAGCATCCCTGATGTTCCTTTCCGGCATCACCGGCAAACTGGTGGTAGGTTTCCAGGAGAACCATCGTTTTGGCGGCGAAGTGCGTCGGTCGATGGGCTGGCGAATTCACGTGAACAAGCAGGCACAGAGAAACTCATGGATTTTTCCAAGACCACATGTCTCGTCACCGGCGGGGCCGGTTTCATTGGTTCCCACATCGCCACTCGTCTGGTTGAACAGGGAGCGCGAGTTCGCGTGCTGGACAATTTGAGTACCGGCTCACGGGCCAACTTCGGACACATTGCCGATCAGATTGAATTCATCGAAGGGGACATCTGCGATCCGAACATGGTCGACGAAGCAGTTGCCGGGACGGAGATCGTCTTCCATCAGGCGGCTCTGGCTTCGGTGCCATTGAGTCTGGAGCAGCCCCTCCGTACTCATGCCGACTGCGTGACGGGCACACTCCATGTGCTCGATGCCGCGCGTCGCAACGGGGTTCGCCGCGTAGTGTATGCCGCATCCAGCAGTGCCTACGGCGATTGCCCGATCATGCCCAAACGGGAAAGTTACGTCCCGGAAGTCATCTCTCCCTACGCAGCGGCCAAGCTGGCAGGTGAGTACTACTGTCAGGCTTTTGCCGCCGCCTACGATCTCGAAGTGGTGCGTTTGCGGTACTTCAATGTCTTCGGTCCGCGACAGGACCCCAAGAGTCCGTACTCCGCTGTGATTCCTCTGTTTGCCTCCGCGCTGCTGGATGGGCGTTCGCCGCTGATTTTTGGCACTGGAGAGCAGTCACGCGACTTTGTGTATGTGCAGAGTGTGGTCGATGCCAATCTGCTGGCTGCCACAACGCCGGGGGTTTCCGGCAACGTTTACAACGTGGCGAGTGGCACGACGATCAGCGTGATTGAACTGCTGCGAATGATTTGCGACCTGATGAATCAGCCCTTCAGTCCGGAGTTCCGTCCTCCGCGCAATGGCGATGTGCTGCACTCCTCTGCAGATATTTCGCGGACCGAGCGCGACCTGGGGTACGTCCCCCGGTTTGCTCTGCATGACGGATTGAAAGCAACTCTCGACTTCTATCAACAGCAGCAACAGACGCCCGTGGTTGTCCATCACTAAGCACCGTCTTTGCCACGTTCGTCACATTTCTGATTGCCGTTTGCCAACCTGCCAGGATCACTGCCGTGTCACCGATTCCTCCCCAACAGCAAGAAGCGGAATTTGATTTCGCCCCGTTCGGAATGCTTTCCGGACGCGAAAGTTCATCCTCGCTGGGTGGTCGCACCATTAACATTGGCCGGTTCCTGATGTCGATCTGGAAACCGCTCGCCATTGGCGGAATGCTGGGACTGATCGTGGGAATGGGCGTGTACACGATGCTTGGCCCGGTCTACACGGCGTCGACGCAGATCCTCGTGTCCAAGAAAGCTCGCGTTCCCACCGGTGATGGTGAGGCGAATCGGTACGGTGATCGTGCCGACCATCTGAAATTGCTGCGGACCGATGCCATCATCGCCCGCGCGTTCAATGATCATGGACTCAAGGACATTCCCGAACTGGCCAATGGATACGATCCCTACAAGAGCCTCTCCGAGGATCTTTCGGCTTCGCGAAGTTCCGGGCAGGAAAGCTCCTTCGACAACATTCTGGAAATTGCCTATTCGCATCCTGACAAAGCGATTGGCCGCAAGGTCGTGCAGGCCATTGTGGAAGCGTACCGCGATTATCTTGATGAGACGCGTGCCGACGGTTCGCAGCAGGTTTACAACCTGTTGCTGAAGCAGCAGAAGGAGTTGGAAGATCAGGTTCGTAAGGCCGAACAGTCGTATCAGGAGTTCCGACAAAGCTCCCCTGTACTGCTCAAGGCGTCACCAGTTGTTACGGTCAACGGGATGGCGGCTCCGGCACAGAACCGATACGAAGCGGAAGTGGCCGAACTGGAAAAGGCGCAGCGCGACAACATGCGTCGACGGGCTGGCATTCAAGCGAAGCTGGCAACACTGGAACGCATGATCAGCGAATCCCAGTCCCGCGAAGTGTTGGAGTTCTGGGTGCTGCACTCTCTCTCGACAGGAACCGCGACGAATTCTGGCAGCGGCGGCGGAGGAGGAGGCGGTGGAGCTGCTCTGACGGGGCCGCCTGCCAAGGCGGCACTCGATGGACAACTGCTAACGGCCCGTCTGCTGGAGCAGCGCATGCTGCATACGTTGGGGCCCGATCACACCTCGGTACGCAATGTTCGACGACAGATCGAGACAATTCTGGATTTCTATCGTCGGCAGGGACTTACACCGCCCGTTCTGGAGCAGGGGAGTGCCATCTCATCCCAGGGGACTTCCGGTGGGGCTGCCGACATGGTCACTGTGTACGAGCAAATGCTCAAGGAACAGTTGCAGGAAATCGAAGCCGATGACGAAAAACTCGCGCTGCTGCACGGAGATGCTCAACATCGCGCCAAGGATGCAGAGATGTTCGAAGTGGAAGATGGCCGCCGGAAAGATGACATTGCGCGATTGAAGAAACAGGCCGAACTGGTGTTCGCCCAGCTCGCAGACTACGACATGGTTCAGGAGCAGGAAGGTTACCGGCTCAAGCAGATTTCTCAGGTACGCATTGAGCGGTCGCTGAAGCGTGTGGCCAAGATCGTCGGGGCTTACATGATCCTGGGGATGGGCCTTGTGTTCTGCCTGGCTTACTTCCGTGAATGGAATGACTCACGTCTGAAGAGTCTCGATGAAGTCCGCGAAGTGACGGGACAGCAGGTTCTCGGTTCTGTGCCGACGTTTGTTTCCAGTCCCGACGTCGAGCGACTGGCTCGTGGCACATCCATCCATCCGGCATTGTGTTACTACCATCGCCCCGGGTCGCGTGAAGCGGAAGCCTTCCGTTCGGTGCGGACTACGTTGTTCTTCAGTCTGAAGCAGGGGGAGCAGGTTGTTCAGGTCAGCAGTGCCGAGCCGGGCGACGGCAAGAGTACGAGCGCCGGTAATCTGGCGATCGCCATTGCACAGTCTGGTAAGAAGGTGTTGCTGATTGATTGCGACTTGCGGCGTCCAACCCAACACGAATTGTTTGGCTTGCCACAGGAACTGGGGCTGACCGATGTCCTGATGAAGGAAGTGGAATGGGAAACCGCCGTGCGGTCGACGCCAATTTCAGGTTTGTCGGTCATGACCGCTGGTCTGTGCCCGGAGAATCCGGCCGAATTGCTGTCGACACAGGTTCTGCCGCAGCTGCTCAAGCGGGCACGTCAGGACTTCGACATCATCGTGCTTGATTCGCCCCCTGTCCTGGCTGTGAGCGATCCCTGCATTATCTCACCACACGCCGACGGGATGCTGCTTGTGGTGCGAATGCTCAAGAACAAGCGCGCCAGTCAGGTGCGAACACGCGAGACGCTGCAGGCTCACGGAGTGCGAGTCCTGGGTGTGGTGGCCAACGATCTGGATGATGCGACGGCTGCGGAAGATGGACTGGGGTACGACTCATACTCCAAGTACTACTCACCGGCTCGCCCACGAGACGCCTCGGCGTCGACGACCGACCGAATGCCGGCACTGACCAGTCCCGCCGGAAAATAAACAACGCCGACCCCGGTCCAATGGACCGATGCCGGCGTTGGGGGGGGACTTCAGTCAGGCGGAGCTATGCTGCGTCGTACTCGGAAATTCGATTGTTCGGAGCAAACGGCGATGCTTCATCATGCGTGGCATCCAGCCGGTAACGCAGGATGTAGGCGTCTTCCTCGGTGTCGTCGTAGTGTGCTCGAAGCACACTGATCGCTCGAAAGCCTTGTTTGCGGTAGAACAGTTGGGCGTCCAGATTCCGCTCGCGGACTTCCAGCAGAATCTCGTTGCGACGTTGCTGCGAGAGTTTGTCGATGAGCCGCAGAATCATCTGCGATCCGATCGTCGATCGTCGGAACTCAGGAGCGACGGCGAAGTTGAGAATCTGCAGCCGCGTCTTGTGCAGTTCATAGATCATGAACCCCACGATCTGCTGCTCGGCCTCTGCGACCATGCCAATACAGTTTCGCTGCCGCAGACAACAGAGGAAGTCCTCGTCGGTCCAGGGGGAAACGAAACTGCCCTGTTCAATTTGCAGAACCTCGGGCATATCGCGCCGGATTAACCAGCGGATTTGAACGTCGAGCTTCTGTTTGTGTGTTGATCCGGAACTCACAAAGGCCTCCGTGCCAATTTGCCATTGGATTTACAACGTGTCTGTCTTCCCGGAGCTGTTCGCAATTCCCTGCTTGAGCTCTTCGGACCGTGTCAGTGACACGGCGTTGCACGTCGCGGGGAAGAACTTAACACAGTTTTTCCAAACAGGTGAAGCCAGAAACGGAGTTTTTCGCCGGGGTTTGGGTCAGAAGGCGAATTTTGCCGAACTCCGAACAGGCTGGCGTTCGACCTCAACTCGATTTCCGCCCCCCGCTGTTCCGGCAAGAGTGAGTCGCCGCGAGTGGAGGATTTTGGGGCAACTGCGCGACTGCAGAGCGATGAATGCCCGCCGATCAGCGTTCCTCCATTCAGAGAGGTGAAAATCACCACGAGGAGCGTTCAGTGGGGCGCAGTGGAAGTGAATGGCGGTACCAGATGGAATGGTTCTGCATCCGTTTGACAACGCCAGAATCGACCGTCATGATCCCCGTTGACTCAGGTGCTCGCGAAGGTGTGCTTCGCGGGAGAATAGGGAAGACGGTGAGAATCCGTCGCGGTCCCGCCGCTGTAATCGGGGACGAACGCTGCATTGACCACTGCGGATGATCCGCGGGAAGGCGCAGTCAGTAGGTTGATCCGAGAGCCAGAAGACCTGCCTGGAAGTCATCCTGGTATCGGTGTCTGCGCTGACGGACTGCCTCGGGAGAGTGGATCTCCTGTGCAGTGCCCTGCGCGAGTCCCGGTGCTGTTCCGCCATCGATACAACCCGGTCGATGGCCCAGGCAACGGAGATTGCCATGTTAACTGCTGCCCATGTTGCGGACTCGATCCGCCCCGAGTCTCGTCGCGCACGAGGATTCACGCTGATTGAACTGCTGGTGGTGATTGCCATTATCGCCATCCTGATCGCTTTGCTGCTGCCGGCGGTGCAGCAGGCTCGTGAAGCGGCTCGCCGAACTCAATGCCGTAACCGCCTGAAGCAACTCGTTCTGGCCCTGCACAACTATGCGGACACGTACTCCGAGCACATGGTGCCATACGTGGTGGAAGATACAAAGCGGGTGCAGGGGCTGCTGAGCTATGCCAATCAGGGGACGTCGCAATTCTGGTTTGGTACGGTCAACTACGAAGAACCAGACGTCAGCAGGAAGCTGGACTACACCAAGGGGCCGCTTGCTCCCTACATGGAGACCAATTACACCGCGTTCCAGTGTCCGAACTTCGGCCCCAGTCAGATGGACAACGTGGCCTACGGCAAGCCCGCCAGTGGATTTGGATACAATGGCCACTATCTGTCACGAGCGTCGGGTGTGGACTATCCCGCACCATCATACAGCCCGGCACTTGCTCGCGAGCCGCTGACACGGAAGTTCCGCGATGTCATGCAGATGACGCAGACGATCGTGTTTGCCGACGCTGCACAGGTTAAGCTGGTCTCATTCTCACCACCGGTGATGAGCTTTGAAGAAACCTGGCTGCTGGAGCCCCCCAGCCACAACTTTCCATCGGTTCACTTCCGTCACAGCGATGCGGCCAACGTTGCCTTTCTGGATGGGCATGTGGAAACGAAGTCCCGCGAGTTTCTGGTGCAGGTTCCTGGACCGAACTACCTCTCGCAGGAACAGGCCGACAAGATGGACGAGCATCGCCTCGGATATGTCGCCGATGGTCTGCTTGGCGATCCCGTGCGGCAGGACCATCTGTTCGATCGTGATTAATCGCTGTAGCGGGTGTTGCCAGTGCGTCGTTGAGATGAACTCTATTCCGCAACCAGCACTCCACAGTGGACGGCTGTCGAGAATGGCCCAGAAACCGTCAGTCCGGCTTCTTCGAGCCATTCTCGATACTCGGCGACGCTGTAAGCCCGACCCTCGGTCAACGTGAACAGCGCTGCGGAGTACAAAGCGATCGGAAGCGGTCCGGAGTGGTCGTCATGGAGGAAGACGTCGTGAATCAGCAGGCGACCGCCTGGGTTCAACGCGGCTTCACAGCGACGAATCAGTTCCTGACACTCGTGAACATCCCAGTCGTGCAGGATGTTGGAGAGCAGGACGATGTCCGCGTCAGGATACTCGCACTGGAACATGTCACCCTCGCGCAGCTCCAGGCGATCGTCGACACCAAAGCGAATGGCGAATTCCCGGGCGACGGTCAGAACTTCCGCGCGATCGATGACCGTGGCCCGCAATTGCGGATGGCGGGCCAGCATGGCAATCGCGTAAATCCCGCTGCCGCCTCCCACATCGAGGAGCGTGGTTTCGGTGTCGTCAGGAATGGCGATCTGTCGGGCCAGTACCGGGGCGACGATGCGTGCGCGACCCGCCAGAGATAACGTGAAATGTCGGGCCAGGTCGGACGTATCCATGGCTGAGCGGACTCCCTCGCGGTAAATGAAGGCGGTCCCCTCAGGGTCATCCGAACCGGCAGGTCGGTCGCTGCGTAGTCGTTCGACCATTGCGAGCACATCGGGCGAAGTGGCCATCAGTCCGATGTAGTCTCGCATGTCGAAAGGGCGTGCCGTCAGGTGAGCCAGAGCATGTGGTGTGGCGGCGACTTGGCCGTCACTCACGGTCAGCAGGTCCATTGCCCGCAGCGCGGTCGTCAGTACAGTGAAGGGGCGAGGCCTGAGTTGCAGGGTTTCTCGCAAGTCTTCCAAGTGGATTGGACCGGAAGAAAGATGCGAAAACAGGTCGAAATGGGCGACTGCAGCCACCAGCAACTGGGTCCCATAGGCCCCGCGATAGTGTTCGAGGATTGAAGTCGGGTCGGTTTCAGAACAGTCCTGGATGTCGAGCATCCCTCGGCAGCGTTCGATGTCACGAATCAGTTCACTGCGGAGGACGCGATAGGTTGGGATCTCCTCCTCGGCAACAAATCCGTCCGGGGGCAGGTGATGGACCGCATCGCGTGAGGGGATCAATCGATGTCCTTCCCGTGTGGCCCATCCGAGGTACAGGTCAACGTGCTCGTGATCGCTGTGGACTTCGATCCAGCGAGAGCACTGGTCGAACAACTCGGCCAGCAGGTAGACCGGTTCAGCTGACCCCTGTCGCAAGGCATCGAGCCAGTGCGAAAAGACCACGCGCAGGACATGACGCACTTTCTGCGGTGTCGTCGCTTTAGGGTCGACGACGCGGTCAAGGGCCACGTAGTACGAATCCCCACGGCTCTCGTGTACGCCGCACTTCAGGAACAGGTCGCCATGTTCAGTGCCATCGTCGCGGTAGGTCAGGCGAAACATGCAAAGCTTTCGTCAGGTGTGATTCCGGTTGGTCGAACCAGTCGACAGATTACCGTTTCCGCCGGAGGCTTTGAAACAGCACATCGTCAGTCTCTATGACCCCAGCGACTGGAGGCGTTCCAATATTGGAGTGGGAGGATCGATGAAGTCGACGCCAATGTCGACCGCGTAGACAGGCGTGTCACCAAAGGCGTCACTCGGAAGTTTCACCAGATCCTTCAGGGTTGTGAACCAGGCATCCACCCGTTGTTGCTGTAGAGTCTGTACATCTGCTGGTGTGTAATGATGGTGATCGGGGAAAGGGATGGCTGTCAGAGATCGCTGCAGCACTGCGGACAGTGTGGCCTCGAAACCGACGGGGTTTCCAATGCCGCAGAATGCTCCGGGGGTCTCTGCGGCCAATATCCTCGAACAATCGACGAGAGGGATCGACTCACCACCAGGAGTTCGCAGGCCGATGGGAACAAACCGGGTCCGCACAATCGGGGCAGCTGTCCAGTGGCGGAGTTGTTGCTGCAGGTCAGCCAGCGTCGCTTCTGGAACGGCCTCGCCGCGCGTGATCAGCACGACATCGGCTCGCCGGAGTCCTCGCAGCGACTCTCGAAGGAGTCCTCGTGGCAAGAGGTGGCCGTAACCGAACGGATTCAGGGCATCGATCAGCACGAGATCGAGGTCCCGATGGATCCGGCGGTGCTGGAACGCATCGTCGAGGACAATCGCACGACACTGATGTTCCAGGATCAGCCGGCAGGCGCCCGCAACGCGGTCGGCCTGCTGCACATGCGGCACTCCCGGACACAACAGGTTGAGCACCCGCAACTCGTCGTTCCCGGTATGATCCAGTGACCGGTAACCCCGCGAGAGTAGAGCCGGCCGTCGATCGTGCTGCAGCAACTGCTGCGCAACCCAGGCGACAAGCGGAGTCTTTCCCGTCCCGCCGGTCGTCACGTTTCCCACGGAAATGACCGGAACCGGGACTCGATGGGCAGGCCGCAGACCCCAATCAAAAGCGCAGTTGCGAACGGTTGTCGCCGCAAAGTAGGCAGGTTCCAGCGCAGAGAGCACCGATCGCGCGAGAACCCCGCCAAGGTTGCGTGTGTCTCCTGAAAGGATCGCTCGAAAGTTTCTGGGGGGCAACCGCTGGGCTCTTTGGCAGGACCGGGAAACTGGTGACAGAACTTCAGTCTTTGCATGATGATGCAGCTTGCGGTTGCCGACAACTGCAACTCCATGTCGATCATGAATTGCCGGAATATCGCCATCCGCAAGGTTTGCGAAATCGGCCACGCCCCCCTAAACTGCGGTGCCGCAGAGGCGGTCAGGTTTGTAGGAGTTTTTTCGCAAGTTCCGGTTCTTCCGAGCCGATGATAATTGCACAACAAGTTTGGTGCCGTAGCCAAGCGGCCTAAGGCGACGGATTGCAAATCCGTTATTTCCCCGGTTCGAATCCGGGCGGCACCTCTTCCTTTAACCGTCGCAGCTCAGGTTGCGACGGTTTTTTCATTGGTGGAGCCACCAATTCCAGATCCGATGATCAAAACTGTTTCATTGAACGACATTGATCTGAACGTCTTTGATGCGGGAAGCGGGGCACCCGTCCTGTTTGTTCACGGGTTTCCGCTCGATCACACCATGTGGCGGGAACAGCTGGGGGCGCTCTCGCAGACCCATCGCGTCATTGCTCCTGACCTGCGGGGGTTCGGTCGCAGCGGGGTGACTCCTGGAAAAGTCACGATGAAGCAATACGCAGATGATCTTGTGGCGTTGCTGGATCATCTGCAAATTCGCATGCCCGTCACGCTGTGTGCATTGTCGATGGGAGGCTACATCGCGTGGCAGTTCTTCTTGAACTACCACGGGCGGTTGGAGCGACTGATCCTGTGCGATACCAAGGCTGCAGCCGATTCCGAGGCGGCCCGGGAGAATCGACTGCAAATGGCGGATCTCGTTCTGAACGAAGGAACGGCGAGTCTGGCTGAGAACATGCCGGCAAAGCTCTTCTCCTCACGCACGCTGGAAACGCAGCCGGAGCTGGTCGAGGAAGTGCGGAACGTGATTCGCAATACATCACCGGAAGGGGTGTCTGCTGCTTTGCTGGGAATGGCCGGGCGACCGGACATGTCCGCCTGGCTGGGGCAGATTGATGTCCCGACGTTGCTGATCGTAGGCCGCGATGATCAGATCAGCACGACCGAGAAAATGCGCGGCATGTCGCAGGCCATTGCTGAATCGACTCTGGTTGTCGTTGATGATGCGGGGCACATGGCCCCGCTGGAGGCTCCCGAAGCGGTGAATGCCGCCATCGAGCATTTCCTGCTCTCGCCGAGAGATTGAATCTCTCGCCTGCAGCCCATCAGCAATGGGCTGATGCCCCGCTTCCGGATTAGAAGCTGACGGTGAACCCATCGCTGCGCTGGCCGAGATTCAGCCACAGTGTGCGGTCGATGTTCTCGGAAAACGATCGGACTGACCCATCCATCAGGAGTGACTGCACAATGCCGGTGTGCCAGCTGCGAGATGTGACTGCTGCATAAGTAGGGCCAGTGCAGCTGGCGTCTTCTCGGCAGGAAGTGTAATCCCCTTCGTTGGGACGGACGCCACCGGGAACCGTCACACTGGAGTTTGGTGGAAGCGTGACCGTGAACCCTGTCTGATGAATGCGTCCATCCACCCACTCGGTGTGGCCGCTGTCCGCTTTGTTTGAGCCTCCCGAGCCGACAAGGATGGTCACTTCGGCTGCGACTGTTGGTCGAGTCGATGTCCCGGTCCCGCCATCGCGGTTGTACGGAGTGAATGCCTTGACTTCGGAAAAGGCGAGCGTGTTGCTGGTGCCATCGGTGAACGATGCGGTGGTGAACTTGGAGTTCGGAGCAAAGGCACCGTCCCCCGGGATTCGCGTTGTGTTGTCCCAGACCTGCCAGCTTCCCCCGTTGCATCCATACGACACTGGGTAGTTGTCTGGAACTCCCGATGAATCCAGGCGAGCACGGTCGTTGACTTCACTGGGACACAGGAACGAGGCGACTCGCATTGTTTTGATGGGCAGGTTCTGGGCATCACCATACGACAGAGTCAGGTCAGCCTTGTTGTAGGCGTTGGCCTGATCGATGTAAGGCATCAGCCGAGCGTGAACGGACCACTCTCCACCTGGGGTGGCATTCGTGCTGATATCGGACACGAACGACGGTGGAAAAACCGAGTATGTGTCCAGGTAGTTGTGGAGCGCCAGTCCAATCTGCTTGAGATTGTTCTTGCACTGTGTTCGCCGAGCCGCTTCTCGTGCCTGTTGCACAGCAGGCAACAGCAAGGCAATCAAGATGGCAATGATCGCAATGACGACGAGCAGTTCGATAAGCGTAAATCCACGTCGAGGCGTGATCGTGTGGCGGGACATTGGGGGTGGGCTCCGGATTAGGTGCTTGAGTTGACATTGAGTCTCAAGTGCATGTGGATGGTAGCCGACTCCAGCATGGCCTTTCAACAACGCAACTCCAATTTTTTGGTGGAACAGGGAATTCACCGTGACTGCCGTCCTGGTCGGGCACCGTTGCAAACGGGCAAATCCCTGTCTAAACTAAGGGGTTCCCCCGGCCCGAGGTCCATTACGGACGGGGATGCTGAAGTCACAAACATACTTGGAGTTGATGGTCAATGGGTGTCAAGCAGAGTGGAAAAGGTCGTCGTAAGCTTGGTCGTAAGAAGCGTCGCATGCGTGCTAAGATTCGTCACCGCAAGGGATAATGGCGATTGGCTGTCGCTGGATCGCGATGCGGTCTGAGCGCGCCTCTGCGGTTGATTCTGGCATGCCGCCAGGCAGGCCCGCACCGTTCAGGTGCGGCTCACGTTCTTATTGGTCGAGCTCGTGTCTCGCGGGCTTTTGAGCTGCGCAGGGTTCTCTAACCTGACTCGCCAGAATAATCGGTGAAGTTTCCCCCACAGTTGCACTCCGCCAAATTGCGGGCTTTGGGAGAAATGGTTCAATCCATGGGATTGTCGCCGTCGAATTATGACACTGCTTGTCGCTGCATGGATGTCAGCGGTAGAATCAGGGACGTTGCTCGCTCATTCCCGGCGAGCCTGTGAATGAGGAAGGCTGATAGGCATGATCATTCGCCTGTTCAATATGATGGGGCCTCGCTCGGCCTGCAGGCTTTCTGAAGTCGGCTCCAACTGCCGCTGCTGTTGTTGCTGTTGACCTCATCCGATGTTTCGCCCGGATCAGGTGCCCTCCCGTCTTTTCGGGCCGGCCCTTCAATTCACATACAGCAATCAGGCAGCAAATCATGGCCACCGACTTTCGACTCAAGGAACAACTGTCCGATTTGACGGAACGCATTGTCGACAGCTATCAGGAAATTGGCACGATCAATCATCTGGGGCACTGCCCGCTCCCCAGTACTCAGGTCATTGTCGAAATCATCGATGACCTGCGGGAAATTCTGTTTCCGGGATACCGTCGGCGCCAGAACCTCCATATGGGCAATGTCAGCTACTTTGTGGGCGACCTGATCGATGGTCTGCACGACAAACTGACACAGCAGATCGCCCGGGCATTGCGGTACGAGTACGACCGACTGCATGGTCCCACGTGCGATTCGCGAAAGCTGATTGACTTTGAAGCCCGCGGACAGCAGGAGGCCATCCGCTTTCTGGAGTCGCTGCCGCACTTGCGCAAGATCCTGACGACGGATGTGCAGGCCTCCTACGACGGTGACCCGGCTGCCAGCGGTCTGGACGAAATCATTTTCTGCTATCCAGGGATCGAAGCGGTCACAATCCATCGGATCGCGCACCAGTTGTACTCGCAAAAGGTCCCGCTGATTCCTCGAATCATTGCCGAGTACGCTCATGGCCAGACCGGTATTGATATTCACCCGGGCGCGAAGATCGGTCCGTCATTCTTCATCGACCACGGGACCGGAGTGGTGATTGGTGAGACCTGTGACATCGGCGCGAACGTGAAGATCTATCAAGGGGTCACGCTGGGGGCATTGAGCTTTCCTAAGGATACCGAAGGAAATCTTGTCCGCGGAACCAAGCGTCATCCCACTTTGGAAGACGGCGTGGTCATCTACGCAAACGCCACCATCCTGGGCGGCGACACAGTCATCGGCACCAATTCCGTCGTGGGAGCCAGCGTGTGGCTGACGAAATCGGTTGGCCCGAATACCGTCGTCACGATCGAAACTCCGTCGCTCCGGCTGCGGGAAGCTTCCTGAGTCTTCCCCGGTCAGGCCAGCACCTGTGGCCCAACGGAAATCTGAATTGAAGTGCTCCCTCGCTCCGGTGCGGGAGCACTTTTTCTTTGGTATGCCGATTCGAAGTTCATGCCGCTCGTCGGCTTCCTGTCGGGGCTGTTACCCCGCGGGCTTCCCGGTCTTGTTCACGTCAGACGCGTCTCGAAGCCTCCACCATTGAAGCGGAGGCACGCGATGTGGTTGTTCAAGTGCCCGAGCCGCTTTCGCTCCCGTCGATCATTCGCCACAATGCGAGACAATGTCAAAATAAGAGTTCGTTGAATCGACGAATGCGCTGGGGTCCTGGCCGCTTTGAGGTGGCAGTTCTCTGGTGGGGTTCGCCGGGTGTCTCAATGGAATCAATGATCTGTCTCCCAAGAATGTCACGCAAGGAGTTCTCCTGATGAGCCAATGGCCGATTGGTGTGTTCACTTCCGTGGATGCCGGACTGGGTGTTCACCTCGACGTTGTCCAGGAACTGCAGATTCCCACAGTGCAGATCCATGCTCCCCATCGTGAAACGCGAACGCCTGAGCAGGCGGCTGCGTTTCTGGAGAAGTGCTCTGCAGCCGGTATCCAAATCACAGCAGTCTTCGGTGGCTTCGATGGTGAAAGTTACGCCAGCATCGCGAAGACAGCGGAGACGGTCGGACTGGTGCCCGAAGCTACGCGGGCGGCTCGTGTCCAGGAGATGAAGGAAATCTCTGACTTCACCAAACTGCTGGGATGCAATGTCGTCGCGCTGCATATCGGCTTCGTTCCGTCCGACCGCAACAGCGAAAGCTACCGCAGCCTGATCGAGTGCACCCGCGATCTGCTGGACCACGTCGCTGCCAATGGCCAGAACCTGCACCTCGAAACCGGACAGGAAACGGCGGACCATTTGCTCGAATTCATCGCCGATGTCGAACGCGACAATCTGTTTATCAACTTCGATCCGGCGAACATGATCCTGTACGGGACCGGTGAACCGATCGAGGCACTTCGCAAGGTGGGGCACTACGTTCGCAGCGTGCACTGCAAAGACGGAACCTGGGCTGCCGCCAACCGCGGAGTCGACTGGGGAGCCGAGGTTCCCCTGGGAGCCGGTGACGTGGGAATGGAAAACTACCTGCGAACGCTGAAGGAGATTGGATACACAGGACCTCTGACAATCGAACGGGAAATCCCGCACGACCGCGAACGGCAAAAGGCCGACATCGGGCAGGCCGTTCAATTGCTGGAATCGCTGCGTACAAAGATCCTGAGCTAGCAAGCGATCCCACGTGGCTGGCATGTGTGCGACCAGTGACTCAAGAATTCAACGCTGGCAGACCTCGTCTGCGAGGCTGCCAGCGCGGTCCTGTTCGCATCCAGTTTCCAGTGTGATGTCGCGAGTATTGCCATGACCATGAGATGGACTGTCCTGCTGATTGTGCTGGTGTTCGGCGTTCCGAATTCCAGCTTCGCGGCCCGACAGTCCAACATCATCCTCATTCTGGTTGATGATTTGGGATGGCCTCATCTTGGCTGTTATGACTCCACGGGCTTTTATGAGTCGCCGGAGATCGATCGAGTCGCTGCGCAGGGATGCCGATTTACCGACTTCTATGCTGCTGGAGCCGTCTGCTCGCCCACGCGGGCAAGTATTCAAAGCGGCCAGTATCAGTCGCGGTTCGGAATTACCGACTTCATTCCGGGGCACCCATACCCGTTTGCCAGGCTGAACGTCCCTCCGGTTCGCGGCGAATTGCCACTGGAAATGGTGACCCCGGCAGAAGCACTGAAAATCTGTGGATACGTCACCGGCTACTTTGGCAAGTGGCACTTGGGGGGGCGGGAATTCGAGCCGGACAGGCAAGGCTACGATGCCTCGCTGGTCACCAGTGGTCGGCATTTCAAGTTCCGGACCAGTCCGCCTGTCGATGTGCCCGAGGGAACCTACCTCGCCGAGTTTCTCACCGATCGCACCATCGACTTTATACGGGAGTATCGAGAACGTCCCTTTTTTGTTCAGCTTTCTCACTTCGCCGTTCACATCCCGCTGGAAGCCCGGCCCGAAACGATTCGCCACTTCGAGCAAAAGCCACGACCGGTCGGGTTCAACGACCATTCCACCTACGCGGCGATGGTGAAGCATGTGGATGAAAGCGTCGGACGCATTGTTCAGGTGCTGGAGGAACTCGATCTGGCCGAGGAGACGCTCCTGGTGATCACTTCCGACAATGGAGGACTCAGCCGCTCAGCGCATGGTGGTCAGTTTGTGTCATCGAACTCTCCGCTCCGCAATGAAAAGGGGAGTCTCTACGAAGGAGGGATTCGCGTTCCACTCATTGTTCGCTGGCCCGGCAAGGTTCCCGCCGGATCAATCTGTCCAGAACCGACGATCAGTGTCGATTTCTGGCCGACGTTTCTGGAAGTGGCTCAGACGGAGGCAACTCCAGAGATTCCACATCAGCCGCTCGATGGCGTGAGTCTGGTGCCGCTGTTGCTGGATCCCACTACGAAGCTGGAACGCGATGCCCTCTATTTTCACTACCCACACTACCACCACAGCACACCTGCCGGGGCAATTCGCTCGCGTGACTGGAAGCTGATTGAGTTCTTTGAGACCGGGAAGGTGGAACTGTTCAACCTGCTTGATGACCCTGAAGAGCTGCACAATCTCGCGATGCAAGACCCTCAGCGGGCACAGGTCCTGCGCGAGCAATTGGCTCGATGGCGATCAGAAACCGGTGCGACAATGCCCACGCCGAATCCTCAATTTGATCCAGATCGTGCACGCGAGTTGATTCGCGACCGCCGCCGCCAATAAGCTCGCGACTGCCGGCGTGACCGGAGTCTTCCTCTTGAATATTTGAATCACCTGATGTCGCTGATTACCACTCAACCTGAATTCGATGCCCTTTGCGAGCGAATTCGCGCAGCCGGTCGGGTTGCCTTTGATACGGAGTTCGTGGCTGAATCGTATTATCGTCCCCGGCTGTGCCTGTTGCAGTTTGGCCTGCCCGATGGCGAGGTCTGTGTGGACCCGTTTGAGGTGCATGATCTCAGTGCCTGGTGGGACATCATGGCCGATGAGGAGACCACGATCATTATTCATGGTGGTCGCGAAGAAGTGCGGTTCTGTTACTTCGCCACGCAACGTCCGCCAGGCAAGTTGATCGATGTGCAGATTGCGGAAGGGCTGCTCTCCCGAGGGTTCCCCATTTCGCATGGGAACCTGGTTCAGCGTGTGCTGGGCAAATCGGTCCATGGCAAGGAAACCCGATCCGATTGGGAACGCCGACCGCTCACGCCGCACCAGCTGGAGTACGCCGCCGAAGATGTGCGTCACCTGATTGACATCTGGACGAAACAGGAACAGCAGCTGAAGAAGCTGGGTCGACTGGATTGGGCCTGGACCGAGTTTCAACGGTTCGTCAACGACATCGTTGCCGACGAAAATCGACCGGGATGGTTGCGTTTGCCATCCGTGGCGCGTTTGAAGTCGCGCGAACTGGCTGTGGCTCAGGCACTGTTCAACTGGCGCGACAAGCGTGCCAGCGATCTCGATAAGCCGGCTCGGTTTATCCTGCGAGATGACCTGTTGATGGAACTGGCCAAGCGCGCCCCGCGCACGGTTAAGGATCTCAACGTCACACGTGGCATGAACCGCCGTGACTATCAGCGACTGGCCGATGAGATGCTGGAAGTGATTGCGAGCGCGGCGAATCTTCCGGATGATCAGCTGCCGCCACGAGTCACCAATCCTCAGCATCCGCAACAGGATGAAGTTCTGGGGCGTATCCTGGGGCTGGCGCTGGCAAATCGCTGCCAGGAGTTGGGGCTCTCCATGTCGATCGTCGGGACCTCGGCAGATTTGAACAACGTGGTTCGCTGGTATCTGTTGGAACAGGACTCCGCGCCGCCGCCAAAGCTGCTCGATGGCTGGCGAAAAGAGCTGTGTGGCGAACTGCTGACCGATGTTCTGGAAGGAAACGTGGTTCTGCGAGTGGCGAACCCGCGTTCCGACGACCCGCTGACGTTTGAGCGGTATACGTGATCGACGTGTTGCCAAAAGTCGACACAAGCGCACACGCTGTCCGGGGGGTGGGCTTCGTACCTCCGGCTTTCCGTTCTCATTGCGGATGGCCTCGACAGGGATAGTTGTCCACTTCCAAACTGAGCCTGATGACGGTCATGACAGATCCCCGGTTCTCGGAGGCCATTGAGCTGTTCAACGCCCAGGAGTTCTTCGCCTGCCACGATGTGCTCGAAGAACTCTGGTCGGAAACGCTCGATGAATCCCGGGAGTTTTATCAGGGATTGATTCATGCGGCGGTTGCGCTGTTTCACTTCTCCGAAGGAAATCTGGGCGGTGCCCGGAAAATGCACGACTCCGCAGTCCGTTATCTGGCCCCCTACGGCGATACCTGTCGCGGTCTGGAGCTGCGACGATTTCGCGTTGAATTCGACCATTGTTTCGAGGAACTGCTGCAAGTGAGCAGTGGTTATCCCCAGGGCGTTGCGATCGATCCTCAGCGTATTCCTTTGTTGATATTCCATCCTTCCCGCTCCTGAGCAAACCGGTCTCTTGCGACCGACATTGCTGTTGTGATTGGCAATCTTCATGTCCATTGAGACTGCGTCGAACTGGTCCAGATTCCAGGGCAGCGTTCCACTGCTGGCAATGCCAGTGGCTGTGGTGATGCCGTATGCGGTACAGCCCCTGCAATTGAGTGGGCCGGCGAATTCTGCGTTGATGCAGCATCTGCGGGACGGGAATCGACTCCTGGGGCTGACGACTCTCCAACCCGGATGGGAGATCCGTTCGGACATGGCTGCTGCCCCATTTCACGCACACGGCTGCCTGGCCGAGGTTACCGTCCAGCACAATGCCCCGGGCGAACGCTCGGTGGTCATCGTGCGTGGACTGTGTCGTATGCGGGTCGAGGCGGAAACGACCTGCGGTCCACTGCGAATGGCGGAAGTCGTGGCCGTGGCCGATCGCTATCCTGCTCCCTCTGCGATCGATCGAACGCATCGTCGAGATGAACTGCTGGAGCTCTTTCAGGAGGTCTACGACCTGGAGTCACTGGACTTGTTTGAGTCGCTGCTGCGTCATGAGTTGTCGCTAGGCTGCTTGACGGACGTACTCTCCCAAAGCTTGTCGCTGTCTCCGACAGCGGCAGCCGAACTGCTGAGCATCAGCAATGTCGACCTGCGTAGCGATCTGCTGCTCGACCATCTCAGAGATGTCGTTCGTCGTCGACCGCTGCAGTCCGCGCCGGCTTTCAGCTGCAATTGAATTGCTGGAGTATTTGTTCGTGCAAGCCGTCATGGTCACTTGGCTTCGCGCGATTCCTTGAATGACATGGCTCCGTCCCACTGGGATCCCAATTCACGGGCAATGGTGGCCACGTTGTGGTCAATCATGCCGATGTACGTTCCTTCGTAGGTGCCGGGAGCGCCCATCGCATCGGAGTACAGAGTTCCTCCGACGCTGACTTTCCAGCCTCGCGAAGCAGCTCCTTCGATCACCGCGCGGAGATGCGCGGGATTGACCGTCGATTCGACAAACAGTGCGGGGATTTGATTCTCCACAAGGAAGTCGACCAGCTTGTTGGTGTCCTGCAGACCCGGTTCCGACTCCGTTGTTATGCCTTGAACGGAATGGACGCTCAGTCCGTAGGTGCGAGCGAAGTATTCAAACGCATCGTGAGCCGTCACCAGATGTCGCTGTCCTGCAGGAATCTCCTGCAGCACCTTGCGGGCAAACTCATCAAGCTCCTTGAGTTGTGCCTGATAGTCGAGTGCGTTCTTGCGGTAGTCCTCGGCATGCGGCGGATCGTATGCGGCCAGGACTTCGGCCACATGTACCGCACACTGTCCCCACAAATTCGGATCGTGCCACACATGCGGGTCGGGATGTCCTACGGTTCCTTCGGGGTGTCGAATGCTTTCCTCGGGGAGTTTCTCGGTGACAGCGGCAATGGGGCGTCCCTGCTTTCCGGCCAGTTCCAGTGCAGCCTCCATCTGACCTTCGAGCTTCAATCCTGAATAGAAGACGACGTCGGCTCCCATGATCTGCCCGCTGTCGTGAGGCGTCGGACGATACAGGTGCGGATCGATACCTTCTCCCATCAGGCCGATCACCTCGGCATGTGAACCGGCCACCTGCCTCACGAGATCGGTCACCATCCCGGTCGTGGTGACGATCCGGTATGACCCGGTTCGCTGCGGGGACTCCACCGGGGATTGCGGACATCCCGTCAACAGCAGCAGGCTCCAGCACAGCAGTCCGGGAATCAGTCGCGGGATGGAGATCGTCATCGGGCGGGCTTTCGGCGAAAATGAGTTGGTCGTCAACCGGAACTTACAGCGGCCAGTTCCCATTCGCCAGTCGCAGGAGATCACAGCGCAACAGTCTCGGGTCGAGACAGGCGGCGAATGGCGAGGCAACACGCTATGATGCGAGGCCTGAGAATGTGCAGAAAGGTCTGGAGCCGCGTCGCTCCGGACGACGGAGCGGGAATACATGAAACTACTGGCGATTGAAGGCGAAAACTTTGGCGTGCTGGACGGGCGTCCCCTGAACTTCACCGGGGGACTGCAGGTCGTTTACGGTCCGAACGAGGCCGGAAAATCGACGCTGCTGCGTCTTGTTCGCGAAACGCTGTTTGGCTTTCCGTCCCGTGCCCATGGACTCGACTGGAACGCCGGAGGGATTGCCGCGCAGGCCCGCTTGCAGCTTCGCGATGGCCGCATACTCAAATTCCGTCGACAAATGCGTCGACAGGACATTATTAGCGGGCATTGGGAAGACAACAGAGATCCCGTCGACGAAGCGACCCTCGCCCAGATTCTCTCTGGGGCGAGTGCTCAACTCTTCAATAATCTGTTCGCATTCTCGCTGCGAGAACTGTTCGAAGGGGAAGAAAGTCTCAAAAACGCGGGGCTCGGCGAATCGTTATTTACCGGGGGGTGGGGCGGACTGGAGAAGTTCAGACGCGTTCAGGGGGCACTGGCCACGGAACGGGAGTCTTTGTTCAAGCTGCGTGGAAAAAAGCAGGTGTTGCTCAATCTCCAGGGGGACATCAACACATGCGAGAAGGAATACCGCAATGCTCTTGTGCCGCCTCAGGAATATGACCGGACGCAAACCGAACTGAAGAAGCGTATTGCTGCGGCGGATGAACTGAAACGAGACCTGCAGGAACTGCAGCGGCACGAACAGCGGCTTGAACAGCAGCTGAAAGTTCTGCCTCATTATCGTCGTCGTGAAAGCTTGCGAGCCCAACGAAGCCAGTTGAGTCTGCCGGCGGAATTGACGGGCGATCGAGCCAAGGAACTGGGACAAGCCCGCGACCGGCTGTTTGAAGTGGAACGGGACATCAATGAGGTTCAACGGGAATCGGCAGGACAACAGGTCGACGCCGATGACGAACTGACGGCTGCCCAGCAGCACCTGCTCGACCACACCGCAGCCATTGGCTCGCTGGGTCAGCAGCTCTCGCAAATGGAAGCACTGGAGCGGGAGTTGCCGAACCTCATCCGAAAACGCGATGACTTGCAGGCGAGCCTTCAAACCGATCTGGAACGGATCGGCAGCGACTGGACGCTTGAGGATGTCGAGTCACTGAAGATCGGTCTGAAGCAGCGAGAACAACTGCAGGCCCTGCTCAAATTGCAGACGGAGCTGGACAAGGAAAAAGCGGCTTGCGCGGCGAGGCGTCCCGACCTCGAACGGGACTTGAAGTCTGTTCGTCAGCAACTGGAAAAGCTGCCAGCTCATCGTTCCGTCGAGTCGCTCGACGACTTGCTGGACCGTAGCGAAACCTGGAAAGAACAGGAACGCGAACAACAGGGCGTGGATTCGAGGGTTGCCGCGCAGCGCAAAGAAACGGACCGACTGCGGGGCCAGTTGGAACGCAAACTGCGCAGCGCTGGTGCCACATGCGACAATGCCCCAGAAGACTGGACGCAGCTTGCTGTCCCATTGACTGAAGCTCTTGAAGACTGGCGTGGCCAATGGCAAACGGCTCAGGCCGCCGTAGAGCAGTGGACGGCTCGCGTCGAGAAGCTGCATGATGAACTGTGCGAGTGGCGACAGGATCTCGCGGAGTTTGATCGACTGCATCCACAGCTTGATCGTCAACACCTGCTGAATCTGCGGGAACGCCGCAACCTGGGTTGGGATCTGTTGCGACGCCGCTACATTGATGGCGATGCGACCGCCGAAGCGGAGCTGCAGGAGTGGCTTGCCGCAGGGCAATACGAAGCGGTGGCAGACGAGTTTGCAAATCTGCTGGCGGAAGCGGACCGTCTGGCCGATCTGCAGTACTCACAGGCCGAACTCCTCGCCCGACGCGACCAGCTGACGAGCCGCGTTGAGCGTCAGGAGCAACAACTGGCCGACGATCAGGAAAACCTTCTGATTAAGCAGAAGGCGTATGACGCACTGCGGCAGTCATGGCTGGATCTCTGGTCTCCGTTGGGCATCGTTCCCGCCGCTCCCGCTCCCATGCTGGAGTGGCGGCAGCATTTCGAGCGGTACATTGAGGCGACCGAGGAACAGCAGCGGACCGAAGACCTCTGCGAGGAACTGCTTCAGAAGTTGGCGCCGTTTGAGCTGGAGTTGCGAAAGGCATTCCCCGATGCCCCCTCGACTTCAGCGGCACTGAAGGCGGCACGTACCGAATTCGATACGGCGCAGCGAACCATCGCCGATCGCAATCGGCTGGACGAGGAACTAGCCGCACTTACCGAGCGCTGGGAGCAATTGGAAAATGAACTGACGCAACTCAGTCTGCGTGAGGGGCAGCTGGAAGCGGACCGTCGCAAGCTGCTCAAGGAACTGAATTTCCCGGAGGAACTCAGTTTGGATGCCGCCGAGCGTACGCTCGACAGCCTGCTTGAACTGCAGCGCGGGCTGGAAGAAGTTCGCCGTCTCGAACATCAGGAGTTGGAAACACGGACACGGCTCAAGGAGTTTGACACGGCAGTTAAGGCTCTGTTGCCGGCCGAGGATTCTCCCTGGTCCGCAGATTCGGCGACCGTCACTCTGTCGATGCTGTCGACTGAACTCGAAGCGACAAAGAACGCTGAATTGATTCGCGCACAGCGGCAGGCTCAGGCGAGTGAATCGGCCCGTAAGCTCGCGGACCTGCAACGGATGCAGGAACATTGGACGCAGCAGTTAAAAGAGGTTCGTATCGCAGCTGGACTCGCGGCGGACGTCGACCTGACATCAACGCTCACGCAGTTTCAGGATCGTGAGCAACTGGACCGCGCGATCAGGGAGTGTGACATCCCGCTGCAGGAACTGGGAGCCGATGCATCTCAACTTGGCGATCTGAATGAAGGAGAACTGGGCAGCCAGTTGGAGCAGGTTCGTCGGGACCGAACCGAGAAGGAGCGGCAATACCAGGAGGAAGCCGAACAGATTGGGGCCATTCGTCAAAAGTTGCAGGACTGGGCCGACTCTTCGCACGTGGACCGTTTGGCGAACCGGCTGGAACACCTCCGTTCTGAGTTCGCACAGGCGGTCGATCGCTGGGCTCCGCTGGCACTGGCCGAAGCGATGATGCAGCGCGCTCTCAGCCGCTTCGAGAAGCACCATCAGCCGAGATTGCTGGCTGATGTGGGGGACTGGTTGTCTCGCTTGACGGGAGGAAGGTATCGTCAACTGCAGTCGTCGCTGGAAGAGCCGGGAGTCATTCGCGTCGTTGATCATGCGGGGACTCGGCGCAAACCCGAAGAGCTCAGTACCGGAACGCGTGAACAGTTGTTTCTCGCCATTCGGCTGGCCTATGTCACGGATTACGCCCGCAAGCATGATCCGCTGCCGCTGGTGCTGGATGATGTGCTCGTCAACTTCGACGACAATCGGGCCTTGGAAACGCTGCGCGCCCTGCAGGGACTGGGAGAAACGCATCAGATTCTGCTGCTGACATGCCACCGCCGCACCGTAGAACTGGGACGCAGCCTGTCGCTGGACGATGTGGTGGAACTGCAGCCTGAGTCATTGCAGCAACTTGCGAGCGAGGGAGCCCGAGGGACAGGGAAACGCAAACGCTCCTCCCGAGTGACGACCGAGGAGAAACAACCCGCCCTGTTTCCCCCGTCAAATGGCAGGGATGAGGAGATTACAGGCTGAGTTTTCCGGTCGGCCCTGCAATTCTTGGTGGAAGCCGAGGCGAACTCCGTTGAATGCCATGGGGTCCCTGCGATAATGCGGGGTCACTCCCTTCCGCGGTGGCTGGTAGTTGAATCAGCACGCGGTCTCATCAGGTAAGTTTTATGGCCATTCCCAAGGTTGCCATCGTTGGCCGCCCAAACGTCGGTAAGAGTTCCATCCTGAACTGGCAGGCGGGCAAGTTCGTGTCAGTCGTGGACCCCACGGCCGGGGTGACCCGAGACCGGGTCACGTACCTGATGCAGCATCGGGACCGCTTCTTCGAATTTGTCGACACGGGCGGAATCGGAATTGTCGATTCCGATGACCTCTCGGCCGACATCGAACGCCAGATCGATTGCGCAATTAACGAAGCCCAGGTGATTCTGTTTGTCGTCGATGGGTCGGCTGGACTGACTCCGCTCGATCAAGCGGTCGCGGAGCGTTTGCGACGCATCGACATGCCCAAGTTGCTGGTGGTCAACAAGTCCGATTCCCCCAAGACCGATCTGGAAATTCACGAGTTCTATGGCCTGGCCGAAGCCTCGATGGTGCAGACCAGCGTGAAGGCGAATCGTGGAAAGTCGGATTTGATCGATGCGATCTTCAACCTGCTCCCCGATGCTGACGAGACCGAGGCCGTTTCCGGCGCGGCTCTGGTGACGGATCCGGAACTGAAACTGGCGATCGTCGGTCGACGTAACGTGGGCAAGAGCACGTTCATCAATGCCCTCGCACAAACGGAGCGGATGATCGTCAGTGAAGTGGCGGGGACAACCCGAGACAGCGTCGACATTCGCTTTGAACTGGATGGCAAGTCGTTTGTTGCCATCGACACTCCGGGCGTCCGCAAACGCAAAAGCCTCGCCAACGACATCGAGTTTTATGGACTGGTACGTGCCGAAAAGAGCATTCGCCGGGCCAATGTCGTGTTCATGTTTTTCGATGCGTCAGAACCAATCTCGCGTGTCGACAAGAAACTCGTCAGCGAAATTCAGGAGCGTGACAAGGCCTGCGTGTTTGTCGTCAATAAGTGGGACATCGCGCTGGAACGTGGAATTACGAACGAAAAATGGGCCGACTATCTGTTCTCGGAGTTCGCCTCGCTGCGTCACGTGCCGGTGGCTTTCATCACGGCCAAGGAAGAACGCAACGTCAAGCAGTTGATTAACCTGGCCCAGTCGATTTACAAGCAGTCGCGCGAACGAGTGGGGACCGGACCGCTCAACAGGCTCCTGCAACTGGCGATGACGAAGAACCCGCCCAAAGCGAAGCCGAGCCGTCGTGCCCGGGCTTACTTCGCCACACAGGTCGCGACGGAACCGCCGACGATTGTGATCAAGTGCAACGATCCCGATTTGTTTGATCCCGCCTGGAAACGATTCCTGCTGGGGCTTTTTCGTGACGAACTCCCCTTCAAGGAAGTCCCCGTTCGGTTGTACTTCCGCGGTAAGGGAGAACGCCGGGACGAAGAATTCGAATAACCCACGCTCGCTCTATGTCTCTTTTTCGTCCCAACGTCGATCGGCTCGCTGCGTACGTTCCTGGAGAGCAGCCTCAGGAACCTGGCTGGGTCAAACTCAATACCAACGAGAATCCGTATCCCCCATCGCCCCTCGTGGTCGAGGCGATCGAGCGGATGGCTCGCGCGCGGCTGAATGTCTATCCCGATCCGGTCGGCAAGTCATTTCGCAAAGCCGCCGCGGAATTGTTTGGCCTCGATGCGGACTGGATTCTGCCGGCAAACGGCAGCGACGAAAGCCTGACGCTGCTGGTTCGGGCTTTTGCCGATCCCACGAACCTGATTGCGTATCCCTATCCCAGCTACATTCTGTACGAAACGCTGGCCGAAATTCAGGGGACGCGTTTTGCCCGGCTGCGATTGAATGCCGACTGGAGCTGGAACCTCGCGCAGAACAAGCCTCTCATTCAGCAGGCCAAACTGCTGTTCGTTCCCAATCCGAACAGCCCCTCAGGGAACCGCTGGTCGGATGAAACGATCCTGTCGCTGGTCCCGCCTAACGGCGTGCTCGTATTGGATGAAGCCTACGGTGACTTCGCTGACGAGCCGCACGCGATGCAGCTCCTGCACTCAGAGAAGGGTTCGCAGATGGTGGTGACGCGCACGCTCAGCAAGTCGTACAGCCTTGCCGGACTGCGATTTGGATTTGCCGTCGCCCATCCCGACCTGATTCGCGGCATGCGGAAGGTTAAGGACAGTTACAACTGCGATGCGATCTCACTGGCCGCGGCCGAAGCAGCTATTCGGGATCAGGCGTGGATGCTGGAAAACCGCCGCAAGATCATCGCCACCCGCACGAGGCTGACACAAGAACTGCGGGGCCTTGGTTTTGATGTGGTTGACAGTCAGGCCAACTTCGTCTGGGCCACTCGGTCAGCCAAGGACCATCAGTCGCTGTACGAGCAGCTCAAGCAGAGGAAGATCCTCGTCCGTTACATGAAGTTCAGCGACGAAACGCAGGGCATTCTGGATGGTCTGCGTGTCACTGTCGGGACCGACGCTGAAGTGGACACCTTTCTCGCAGCGATGCGAGAAATCGCCTGACAAATTGGCTCAAGGCGCCCAGGCGGCCCGTTGGTAAAAACGGCAAGCTGGGGAGGCATTCACGGACGTGCCCAAAATACTGCTCCGGCGGTCTGTGTCAGGTCGATGGCCAATAGGGGGCACAGGGACCATATTTCCCTGAGATCCTGCCAACAGCGTCCGCACTGCCGTCAATCGAGGCCACTATGTCTGCCAGCCACCACAACCGCATTTCCGGGGCACTCTCGTCCGTCCAGCAGGAGCTGGGTGAACTGCTGATGCTGGCGGTGCAGCGTGGCACGAGTTGTCACATTCAAGGGACCCTGGAGCAGGTTCAGCCATTGCTGCATCAGCTGAAAACCGAATTTCGTTCGGCTGGTCAGATGTGCCACAACATCCGTCTGACTGGAGTCACACGGGAAGAACTTCCACGGTTGCTGGCGGATCAGTTCGGCATGGGGCTGTCGGGTCATCTCCCGACCTGGGAGGTGTGGCAGCAGTTGGGAGACTTTCTGCGGGGGGCGCGACAAAGCGAACTCCTCGCTCCGTGCGTCTGGTCCGATCTGGAACTGCTCGACGATGAAATGCTGGCCGCCTGCGCTCGAATTTTCCACCTGAGTGATGGTTTGGGGCCACATGTCTTTCTAACCGAAGCGGCTCCACGTAACGGCCTGAAGCGCCTGCTGCATAACCTCGATCTGGTCGAGTTGCATTTTGAAAATGACGGTGCGGCACAGGAGAAGTCCCGCACAGCCGCTGATGCCAGTCTGCTCGTCCGTCCCGCATCCGGTCGGCCTGTGCCGGTGCTGTAGCGAAACAAGTGGGGACTACTGCCAACGCAAAGAGGGGTACTGGCAACTTGTCAGCCAGTGAGAGGCGGCCATGCCGATGCGGGGCTAGGCAGGCACCGCCGCCGGACGCTTCTGAAAGTACCACCACTCCAGCAGCAGCATGCACAGAGCGGCAATCGCCAGTTCCTTCCACAGCAGGCGGTCTGTGGTGGGCCGTGTCTCAGAAGCATCAACGGACAATTCATTGAAGTGAATCTTGTCCACCTGCGACAGGGAGGTCTCGGTCGAATTGAGCAGCGAAAGCCCCAGCTGATCGACCAGCTCGCTTCCCTTCGATACTTCATATTCACCGACATGCGGCGCTGAAATGCCCAGCAGTACGCCATCTTCGTTGGTCGACCGCTCTTCGTGATGCCCGGTCGGGTCAGTGATGCGGTATGTGGTCTCCTTGCTCAATTGCAGGGGCGGCAGGATGCCGGTCGAGGGTGAGCGAAGTTCGGCCAGTGAGGCTTGTTGCATCGCTTCATTGACCAGGTTGGAGACCAGGATGGGAAAGCCCACGCGGTAGGGTAGTGTTGATCGATCTGTGTCGAACAGCAGATGGTAGGTCAGCTTGAGCCCGTCACTCTTGCGCAGGATCAGCGGGCCCTGATTGCCGAAGGCGAGGATGTCATATCCGGCCCTCTCAATGTCGTTGTCCGTCACACCCTCCTGCTTCAAGGCGACATTGTTGATCAGCACTTCCTTCAGCTGGACATGCTGCAGGAGCGTGGCATCTCGCTTCCAGTCGACGACCTCGGCCGGTTCGTCCTTCATTTGCAATGCCGACTGCAGATCGCCTGGGAGTGGACCGACGAAGCAGGATGTCGATGCTTCCCGTACGTCATCAGCGAGGTCATCGGAGATCAACAGGTCATAGCTGGTCCGGCTGCTCTTCCCTTCGGAATCCGGTTCCAGTTGAATCCCCTCAATGGCCGACAGGGCATGGCGAAACGCGGCCATGGTGACCGGACAATACACGCTCAAATTTCGACCTTGGGGCAAGTTCAGCCAGGCGATATTGTCGCAAGTCAGGGCATCGTGATCGGCAGGCTCCAGCTTGACTTCGAGATGATGCGCCTGTCTGGTGTCGACCCCGAACACGAGCCGTTGTGACTCCCCTGCCTCCAGAATAACGCGTTCCTCGCCCAGCGGCTGGCCGTTGCTGGTGAGATGAATCCTGGCCTCGGTGGAGCTGCTGGAACTCCCTTCCACGCGGACAAACACATCCCAGCGGTCGGTTGTTGATCGCCGGGCATTAAAGGCGGTGATGCCAATGTTGCTGCCTGCCGAGTCCAATGGAAAAAAGTCCACCGGAAACGACAAATCGAAATCAATCGCGGCCATCGGCTGTCCTGTGGCGGGATTGGTTTTGGTCGGCAGGTTGCCATCGGAGTACAGGCGAACTCTTTCGATCTGGTCGTGGCTGCGGGTGAGTGCCTGGGCCAGTCGCAGTCCATCTTCCAGCCGGCTGGGAACATCGGCCACCTGCAGCTCATTGAGTGCGGACCGCAACAGCACCTTGTTATCCGTGAAGTCGGTCATCCGGCGAGCGGAGGCCCCAACCTCGATAAGAGTCAACTGCTGTCCGGGCAGCAGACCGTCAATCAACTTGAGCACTTCGGCTTTGACGAGATCGAGCCGCGTTCGCCCGTCACGATCACGGGCTCCCATGCTGGCTGAGCAATCAATCAAAATGGGAAGTTTCGAGGCGTTTGCTTCCGTTCCCGCAATGAATGGCTGCATTGCGGCCAGCACCAGCAGGCACAGGACGGCAATCTGCAGAAGCAGCAGCAGGTTCCGCTTGAACTTCTGAAACGGCGAATTCACCCGCTGATCGTTCACTACCTGCTGCCACAGCGCGAGCGAGGAAATCGATACCCGCGTGCGACGCAGTTTCAGGAAATACACGATGATCAACGGCACCAGAAGTGCGAATAGAGCAGCGTGCAGTGGGGAAAAGAAACTGGGCATAAACAGCAAGAGTCAAAGTGATCTGGTGTCGAACGAAATCAGCGAATCCATCCTCGCCGCAGCAGCGTGTCGAACATGACGTCCTTGATTGACATGCCGCTGGAGAGTGTGACAAACCGACCATTGCGCTTTCGGGCTTCCACTTCCAGATACCGTTCCAGTCCGAGGCGATGTTCATGGTAGATGCCGAGCAGTTCACCGACTGAGGAGACGTCCAGCGTGGCGTCGTTTTCGGAATCGACAAACCGCAAATCGCCCGTCATTTCGGGATCGATTTCACTCGGGGAGAGAATCTGCAGCGCGTACAGCTCCAGTCCCGCTCCGTGCAACAGGTTGAATGACCGCGAAACACTCCCCAGGGTGAGGTAGTCTGAAAGAACCACGGCAATCCCGCGTCCCCGGTGATGCTGCAGCACCGATTCAATCGCCTCTTCAATCGGGAAATCGCCGCCCGGCTCGAGTTGTTCCAGAAAGCGAAAGAACTTCTTCAAACTGGCTCGGCCACTGCACGGCAGCAGTCGAACGGGACCAACCTGTTTCGCACCACAAGAGTAGATGCTCACCTTTTCAACGCTCATCAGGCCCATGACGCCCAGGCAGGCGCCGATCTGTCGGGCCAGTTCAAACTTCCCTTCGAAGCCCATCGATGTGGAAGCATCCAGCAGGATGACGACCTGCGACTCTTCCTCGTGGGCGAACAGCTTCAGGTAGGGCTCATTCAGGCGGGCAAAGATATTCCAGTCGACGTACCGAATGTCGTCGCCGCTGACGTAGTTCCGGTAGTCCCGAAACTCGATGCTCGTCCCCCCCTTGCCGGAGAGATGTTCGCCCCGCATGCGATTGGTACGACGACGCAGCGGGTTCAGCCGCATCCGTTCTACGCGGGCGAGCACATCATTTCCCAGAAGCGGCGTAAACTGCGTAGCGGCAACGGACATGGGCAGATCAGATCAGTGGCAGCGGATGTCGACAACGCGGGTTCAATTCTCCGCTGTTCTACGCCGGTTGTCCATGCAGCGTTGGAAGTTCCTGCCGTCAATGTGGTTTCGTCGGTTTCATCCTGAATGCGAGTTTGCGCTGACTGCGGACTGGAGACTGCCGATTTCCCAGCCTCAAACATGGTCTTGGGGGCAACTGGACGAGTCGTTATCTTTCCGGGGCGAGCAGCCTGCAGGCTGCATCAAGGTTGTCCCCCAATCAGCAAGACCCACGTTAACACCATGTCGCTCCGCGTTTACAACACACTCACCCGCGAGAAGGAAGCCTTTCAAACCATCGAGCCCGGCAAGGTCTCGATGTATCTGTGCGGCCCCACGGTTTACAAGCCGGCACATATCGGCCACATGGTTGGCCCGGTGATCTTCGACACGGTCAAGCGGTATCTCACGTACAGCGGCTACGATGTCACGTTCATCATTAATATCACCGATGTGGATGACAAACTGATCAACAAGGCGCAGGAAAAGGGCGTCACGGTCAAGGCGCTGGCCGATGCCATGACCGCCGACTACATGGACAACCTGCAACTGATGGGCGTCGACACCATCGACAAGTTCCCGTACGCCACCGATCACATTGGCGACATGCTGGAGATGATTCAGAAGCTGATCGACAAGGGACACGCCTATCCGCTCAATGGTGATGTCTACTTCGCAGTCACCACCGATGATGATTACGGAAAACTGTCGCATCGCAGCGTCGATTCGATGATGGCGGGCACGCGGGTCGAGGCCAACGACCAGAAACGAAACCCAGCCGACTTTGCACTCTGGAAATCATCCAAGCCTGGCGAGCCGGCATGGGACAGTCCCTGGGGGCCGGGTCGACCGGGTTGGCATATTGAATGCTCGGCGATGTCGTCGAAACTGCTCGGCGACTCCATCGACATTCACGGCGGCGGACTCGACCTGATGTTCCCGCACCACGAAAACGAACTGGCACAGTCAGAATGTGCATCGGGGAAGTGCTTTGTCCGCTACTGGATGCACAACGGCCTGATGCAGTCCGGAAAAAATACCGGCAAGGTCGGTGGGCAGCACGACCGTCACGGCGATTCTTCCGCCGAAGACCAGATCGCCGGAAAGCTGGCGGGCTCAGCCGGCGCTGAGTCGGTCAAGACCGCCGTTTTCGCTCATCATCATCCGGAAGCCGTACGGTTCTTCCTACTTTCCACGCACTACCGCAGTCCGATCGATTTCTCCTCGGAAAATATTGCCAATACCGCCAAGGGCCTCGACGGCTTCTATCGGTTGTTTGAGAACTTCGAACGCATCACCGGTGTGAGCGCATATTCACTGACCGTTCCGACAACACGAGAACAGTCAACCTCTATGGAAGGTCTGCCTGCAGAACTTGCCCGGGAACTGGGCGAACTGCGGGATCGTTTCCTCGAAGCCATGGATGACGACTTCAATACTGGCGGAGCGATCGGCAATCTGTTCGAGATGCGTCGAGTGATCAATGGCTATGTCACGCAGAACAAGCTCGAAGACGCGGCCACTCCCGAACAGAAGGCCATCCTCACAACCGCCGTTACCGTGCTGCAGGAATTGGCTCAGCTGATTGGAGTCTTTCGCAAGCCAGTTCAGAAGTCAGCCGGGGCGGACGATGAGTTCGTTGCCGGACTGATGGGGCTGATTCTGGAGTTGCGGGCCGACGTCCGCCGCGAAAAGAACTGGGCCGCCGCTGACAAGATTCGCGACCGCCTCAAGGAACTCAACGTGACCGTCGAAGATGTGAAGGATGGTCCGGCCCGCTGGAGTCGCAGTTAATTCAACCCCGAAATGCCAAGGGACCCCTGAATTCCGGGGGTCCCTTCTTCTTTGGATCGTTGGTCGGGCTGGGGGAGCGAACTACTTTCCCACGTTGGAATAGTTCCCGCTGACTCGCACCTTCAACCGACCTACGCACTTGGCGTTTGACGGGGAGTTGACACGGAGAACGAGCAACCCACTTTCTCGCGGCGTCAGCTGGTGCGAACTCCCGATCATGAAGGGCTGAGGGCCATCCTTGCCACGATTGGGACGGTTTGATGCGCCGCCCACAGGGACGATCACTCCCACCAGGGCTCCGGTGGGAACGCCATCAACGAAATCTTCCCCCTTGCCGTCTTCACTGCGGTAACCATCAGGACCCAGCTCATCATTGACGATCAGCTTGTATGTCCCGGCCGCTTCCAGTCGCACTTCTTTGCCCTTCTCCACAACGAGCCCGCTGGAAATCCAGCCTCGCGCGGTGTCGAGGTCGACAATCAGCTGCCGGTCCAGAAACACGGATTCATCAAGCTGCTTGATCTTCTCTTTGACCTGATCTGCGTCGGGACGCACTTTCAGGATCGCCTGCAGCATGGCCTTGGCTTTGTCCTTGTCGCCGACGTCTTCATATGAGGAGGCGAGGTCAGTGAGCCCTTTCAGGAATTCAGCTTCCAGTGTCTGCGCTTTCGTATCGAGCGACTTGATTGCCGCGGGGTCGAGCTGTCCTGCAGGCAGTTTCTTGTTGCCCTGTCCGTAGGCAATGGGGCCAGTCAGCAAGACGGTCAGGCAACTCATCAGGCCAATGGTTCGCAACATAATTCACCCTCGAGCGCTCGAAATGGATCACTGGGAACGTCGCTCAAATACGTGAACAACGTTGCCGTTTCAACTTCAATCTGGCAACGGCTGTCCCTTGGTTTCAGGGGCAAACGGCAGGACCAGCAGTCCCAGCAGGAAAATACTGCACATGGAGAGACCTGCCATTCGCAGAGGTTCCGGATGAGCAGCAAACACCTTCTCGGTCAGCAGACCCAGCAAGGCCGGTCCTGCGGCGGCCACAAACCTCCCCACGTTATAGCAGAAGCTGATTCCCGTCGAACGCAGTCGAGTCGGAAACAGTTCCGGGAAGTAGATGGCGTATCCGGCAAACAGCGACAGCATGCAAAAGCCCATGATCGGAAACATGTAGTATGCCTGTTCAGGACGCTGCAGGTTCTGGAACACGCCAATCGTCGTGAATCCCGCAGCAATGAAGCCGATCGCGAATGCCGGGCGACGACCGAGGTACTGAGCCAGAATACCAAAGCCGAACATCCCCGCAGCCGCTCCCAGATTCAGGCACAGCGAAGCGACTCCCTTCCACTGGGCCACAGTCCCTTTGATGTCGGCGCTGGCTGCACCCTCTTCGGTCATTGTCCGTTCAACAATGTTCCCCAGCAGGTCCATGGAAAAGAAGACGATCGCCCACAGCCCCACCACACCAACGAACGCCAGTGCCAATCCGACAAAGGCGTTCTTCCGCAACTTGGGGTCTCGAAACAAGGCTCGATAGGAACCCAGTTCCTTGGTTACAGTTTCATCGTGCTGGGCCTGTTCCCACTGTTCTGGTTCCTTGAGGCGATAACGGATCACCAGTGCCAGTAACGCCGGTAAGGCGCCCACAACAAACATCGGTCGCCAGGTGCTCGTAATCACGCCTTGTTGCACCAGGCTGCCCATGTACATGGCGATGAAGGCCGCGGAAATGTTGCCCACCGCAGAGAGCGCCTGCAGCAGACTCAACGTATACGGACGCGCGCGGCCGGGCATGACTTCAGCAACGAGCGCCACCCCCACGGCGAATTCACCTCCGACCCCCAGTCCCGTGAGAAACCGGTAAAAGGCGAAGTCGAGGAAGCATGTACTCAACGCACTGAGGCCCGTGCAGAACGAGTACATGAGGATCGTGATCATCATCGTCTTGGCGCGGCCAATGCGATCCCCCAGCACGCCGAAGAACAACCCCCCGGTCGCCCAGCCAATCAGGAAGATTGACGTGGCGTACCCGGCATAAGCATCAATCGTGGCCTTGGCAACAGGGCTGCCATCAGCCGTCGTCAACAGCTCTGCCATCGCCGGTTGGCGCGCCAGAATAAACAGCTGCTGGTCGAGGCAATCGAACAGCCAGCCCAGTGCAGCGACTCCCAGCACGAACCAGTGGTAACCCTTCATTTCCCGGTACCATGGCCCCTGGTTGGGAGAATCGTCCGAGGGTGGGGGCGAGGAGAAGGCTGCCAGATCGGCCATGAGACACTCGTAGTGCAGGAACACATCAAAGGAGGCGTATCGGAACGCATCTTGACAACTCGTGTGAGGAACTTCCAGCGTTCATGGTGTGGCATGACGCGGCGTGCAGAATCGTGGATGCGACTACACGCACGCGAAACGCAGTTCCGCGACAAGTTGTTGGCGTCCCTCCACGTGATGGTTTAGCCTGTCAGCAACGACCCGCTTTCTCCAACCACTGAATTCGACATTTGCCATGCCCAGACACTGGAGGTTTGCCCCGCATGACCGGGCCGTTATCGGACGGGTCGCGCAGGAACTCAACTGTTCTCCACTTCTGGCCGAAGTGCTGGTCGCACGCGGCTTGACCTCAGGCAAGCAGGCGCGCGAGTTCGTCACGGCCAGCATCAACGACCTCTACCCCCCAGACCTGTTGCCCGGACTCGCTGCAGCAGCGGACCGTATTGTCGCTGCGGTGCAGGCCGGTCGACGTGTCACGATCTATGGGGACTACGATGTCGATGGGGTGACCTCCACCAGCATCCTCTGGCACTGCCTGAAACTCGCCGGAGCCCAGGTGGACTATTACATCCCCTGTCGACTCGAGGAAGGCTACGGACTAAATATTGATGCCATTCGCCAATTGCATTCCGAAGACCCCGAACGGCTCGTTGTCACCGTCGACTGCGGCATCTGCAGCGTGGATGAAGCTGCTCTTTCCAAGGAGCTCGGGCTCGAACTGATCATTACCGATCACCACACCATGGGAGAGACGCTGCCCGATGCGGCCGCGATCGTCCATCCGCGCCTCCCCGGCCACGATTACCCGTTTGTCGACCTGTGCGGTGCCGGGGTGGCCTTTAAGTTGGCCTGGGGCATCTGTCAGCGGCTTGGCGACGGCACCAAAGCCTCGCCGCGCATGAGAGAATTCCTGAAATCATCAGTCGGGCTGGCGGCGATGGGAACCGTGGCCGACGTGGTGCCGCTGGTTGGTGAGAACCGCATTATTGTGCGGTATGGCCTGAGCACTCTGGTCGAGAAGTCGACGCCGGGGCTGAGCATGCTGCTGCGAGTTGCCGGACTCGAAAAGACTGAGGAGTTCACCGCAGAGGACATTGGTTTCGGTCTCGCTCCCCGCATCAATGCGGCTGGCCGCCTGGGACAGGCCCGACTCGCTGTCGAACTGCTGACGACCGACAACCGGGCTCGCGCAGCGCAACTCGCGGACTACGTGGATCAGCTCAACAAGAATCGGCAAACCGTCGAACGGAAAATCTTTAAGCAGGCCAAGGAAATGGTCGCTGAACATCCTGAATGGGAGGATCACAGCGCCCTCGTGTTGGCCAGCCCCGACTGGCATCCCGGCGTGATCGGCATCATTGCCAGCCGCCTCGCCGAACATTTCGAACGTCCGACAATTATGATCGCCATCAATTCGGAAACGAACGTCGGGCAAGGCTCCGGGCGATCCTACGCCAACTACGATCTCCACTCCGGCATCGCGGGTTGCAGCGATCTGCTGATTGGCTTTGGCGGCCACCGGGCCGCTGCCGGTCTACGCATCGCCGCCGACCGCATCGATGAATTCCGTGAAGCTTTCTCCAGCGTAACGACAGACAATCATGCGCCCACCAAGGAAGATACGGAAGTCGCCGTGGATGCCGAGATCAATCTTGAGGATCTCACACACAAGGCCGTGAAGGAACTGGAATGGCTCGGCCCGTTCGGTGCGGCCCACCGACGTCCGATTTTCTGCTCGTCCCCAGTGCATCTGGTCGATGCCCCGAGCCGCATGGGAGGCGGAGACCGTCACCTGTCCATGCGCGTTCGGCAGGGGCAAAAGGTCTACCGCTGCGTCGCCTTTGGGAAAGGGGACTGGGTCGACGAAATAGCCGCTGTCGACGGCCCTCTCTCCATTTGCTTCTCCGCAGGCCTGAATCGCTACCGGGGCTACGAATCGGTCGAACTCAACCTCATCGACTGGAAACCTGCCCCTGCTCCCGTGGTTCGGGTGATGCAGTAGCATCCCCTGCATCCGCCAACGTTGCGGCAAGTCAACCGCCCAACTAAACTCCCCGCTCCGCAGATGTTCACACGTCCGGAGAGGTGACAGAGTGGCCGATTGTGCCGGTCTCGAAAACCGGTGTACCGGAAACGGTACCGGGGGTTCGAATCCCCCCCTCTCCGCTCCCACGTGTACCCGTCAACGTAAGTCGTTGACGGGTTTTTTGTTGGGGAAACGCCTCTGCGCTAATTCCCCAGTTTGTGCTGAAAATGTGCTGAACCATTGACCGGCTCACAAGAGCAATCGTAGTCGTCATCTCACGTACCTCTCTGCAACAGGGATAAGAAACTCTCACGTCTTCTTTTGGCAAACCATTTGCCAGAAGAACACGCAGAGAGTTGGTGTCGATGAACTCCCTGCGCGTTCTCCCGGACCGTTGAGCCCCACTACCAATGGTTGAGGCTCAACGGGGGTGATGCTTCTCTAGCCGGGGGTGTCACCCCACAGTTTCTGGTGCAGCGTCTGCATGGCCTGTTGAGACTGCTGGCTGGCAATGTGGGTGTAGAGGCGGATCGTCTTTTCGTCGACATGCCCCACCCAAGACCGCACCATCGCTTCGGGGGTGCCATTGATGATGGCCCGCGAGATGTAGCTGTGGCGGAACGTATGCAGGTGGCCGGGCAATTTGAGCTTCTCAAGGACGCGCTTCAGAGATTTCAGCAGCCGACGCTCCGAAATCTGGTGATCGCCGTTCGGATACTTTACAGACGCTGGCGCGGTGAACACCCAGCGAGTGTGTCGAGGAAGTTTGGTCAAGACGTCACGAGCAATGGGTGTCATGGGGACCGAACGAATGTTGCCGGTCTTGGTCGTCCAGCCAGGTTTCGACCGGACATGGATCACGCCCAGTGAGAAGTCCACATCGTCCCAAGTCAACCATTGAACTTCTCCAATCCGCATCCCTGTTTCGTTCAGGAATGTAAAGACTGACCGTTGCGGCTCCTGAGCGCTCGACAAAATTCGTTGGACATCATCGTGAGTCCAGAACGGTTGCGGTGCCCCCTTCGGTTCATGGTTTCTTAAGCCGTCGAGTGGATCCATGGTGATCAGTCGACGCGACCTGGCGAATCGCACCAGTTGCCGGATGATGGCCACTTCTGTGTGAATGGTCTTCGGTGATCGCTCAGCTGCACGCCGTGATTGACGATACCGATCGACGAAGTTCAGGTCGATCTGCAGGATGTCAGTCAGCCTCTGTTCGGCAGCCATGTCGATGACTCGCTGCAAGACGCCACGATACTTCGTCAGCGTCTTCCTAGCGCGCTGTTCAGCTTCGCAAGCGGCCAGGAACATCTCCACTGTTCGATCCACCGTGGATGGTTCGCGTGGCGTTGAGGTCGACGACGAACCTCCCAGTATCTCTTGCTCCCAGGCCAGTGCGAGGCGCCGGGCCGTCTTGATGTTGTTCGTCTTGAGTGATTTGCGCAGCTGCTGACAGCGGTGCTGGAGATTGGCCCAGTAGGTGTCCCCACGCTTGTAGATTCGCACCCGTTCGCCAACAAGTTCTGAGTCCTGTTTCGACATGTCTTCTTACCTCTTTGTAGAGTTAGATCCCGTCGTTCAGAGTGGATTGAACGAGCCGGTCACGAAAAAATCGAAGATGCTTGCCGAGCTTTTGCGAGCAGCCCTTGAGGCGTCCTTGAGATCGCCAGGCATAGAGCGTGGCCTTGGGGACGTGCAGCAGCTCCGCGGCCTGATCGACCGTCAGAATGGGTGGAAACCGATCTCCCCAGTTGCCAGCGGCAAACGAGGCCGTGATTTCTTCCTTGCTAATTCTCAGGGGGTTCGTGCCAGCCATGTTGTCACCAGTTCTCTGAGGTGATTGCGGTCTATCCGCTCACCCTGTGACAACCGGACGATTTCCGGGGACTGGGTCGACGTCGCTGCGGCAGCATGTTGACTGGGTATTGACGTAAGGTGCTTCCTCCACAGAGAATGCGCCCCGAACATAAGCCTGTGGTGCCGTGCTGAGAAACACACGCGAGAGAGACCTGTGATGGCCACGACCAACGACGCTCAGTTTGGGACGATCATCGTGATCGACGCGACGAACGCGGCCATGGAGTCGGCCGGCTATGTGCGCGTTGAGAACTACCGTTGGACGCCGCCACCTTCGGTCCGATCAGATCTTCCGCGAGATTTCACGTTTGAGTTGCAGTGTGCTCACCGCCCTGACGGGGAGCGGGTCTTCCTTCCAGCGCAGGGGGCGAGTACCGCCCTGTTGCAGGGGGCCCTGGGCGGACTGGCCCTGCTTTCAGACCGCAAGCAGCTGGGACCGGAGGAACGCCACAGCTACCGAGTGATGCACTTCTTGTTTCAGGCCGTACAGACACGACGCGAATTCCAGCGACGGCGGTTTCGCAATTCGCGTGATCTGTACTTGCGCCGGAAGAGCCGCCAGGCGGATAATGAGAGGACTGTGCTCCCCCCCTTTCTGGGGATGTCCACAGGCGGTCGCGGCAGTGTCTGGTCTATTACTGAGTTGATGACACAAGGAGCAGGTACGGCCCGTGAGATCGGTATTCCCCGTCCGACGAAGAGCCAGATCATCCAGTGTGGCCTGTTCGCGGCAGCCAAACGTTGTCCGCTCACGGTTCCACCAACTGGTGAGGAAGGGTTGATGCGTGCTGCACTGTTTGAAAGCGGGAACGCTTCGGGGATTGACGAAACCGCGAGAGTACACATCGAAGAACGGATTTGTGTCGCCATTCATCAACATTGCAACGACCAAACGAACACCGAATTCATGAACTGGCTGTGTGGCAGTAAAAGCAGCTTTCTCAAGCAGGTGGCCAAACAGAAGAAGATGCCCGGTGGTTCATATCCGTTGAATACGGTGCGCGACGTCCTTCTGGAACTCGGCTGGCAGTCCTTTCACTACGTGGCGGACTGCTTTTCAATACAAGCTCAAGTCTTCTCGCGGGCGATTCCTGATCCTCTGACGCCCAATGAACAGCTCCGATTTGATCGAATCTTCCGAAAGCATGCGGCCTTTGGAAATCTTCCGCTGCTGCTCGTTCACGAACGGCTACCGGAAATCAAACTCGCCTTCGAGGCATACTGGGAAATCGACGACGAGACGCTGATTCCTGTGCTCCATCAGTTGCTCAACTTTTATTCGTTCATGAGTCATGAACGTCGCACGGCTGACCGCCTGGGCCAGAATGTCAGCCGTGCGCAACAATCTCCCGGTGGCTATCAGATCATCGGCACTTTCAATGAACACCTCGGTCATTCGGCTTGGCGAAAGCAGAACCACACAGTCGATGCTGAGGAAGCCAATGGGGCAGATCCTGAACTAGATTAACGCACAGGCGGCGGTACTGATTGCCGGAACAGATCTTGTTCGGCAGTTCACGTCATCACTTCGCAGGCTGTCCTATCCTACCGTGAGGATGGGGCAAGTCTTTCTGAACACGCGAACTTCGCGTCGACAGGGCAGACTCACTGGAGTGATCAGTAGGAACCCGGCAGGCTCCCGCCTTCTGATCCTGGATCCATTGTTGTGCCAGCGACTGTCCCAGCACGTTCGCAAATTCGAGAGCGGCTGGGCTGAGTGTGTCGGGCGAATTGGGCGGGGAGTTCTCGGTCATCTGTTGAAACCTTTCGCTGTTGAGTTTTGGGAGACCGTCGGTCGATGCGGTCGATCAACGGATGCTTGCTGTCCGACCGCATCGGAACGGGAATGAAGTCGCGTCAATCAGCACGAACCGCGTGAGACCAACTCACCCGCCAGCAGGTTGAGGAGTTGCTCGGGTTCGCAGGCCGTACCTCGCAGCCAGCGCGCGAACTGGTGGATCATTAGTCCTGCCGCAATCGATGCGGCGTAGATTGTGCTCCGACTGGTGCAGCTTCCGGTTTGTGCCTCAGATTCGGGAAACAGCGTGGTGGCGTAGTGCGCGTGTGAGGCCGGATCGGTGGCGACGAGAACTCGAATCACTTCCCCCAACATCCGCCCATCGCACCAGAACGCACTACGGTTCTTGAGAGCACGCCAAATTGCACCGCGACTGGCGATTGAGTCGACACAGCAGAACACGACCTCACCGGTGGTGATTCCAGGCCGGTACCGGTCTTGCGTGACCTGAACATCGAGCAGTGGATCGATGCGCCAAAGGAGTGCGGCCGTGGCATCGACTTTTGGTTTCCCAAGATCCTCTTGAAAATACCCCTGGGTGGTAACGTTGCTCGGTTCAACGGCATCAAAATCGATGAGCTGGATGCATCTTGCACCGAGAGCCGCCAGTTGAATTCCAACCTGACGGCCAATGGCACCGACGCCAACGACTGTCACGGAAAGGTCATTCAGCTTCGCTTGTGGGACGAGACCCTGCTGGCGGATGAACCGGTCGGATGTGTCCATAGTGTTCCTGGGTTGATGGCATTGGATGAATCAGTCAGACGATTCCGGCGAAATGGAACTTCGAACAGGGCATCGAGATATCGTTCGTCAAGTTCTTGTTCTGACCACGGTGAATCTCTG
>JAGQPW010000259.1 GCA_020426515.1 Planctomycetaceae bacterium | reverse complement strand
GTAGGCGTACGTGTGCTCCGTCCCCCCCTGGTCGGTCACCACCAGCACCTGCTGCTGACGGTTATACGTGTACGTGATCTGATCGCTCCCTCCACTCGAGTCCGGATAGATCTCCGCTACCTTCAACAGGCTCGACGCGATCTCTGAGTCTGAGAATGTACTGCGGTACGTAGCCGTTGCCTTGAAGCAAGCCTCTGGAATCGGTCAAAACCGCATAGGGAACCACACTGCTGGACAAAGCCAGCAGTGGCACCCGGCACCCGGCGCCCCCGCCACCCCGTCGGACCTCAACGGGCGGTCGGGCCACTCCCCGGACCCGGCCAGAATCCCAAATAGGTTCCATTTGAACCAAGATGAATGAAGACATGGTCACCCTCGGAGACGTTTGTGAGATCAAGATTTCCGTTGTCAAACCACAGGACGACTTTTTGGCCACCGACAACTGGAAACCCGGGTGCCTTGACTCCCTCGCTGACAACCAACTCTAGTTTGTCATTAAATGCCACAATTGATCGCGGCGTAGGCACGATACAGATATGCTCAACCGTGACTGGAACCCACCAGGATTCTTCGGGAAGCAAGTACAGCCCATTCTCGTCAGGGAGTGTTACCGCTTTGTGTTCATGGAACACAAGCGGCTCGGGCCAATCTTCACCTGGAATGGCCGGAGAGAATGAACTTCTTGCGGGCATGACCACTTCCGTTAGTTCCAACCGCCCGGACAGCCCCTCGGATAGTCCCAAATACGCATGCATGCCGATGATGCCCGGTTCATATGGGATCTGCTTGTCGACTGTGATTTCCATTTCATCGCCGACCATGCAGTCATCGCCAACAACTCGCCCGTCGACAATCGGCGCAAACAGCCTCCAATGAGCATTGGAGCCACTGGGACCTTCGACTCGATCAACTCTTACTAGGAGCCAATTGACAGCAAAAGGCGGACGCTCATGACGGACCTCGGCAGACCACACAAGGCGACACTCTGTTGGCAGCGACACCTCGGGTGGGACTGCCGAAAACGAACAGCCACAAATAGTCAACAATGATAATGCAAGCAGTGTGCCAGAACTGGCGTGGTGTGACATTGTGTTAACTGCCCAATAGTTACTTTACGGTGATGCATCCAATTTTTATTGGCGGAGTCCCGTCGTTCGGATACGCATATATATTCCTACGATTATTGGTTATCGCGAACCCACCGCCAGTGTATCCCGTGAATGAATTGTAACCCAATCCGACGAGGTGATCAGTGAGACCCTGAGGGATGCTCTGGTGCGTTGAGATGACCCCTGCTGCCTCAAGTGCGTTGCTCGCGTTGTCCGTGCAGTTATTGCCCACAATTGCGAACTGTCCGGGGACACGGTTGAGAGAGTCAAGGTGTTGGTTCAGCCTCTTGAGCTGCGCGGGGCAAATTGGCACTCGCACCATTTGGCTTAGTGGAGCACGTCGATTACGTTTTGGTCCTTGGATTGACGCTGGACGGGCGGCTGGGCCGATCAGCCACTCGGCCTCCGTGTCATTCAACTGGCCAGCCATTCCAAAGCCCATCGTGCCAGTGTTATTTGCACCGAAGTATCCAACGAGCCCGCGATCCGGCAAGGCCATGTCGATGTGAGTCTGCAAAGGCGCTTGGTTCGGGTTGCCACCGTTTCGATTAATGATGTATATGTCAACTTTACTTACGATTATCCCATCCTCGCAACACTGAATGTCGGGGTAGTAAGGTACACCACTACACAGCGGGCGATGATGTGGATCGTGGCAAAGATCGAGAGGATCCGGTCCTGATAGCGGTCCGATTTCAACGGGGGGGACTAGCCCAGAGGGATCGGCGAGCACTGTGGGCATCCCATCCACATACGCAAGCAGGTTCAACCCAGCGGCATACCCAATCGGATCGCGACTGACCCACGTCGCCAACCGTGGCGAGTACCAACGGTATCTTACCGCGAACAGGCCCACCGCGTGTTCCCAGCGGTAGCCGCAGTACGTGGTCTCCCAGTTGTAGTTGCTGGTGGCTCGGGGACTGAACGCTGGGGTGAGGATGCTGGTGATCCCGTAGGGGTCGTACTCGTAGCGTTCCTGCACCGTGCCGCCATCGTCGACCACCGCGGTCACGTTCCAGTTGGCGTCCTGCAACGAGTACAGCCGTTCGTCCAGTGGTGTGGTCACCGTCCGGTCTCGCAGAATGAGATCGTCGATGTACCGCACCCCCCACACGAATTGCCGGTCGGCCACGAGGTTCAGGTCCCCGCGTTCCTCCAGCAGTTGCCAGCCACTCGTGTAGTAGCTGTACCGGGTCCCGGTCTGGACCCCACTCGTGTAGGCCTTGGTCACCATCCGGTAGCTGCGGCCATCGTAGGCATATTCGGCGACCGTATCGGACCCCTCGACAACCTTGACGAGCCGGTTCCAGGCGTCGTACGTGCCCGCCAGCGTGCTGGTCGGGTCACTCGTCTTGGGGATCGTCGTCATGTTCCCCGCTGCCGAGTAGACCGGGGTGGACCAGGCCGGGCCGGTCGACTCGCTGATTGCCGTGACTTCATTGACCGCGTTCGATGTGCGGTCTTGCACCAGCGACCATGCGCTGCCGCTGTCCGACTGCCGGAACCCCTCCCAGTTGCCGGTCGCATCCAGGCTCCAGCACTGCGCGAACTGCGCTGACGTCAGGCCCGTCTGCGTGCCATTGAGCGTTCCCCGCTCGGCTTCTTTCAGCCGCTGCAGCCCATCGTAGCTGTACAGCCAGTCGTGCTCGTGGTTCGGATCGCTGTCGTTCTGCCGCCACAACCGGCTGCTGGCCCGGTTGTACCCGTACTGGATGCGGGACAGGTCGCTCTCCGCGTCCGTGTTGTACCAGCGGCAGTCCTTGATCCGGCCGAACCGGTCCAGGCCGCTGTAGATGTCCCCGGTCGCTGGATCATCCGTCCCATTCAGATCAGCCAGCGTGTACAGCAGGTCCGCCTCGGGGCTGCTCTGCTGCACCACGCTCCCCAGGCCCAGGTAGCTGTACGCCGCCAGCGTGGTGTCATCGTCATCCACCAGCGCCGAGACCCGTGAGAGCTGGTCGTCCATCCCCCCGGCCGTCCCGTAGTCGACCATCAACTCCCGGCCGTTGGGGTACGTCAGCAGCGTGGGCCGGATGGTGTTGTCCGCCCCACTGGCATAGTCATACTCCACCCG
>JAGQPW010000258.1 GCA_020426515.1 Planctomycetaceae bacterium | reverse complement strand
CCCCCTCCGAAGGTGAGGAGCGTGGAATTTCCAGTCTCCGTCAGCGCGGAATCGCCCTGAAGTATCCACTCTCCGGTCTGGTGATCTGTGGGGAATGCGGACTCGCGATGATCGCTTCGTCGGGCGGGGCCTACGTGACAGTCGATGGCGAAGAACGACGCTACACGTCTTACGTCTGCAGAAATCACTACAGCGGATCATGTTCCAACACATTTCATGTCCCGGAGGAGTGGTTGCGAAATTGTGTCGTGAACCTCATACGGCAGCGTCTCTTCCTGACTGATCCCGAGTCCAACGAGGAGGACATGCATTGATTGATTTTCTCCGAATCAACGTCTTCAGTGTCGTGACTTATCCGTATGGAGGTACACCATGAATCGCAGAAAACAACTTGTGCAGAATCCGGAGTTCCGTCAGTTCCTCAGTCTGGTTGAACAAAAGCTCGCAGATCTAACCCCCTTGACCGCAGATTTGAAGGCCGAACTCCTCAGCGAGAGGGCTGAGCTGGAACGCTCATGTCAGGGTTGGCGAAGGTCACTGGGCGATCCCGACCTGGATGATTGCACCAGGCGGGTTCTTCAAGGTGACGTCGGTGCGGCTCAACGACGCATCAACGAAATTGAAGGACTGGTGCAACAACTGGATTCGTCCGACGGGTTTCGAGAGCAGATCGTCGACCCCGAAGTTGTTGCCCAACGGCTGGCACACCTGGACGAGGTGCTCATGGGTGATGCAGCGTCAATCACGAACCTCGAACTTGCCCAGCACATCGAGGCGATTCACTGTTATGCGGATGGACGCGTCATCATTCGGACCTGTCAGCTTGGTGCGCTCGCCGATCCAGCAGACTTCTGCTCCGTCCTGGAAATGTGCGGCGACACAGGTTCCAGTGATGAAAGTGATGAAGATGCCGTTCGGCAACGCCGTCGAACGCGTCGCCGGGTCGTTGCCGACATCGACGACGATGAGCGTATTGAGGCCGCCAATGACTTTGCCGTGAACCCGCGGCGGTTTGCTGGACTCGGCCCCGAGTGGTTCACGGAGGATACCTTTCAGGTTCCGCGTCGCCTCTCGTGGTCGGAAGAGCATGCGCTCGAGGTCGCCCAGTTCCGGATGGAAACCGGTGCGACCATGGCGAAGACCGCGGAACGTTTTGACAGAACGATCCCGACGATCCGGGCGGCCTTGCGGTATGCCAGGGACCTCCACGGCATCGATGCGCTCGGTAAATCGGTTTCCACGTCCACACGTGCCTTCTGGCCCCGCGACCATGCCGCAGAGGTTGCTGAGTTCTTCCGTCAGCCCGGGGTGTCGATGAAGGATGCTCAGGAACACTTCGGGAAGTCCCAGCCGTGGATTTCGAAGGCCAGAAAGATCGCGCAAGAACGTGGTCTGGACGTTGAAACTCCAGGTTCCTGTTCACCGGCTCGACCGACGTCGGAAGTCATTCCCGATGTTCAAGCCGACCCCGGCGAAGCAGTTGCCTGATAGGTCAGATCCCTCAAATGCCGGGGCGAAGGCCCCGGCATTCCGGGTCGCCTGTTGCTCCAGATCTGGCGGAGGCAGGCAGACGGTGTGTTGCAAATTGCGGAACGACTTGTGTGCACAGGCTGGGTACTTGTACACACGCCCGTTCCAGGGTTTTCAAGGATCATCACCGACCAGCGTTACCGAGGAATGAACACGCAGTGGCCATTGACGGTGACAGCAGCGACGTCCATTCCTCGTCACAACCGGGCCGACCTGATGGTCGGCCCACAGTCGGATTTTTCTTATCCATGCGCCAGTGTGTTGCAGCGGACTGAAGTGCCGTGACATTGGCCTCCGGAGCCGATTCCAGGTTCCCAATCGAGTGTCTGTAGACATCAGAGAAAAAATGCAGCGCTGCCGACCAGCAGGATGTTCTCGCGGCGATCGATGTTCTCACCCCGCAACAGTTCTGTGATCAGCAACTTGTTCAGCGAGGGCTGCGACGGGAACTCGAACGAATCGAGCGTCTTGTAATGGGGGAACTGGGCCGCTTTGAGGCGACGATCCGCTGCACGCCGTTCCCGGTCGATTAGTTCCAGTTCACACAGCTGCAGCAGGAATGCCAGGTGATCAAGGTTCTCTGTGGCACATCGCCCGGCCACCTTCTCGCATTCACTGAGGATCGTGGGCAGCTTGAGGGCCTTCAAGTGATGCTGCAGCAGCACGGTACTTTTCGTTTCGGTCTTCTTCATGTGAGTCCTCCGGTGGCACAACCGGTCGGGTTGCCGGTGAGCAGATCCTGGTAACTGGCAATGTTCGTCTGGTTAATCCGCACCAGCTTCAGGTGCGGTCGACCGTCCAGGCAGAACAGGTCGATCGGTGCTTCCTGCTGGCATTCCAGAATGAGTCGGACCGGATCGGCGCTGCTGGCCCCGATCTCCAGGGCGTGCTGCACGGCCTGCTTCAACGCGCTGACTGAGTTCCGTTCCAGCAGCCTGAGCACCGCCGCGGGCGGTTGGATTGGCACGGGAGCAACCTATGTTCATGGCGTGCCGCTGAACGGCCCGCGGCAACCTAACTGGCCGTGCCAGATGAACTCACGTGTTCCCTGTCCCTGGAACTCGGCTTCGAACCGTCTTCGGAGAATGACGAAGCAGACGGGCAGCTCCCAGTCCTCGAACGGTCGGGCATGATCGAACCCGCCCGGCTTCCGCTCCAGCAGCGCCAGGTAATGCAGCGGATCGAAGAAGAACTGCTGCTTCCCCCAACAACGGGGATGACAAGCGATCAGTTCATCGGCGAACAGCAGCCGCACTTCATCCACAGTGGCCACCACCGTGATGGCCCGATGCGCGTACTGTGTGGGGACCGAGTAGCTGTTGCGATCAAACCGCACCAGCGACAGCGAACAGGCATGGGCTGTCTGCACTCGCCGCGATTCGAACGTCTCGGTGGGCAGCGGTCGCAGGTGCTGCTGTTGTTCCTCGGTGAGCAGTTCCTGTTTCGAACCCGACTTGCCGCGCAGAGTCCGCGTCAGGTCTTGTTCACAGGCGGCCGCCAGCTGAGCGTTCAGTTCGTCCAGAGACTGTACGCGGGGCACCGGCACGAGGAACGACCTGCGGGCAAAGTCCAGCAGGCGTTCCACATGGCCTTTCTCGTTCGGTCGTCCCACCAGGCAGAAGTGCTCCTCGTACAGAAAGTGACTCTGGAGCCGCTGGAACTCGGCCGTCACCTGACGTTCCCGGTTCCCCA
>JAGQPW010000257.1 GCA_020426515.1 Planctomycetaceae bacterium | reverse complement strand
GCCCACGTTCAACCACACGAGAAATTGTATCAGGGGACTGGGACCAGATGTCGTTGCCAAATGCACTTCGGTCCATTGCGGGTAGATCCCGCAGTTTTCCTGCAAACTGGGCAAGGCGCTGGACAGATTGAAACGATTCACTGTCTTGGTCCCACGCAATGTTCAAGTGCTTCGCAAGTGCTGTCGCGTGTTCAATTATCCGTGCGATCCTCTCGCAGAGGGACGTAAGTCGCTGGGAAACGGATTGAAGGTCCGAAGGAAGCAATGGGGTTTTACGTCGCACTCCGCGCCACACCTGCTGACCAAGGTCACCGATTTCTTGAAGATGTTCATTGACGTCTCGCAGCAGGGCCTGCCTTTCTTTCAGGGTCGTTCGTGACCAGTTGGACAGTTCTGGCAATTGACAGTCCAACGCCTTAATGCCGTCGGCTCGCAGACGGCACAGCGTTCCAATGAGGCCATAGGGCGATTGCTCGCCGTCTTCCAACGGTGAGTGCAGCTGATTGACGTACCGGTTCAGCCGGTCCCGGACTCTCGCCAACTCACTGATATTTCCGGCAATGTCTGCGGTCTTGGGCTTTCCAAGGTTGAGGGTCCTGTCCAAGTCATCCAGTACTGCCCGCCGGTTAGCCTTGTGACTGTGCAGTTCCAGGCACATGTCACCTAAGCCAACCCGATCGAGTCGCGACTTGACGACTTCAAGAGCAGCAAGCTTTTCGGCAACAAACAGAACGGTTCGTCCCTCTCGAACTGCCGCGGCGATTACGTTGGCGATGGACTGTGATTTCCCTGTTCCGGGAGGGCCTTGAATGACGAGATTTCGACCACTGCGAACTTCCTCTACGGCCGCTGCCTGAGAGCTGTCCGCATCAAGGACGTGGCAAATTTCTTGTGGCTGCAGTCGTTGATCAAGTGCCTCGTCCTCACGAATCAACGGGGGCTCGAATGAAACCGGTTCTCCGAGCAACCCGGCCACAAGCGGATGGTCCGTTGGCCCTTTGCCTTCTGGCCAGACATCTGGGGCCAGGTCACGAAACATCAGAAACTTTGAAAACGAGAAAAACCACAGCGTCATGCGATCACGGTGAACATGCCATCGAGGCATTTCGCCGATTACTCGCTCCACTTCAGAAAAGTACTCCACCGGATCTAAGTCTTCGATGTCGGGCAGGTCAGGAATCTGTAACCCAAAATCGGCCCGCATTTTCGCCTGAAGTGACAGGTTGGTTGTGATCTCTTCGTCGAGATACTTCACACGAAACCGTGAATTCACCTCCCGACGATGCAGCTCAACAGGAAGCAGAAGAAGAGGTGCATATCGCACCTTGTCGGAAGTTGGCGACTCGTACCACTCCAGGAAGCCAAGTGCGAGGAACAGGCTGTTGACGCCCTGTTCTTCAAACATGGTTCTCGCATCGTAGTACAGCCGGAGTAGCCGCGTCTGCAGCTTGTCGTCCGCGAGGCGAGTCTGCAGGCTGCGGTCCGTATGCCGTTCTGCGAGTGTTCCTTTCGGGAGTTCTTCGTCAGGCTGTGCCAGGTGATGTGCTGAAGTGGTCTCGCCTCCGGGGGCTGATGAATCTTCCGCATCTTCCTCGTCCGTCGTCTCCGCCTCTTCTTCAACCGGACTGGCGGAAGGGAGAAAGTTCATGTCCTTCCGCCCTTGAACGAGAACACGGAAGACTTCACCACTCAACTCATCGACAACATCAAGTCTCGTTGACCTGCCTCGTGCCAAGGGGGTGTTGAGGAGTCGATTACGGGCCGTGAGGTCAAGCAGTTCGCGTCGAGCAACGTCTAGCTGATCAATCAGTCGTTGGGACATGACGGCCTATAATTCCGGGGGATTGAATCGCTCGACCGTAAGGTCTAGAAATGACATCAAGACGGAGCTTCCGTTGGCACGCTCACGATCTCCTGCCCGCAGCTGCCCCTGATGGTCCGTCACCTAGATTCCATGATTTGCAGAGTACCGTGGTGAGGCTACGGTCTTCAATGATTCGCTAAAGAGATCTTGCGTTGAAACAAGGCCCCAAGGGCTGCGGACAAATGCGGCGGCAGTGGTCACAACCTTCCGGAGGGATCACTCAAGGATTTCGTCCTGCTCCCATTCGTACAGGCCGTCATGTGAAAAGGAGCTGACGTAAAGTTTGGAACTGACTGGAAACTTCCAGTCGTGGAATCAGATGAAGGCCATATCTTCAGCAGCAGCAGTGGACTCGTCCTGATAAATATACTGTTTTCGGAATGGGGCAAAGGCCTGCACTTCTTGGCTATCCGAACCATCCTCAGCCTTGTCGTCGAGGTAATAGAAGCTCAGTCGACGATTCAAAAGCTGCTCGGCCTCTGCTCGATCAAGTGTCTGCCGAGGCAGATCGACGAAAAAGTTGCTCTCACTGAAACCGAACTGCACGAATCGTACCTCGGATGAGCCCTTCCATCCCTCGGACTCTGGCGGATTCTCGTCTATCGACGACTCGACAGTTTCCCTGCTGAGACCAACGGTCGGTGAGCGGTCTTTGTCACCGGTGAGAACAAGCGGAAGGTGTTCGACCAACACTTCGCACTCCCCATCACTTTCGCTCGGCAAGCCTGAAAAGATCATGATGCACCTCCGCCGAGAGACGACGGTTGTGCGGTGGTACATCAGTTTCAGTTCCTCTTCGAACTGTTGAACACGGCGATCAAATTAGTTTTGGTAGTCGAAGGTATCCTACTCCTCTGATTCTGAAATGGACTGGAGTCATGTGGCACTGGGATCTGAACATGGAAGCATGCGATCGGCACGCGCAAACCGCAAACACTAATGGCTTCATCTTGACCAATTCAGCTCCACAATGGTTCTACCGAAAAATACCGAATTGTCGAACGGAGGGTGATTCGGCTTGAAAAACTGCGACCGGTATTGCATGATCCAACCCACCCAAGGCAGTTGCATAACTATCCATCACGTAACAGGTTGGGAAGTTGCAATGACTGCTCCAAATCTGCCTGGGGGTCAAGAGGTCGCAGGTTCAAATCCTGTCGTCCCGACTGGACTGGATTTGAGGCCGTTTGGCGAGCTCGTCAAACGGCTTTCTCTTTTCCAGTTCGAGCGTTACGTCACCGAGCACTCGGTTCAAAGACACAACTTCGAGAATCCGCCGCTTTTCCAGCATATTTGAATCGCGCCAGAGTCTGGGGATGTTTTGCGAGAATTCGAACACCGCCACGGCCGCCCGGAGACTGGTTGGTTCGACTGCGACGCCCTTGGCCAGCGAGGCCTCGATCACCGCCAGTTCGTCC
>JAGQPW010000256.1 GCA_020426515.1 Planctomycetaceae bacterium | reverse complement strand
AGCTGGAACAGGCAACAGGCGTGATGTAGCTGGGCGAATCGCAGTTGTCTGGTTGCCGCGTTGTCCATCTGCCGCAAATGCCAATCAGTTCGCCGCAAACGCTCAGTCGTGCCATCCGCGGCACCGTACAGATCGGTCACAACCACTGAATTGCCATGATGGTGGACTTGCCAATGACCATCCGCCGATCTGTCGGAAGGCGGGAGGTCAAATGCGACGTTCGATGGAGGCGTGGTCGTTGCCTGCTGTGACTTGATGCTCCAGTATGTCGTCGCCCCCACCTTGGAGTCTCCCTTGATCCATTGACCATCGGCACTGAATCCCAGGTGAACGGGAACAGGCCAGACATCGTTCCATTGATGGACCAGTGTTCCGTTTCCCGCGTCCCATACGGACACCGCCCTGGAACCGTCGACGGTCGCAACAAGCGATTCATCGGAACTGAACGTGGCCGCGAGCAGAAACGTCTTATGATTCAGTAGTTCTGCAATCAATGTTCCCGCCGCGATGTCCCAGAGCGAAACGATCTCCTGTTGCTGGATCTGCTCGTCCGATGCCGTAAGGGCCAGACCGTATTTTCGGAACACCACTTTGCTTGCTGTGGGGCTGATGCAGACCGGAGCCACCGGTGCACCTTGATCCGCAAACACTTGAATCTGCTCGCGCGTCCGACGATCCCACACAATCGCCCGGCCATCCTGTGACCCGCTGACCAGATGGTCTCCATCGGGAGTGATGACCACACCCAACACGCGGGCGTCGTGACCGTTGAGCGTCATCGACATCCGATCGCTGACGGCACGAAGAATACGGCACTGCAGCGGTTCCGCACTCATCGCCAGCAACTCGCCATTATCGCTGAACGCCACCGCCGGCATGTCGGCTCGAATTCCATTCAGGTCTCTCAAGACCTCTCCGGTTTCCAGATCCCAGATCCGGGCATACCGCCGGCCGACCGTGACAGCCCGCTTTCCGGACGGGTGAAGAAGTGCCGTCGACATGCTTCCATCGTCCGTATCAAGCAGCAGTCGGGATTCAACCTCTCCACGATCCGTATTCCACACAATCACCCCGAACGCGTCGTCGGATGCCAGTAGTTGATCTCCCTGCTGTCCAAAACTGAGCAGTCGTGCCGGATGCATCATGAGGCCCGAAGACTTCTCATTGAAGCTCTGAATGAGAGCGCCTGTGGTGACGCTGAATACACAGACACGACTCAGTCCATCAATCGCAGCCAAACGCTGCATGTCCGGTGCAAATGCGAGCCGCACAGGCTGCATCATGTGTTCTTTCGTCGGAATGAGCCGAGCGCGTTGTCGAGTTCCCAGGTCCCAGATCTCAATCGAGCTGTCATCAAGACGTGTTGCAGCGAGTTGTCGCGCCAAGGAGTCAATCGTGACGGTCGCGCAACGGCCGTCGCAGAAAACAAATTCGTGCTGCTGCTCTCCTGTGGAAGTATTCATCAGCACCGCCTTGCCTCCCCATTCAGCGGAGGCAAGCGTGTTGCCATCACCAGTGAAGCTCACCGCGGAGACGGGAGTCCGATGAACGGCCTGATGATTTCGCTGTATCCCCGTCCGCAGATCCCAGAGATCAACGCAGCCATTTGTCTGTCCAACTGCGACCTGAGAGACCTGGGGATGAAAGGCAATTGCCGAAACCGAACCCGAGGCATCGATCGTCTGTTGACTGCCGGGAGCCGCCAGATCCCAGACTTTGACCGTACCAGCCAATTCACGCGAGACGAGTTGAGATCCACTGGGGCCGAACTTCAACTCCAGCACCGTCGAATCATGACCTTTGAAGTGAGCGACTTCGGCTCCGGTCGCAATGTTTCGAACCCTGATGCTGCGATCCAGACCACAGCTCGCCAGGAGCAGTCCATCGGGACTGAAGGCCATGTGGTGGATGAATTCCTTGTGATCGGCAAAATGCCATACCTCTCGCTGCTCCTGGACGTCCCAGACGTGAATGGCTGGTGCGGCATTTCTGTGACTGCTCCACGCCAGATGCCGACCATCGGGACTAAAGTACAAACGCCAAATCGAGACACCTGTTCCGACGGGAACTTCGCGAATCAGTTCGCCGGTGCGTCCGTCCCATAAAGAAAGATGCTGGTGCTCCGCCGTCGTTGTTGTAGCCAGCATGGTGCCGTTGGGAGAAATGGCAAAATCGGAGAACTTCTTATCAGAAGCAGGAAGTCGGAACCGCAATCGGCCGGACCCGGTCTCCCAGACGTACAGCGACCCATTCTGACAAATCGCACCGACAACGCTGCTGTCGTTGCTGTCCTTGACTGTATTGATGCCGGTTTCCACTGCCGCAAAGCGTCGGAGTTCCTTGCCGGTATCGACATCGACAATTGAGAGAATTGTTGGCCCGACGAGTGCTGACGGTCGACCTGCCCCTTCCTGTTCAGACTTCAGTGCAATGGCCAGTTGCGTTCCGTTCGCCAGAAACTGCGCTCGGACACCATGCCTGGACGTTGAAATCAATCGGGGCGGCCCCTCACTGCTTAACCGAAACTGTCGAATCCCGGTGAATTGGCCCCAGAGCTGGAGTGTTCCACCATCGGCGCTGAATCCCAATGCCGAGGCTCCGGTAAAATAAGTTCGCTGGCTGTCATCAAGCTGGTTGCGAGCCAGATGCCATTCAAACTCACGATGCTCATCGGGAATGCGATCCAGATACTTGGCCGCTTCGCCTGGACGATTCTGATCGATACCCGCGACCCCCAGAAAGTAGTCACTACGGGCGAGCGTCTTTTCTGTCTCCTGGCGGGCGGCTTCGGCAACACGCTGCGCTCCTTCGGCCACCAGCCGTTGTTCATCGGCGACGGCTTCTGCCTTGAGGGCGCGCCGAGCTTCAGTCTCTGCGGATTGGCGACGAGTCTCCGCAACACTTTCTGCATCAATGGCACGCCACATCTGCTGTGTTGTGCCGATCAGGCCGGCTGCCATCAGCACGAGTACGGTGGTCGCCATTGAGAACGCGACGCGATGCCGCCAGACGGCTTTGCGCAGCCGGTAACTGAGACTGGGCGGGGTCGCTTCGACCGGATCGCCACGCAGGAATCGCAGAATGTCCTCCGCGAGTTGAGCAGGGCCGTCGTATCGCCGGTTGCGATCCTTTTCCAATGCCTTGAGAGTAATCCAGTCGAGATCTCGGCTGAGCAGCCGACTCAATCGCTGAGCACTCGTGCGGCGTGCTTCGGAAATTGTGCTGGCAGCCGCTCCCATGGCGCTCAAGCGAGAGCTGGGAGACGGAGGTTCCTCTTCTCGAATGGCCTTCAGTATTCCCAACAACGC
>JAGQPW010000255.1 GCA_020426515.1 Planctomycetaceae bacterium | reverse complement strand
CCCCTTTCGCCGAGAGGAACTGGTTGATCAGTCCTTTGATGGATTCGAGCGTCGAGACCGAGCCGGGGTATTTGCGGGCCATCTCGGCTTCGGCCCAGGCGAACGCTTCGGCGAACGTGTCCCGCTCATACGGAGCAAAGCGGGTCTCGGGGACGATCGCCTGCGGAGGGGGCGGACTGTCGACGGTCTCTCTGATGTTGATATGAGATTCGGGAAAGAAACCAACGACATTCTTGTTGCAAATTGGCTCAATTCACTGATACTGACATCCGGGGAAGTTTCAAAGTAGGAGTTGCGGATGTGGAGGCTTTCTGATCTTCGTCGACCGTATGTCTCGTTGGGACTGAATCACCGCAGTTTGGTCGAATATGACATTGCCCGATGGCATCTGGCATGCGCCGAAGGACTTGCCGGATCCGAGAATCTTGATGTCGACCGAGTGCTTCGACAGATAGATCAATGGACGGAAATCGTCCGCCAGACCACCGAGGACAATTTCTGGAAATACGAAGCGTACCGCGATTTCTACAATCATTCGGAACCATATTTTCGCATTCTGCATCTCGTCTCGACTCTCTGGACGAAATGTGACCTCATCTATATGCCTCAATGGCGCAATTTGTCGCCCGACGACAAGAAGGCCTCTGCAGGATTTCTGGCGGACTCACGCGATGGATTTCTGCATGGAATCACCAATGGGCCAGGAGGTACTTGTGGAACGATTCCTTTTCTCGTCGTGTCAATCGGACGTCGATTGGGATACCCTCTGTACATCGTGAAGGCGATGAGTCACCTCTTCGCGAGGTGGTCTGACCCTTTCGGACGATGGAAAGGAGTGAGTCGTGGTTTTGAACCGCAGCCCTATATTTTGAACATCGAGGCGACGAACGGCGGCCTCCATACCCCGCCTGATTCAGAGTATTTCGATTGGCCAAAACCACTTCGCCCGGAATTGGTTTACGCTGGTGCGTATATGAAGCCACTGATGCCTCCCGAGGAAATCTCTGAATCGTTGATGGCTCGTTCCGTTTGCCTGCGGCAGAACGGGCACCTGCACGATGCCGAGAAAACGCTCACCTGGGCGGTGGAACTTGCTCCTCATAACCCCCTTCGCAGAGCCCATCTCGAAAAGATCCGGTCAGAGTCATCTCGAGAGGCTTATTCACCGTTTACCTCAAACGGAGTCGCTATCGATGCGTAGTGCACATCTTGGGCGTGGTTCGCTGGCGAATCTTGATCCACACAACAGCCTCAATCTTTACGTTTATTGCAACAACAATCCTGTCAATGAAGTTGATCCAAGCGGATTGGAAGGTTTTCGTGTTGCGAGTGACGGAGTGAGCCTTGAACGCCGCTACACGTTGACAGCGAATCTTCCAAATCGGAACCTGCAGACGGAGTTTCGAAGCCCTGGAGGAGGTGAATGGTATTCGGAACAGCGAACGGTGTTCTGGGACACAAGATCCAATCGACAATCGATCGTAGAGCGATGGTTTCCTGCTGACGAAACAGCGCTTGATGTCGTCGAGCATCGAGCGTTTCAAGAGTGGGTACACCGCACCGAAGCTGAATTAGCGGATTCACTTGGGAAATACTCCGTTCCCGTAAAAGAACTCGATCATCAACTTGAAGAATCCGTCTGGTTGGCGGAAGGTGGCTGGGTTGGACGCACTTATGTTCAGGATATCACGGTTCAAGGTGAGCCATTTCAGTTGGTCTACGGCCCCGCTCCACGTCCAAGAGGTGCATGCGAACCGTACATGCGGGTTGTCGGCGTCAAGTGGGGCGGTTCGGGCCCAGGAGTTGCACAATACGTCGCAGAAGACGTCTGGTTCGACTACAAGAAGAGTGCTCTCACCGGTGCTGCCGTTCAGACGATCGTTGAGGCTTCACTGATCACAATTGGAGAAGTCGCGGCATTGAGAGCGGCAGCAATCCCGAAGACTGTTCGTGTCTATCGCGTCGAAGGAAGCGTCAATGCTCGACTTGTTATTGGAGAGGGTGGCACGGTAGCGATTCTCGATGGTGAAAACACACTCTTCCTGAACTTCGGATCGAAAGCTAGGGCGGAAGAATATCTTGCTCAAAAGCTAAACCCTGCGCAAAAGATGGGGCCTCTGCCCGGAGCGACGATCAAGTCATTCGAAGTGCGAAAGTCCGTTCTTGATGAGCTGCGGCGCACGGCAGTGACGGAAAGTGATCTATTCCGAAATCCCGCTCTGAAAGGACGCCCGTTACGCGTCGATATCCGCAAGGCTCCCGATCAATTTGGACTGCGATCGGCTCAAATTGAAAGATTGAAGGAATTTATCATTCAAGGTTCCGGACGTGAGGGACTGTGATGAGCAGCGAATTGGACCGAATAATACATCCCCCAATTGCAAATGATACCCCTGACGGTATTGGATTAACGCGGTTTATGGTTAGTTGTCCCGGCAACGCGAGTCAGGTTTTGAGTCTCGCAAGGAGGACACTGAGTACATCCCTGCAGCTAACTAAGGATTGCGTGTTTGAGGAATCTGTATGGATTTCCAAGCTACCGAAAGAGTTTGTGTCGAATTGTGCGGATAGGCATTCTCAGGAAGAAATTGAATCGGATCTTTCTCTACCTGTGGATCTGCGTGCCGAGAAGCAACACTGGGAACGCTGGTCTGTGTATATGTTCATGAACTCATTTCGTCCAGACCTAGAAGCAAAGCAATGGCGCTGGTGGAATGCGGAGAAGGTTGATGAGAATACAATTCGAGTTGATGTAGTATCTGATGATTGGCCCTTTCCATCCGAAGCGTTGAGATGGCTTTTTCGAGGTAGTGGTGCATCGGACGTTGAAATTGAAGCGTGAAATTGAATGGCCAGCAAAGACCAGGGCACCGCCGAGGTCATACGTCACGCGCTGGCCAATGAAGTGCCGGACCAAGATCGTCGTCAGCAACTCCGACTCGGATTGCGACAGACTCTCGATCGGCGAGAGCCGATACAGGTCCACATGTCCGCCGGTGGTGATGTAATCCCGGATACGGTCTTCCGGCAGATGGGCCTGACAGCCGTCGACCTGGTAACCGAGGATCGCGCACGGGTGCTTGCACAGGGTGGTCGATTCAATCCACACCATGCTGTCCCGGAACTCACACAGCACGGCGACATGCGAGGGGCCAATCCGCAGTCGCGGCGGTGCCAGCAGCGACGCGGTGCCATAACTGATCGCTCGGTCCGTGAACCCGGTGCCGTAGCAGGCGGCGATATCGAGCGGCTGAAAGTTGCTCTGCGGCATTGTGTTGAATCTCGACATCTCAGGTTCTCTCACGACCGAAACAGCTTGCTGACCAGGACGCCGCTGGTGGTCGCCGCCAT
>JAGQPW010000254.1 GCA_020426515.1 Planctomycetaceae bacterium | reverse complement strand
AGGTAAACGCGATAGTCTCCCAATGGCAAATTGACTTCGAACTCATACGTTCCATCTGAATTCATCGGGGCCCCCAGGCTGAACCCTTCGGCCACCAACTCAAAGACCACCTCGCCGGTTGCGACCGGCTTTCCGTCCATGAGAACGGTCCCGCTTACAGGGGCGACTGCTCGTTCACCAACATTGCCCCGACATCCGAATGCAAACAACACCAAGAAACAGATTGCCAATCTGGAGAGCGACGATTCACGTCTGCTGAACCTGGGGTAAAATTGAACCATCAACGAGACACCTCCGGTTTCAACGATTGGACAAAATTGGTCGAACAGATGTCGGGTCAATGGTGACCGTCCATATCGACGCCCCATCAATGTGACGAACAACAACAGTCCAGCCCCCGGAGTTTCATCGAAAACTGGCTCCAGACTCGGATGTGTGAAATCCCAACGCCCCCCATCCGCAACTCAAGTCATCGTAGTCGAACCGGGCCCTATTCCACGATTACACGTCCCTTTCAGGGTATCAGAACTCACCAATGACAAGTCCATCTTGCGCCGAACCCAGACTGCGTAGAATCGTTATGGCGACATTGTCCGACACGAAACGAACGCCCCCGTCGGCCAGGAGGACATGAATGCCTCCGGTGTGAAAGGAATTGAGCACTGCGTTCAGTGCATAGGTCTGATCGCCTCCGGTTGGAGCTGACCTCAGATTTGGAGAATGTCGCACGACATTGACTCCCGTCGCATAGTAAACGCTGTAGGGATCTGTCCCTGCAAGGCCACCGTTCAGCATCGCTCCGGACCAGCCACCATAATAGTTGTTCCGATAGTCCGAGATCCCGCCGACAAGCCCTGATTGTTCGGCAACGAGCATCGTATTAGACGCCCCATCAGTAATATCACGCATGGCCGTGGAGCGAGCGACAGCCATAACGCCATTGATGCAGCTACTCCCTCCACTGATCGACGAGTGACACGGTCCACCGTAGGCGCTCGTGCCAGAAGTCGCTCCGTCTGTGGCACCCGCAATCCCCACATAGTCCATCGTCATTCCGGTCTCAATTCCAAGGGATGAATTTGGAGATTGCTTTCCGTTATTCGAAAGCGGAGATGAACCGGTGTAGAATGCCGACGCCGTACTTGATGGGCACTTGTAGGTGCTGACAAACAGGTTGTTCAGCACCGCATTCTCTACATCGTAACCCGAATAACTCGCGTTTCCGTTTCCGGCTGCATAGCCGTGATTTGCGGCTGGGGTACGTGTCAGGCGATTGTAGGCATTGGCCTGATCAAGAAATGGGAGAATCGACGACCGCCAGTTTGGCATCCAAAACGTCGCCTGGGCCCCAATTGGAAACTTTCCGTGAACGTCATGATAGTTGTGCATGGCCAACCCGATCTGTTTCAGATTGTTTTTGCACTGACTACGCCGGGCCGCTTCGCGGGCCTGCTGCACCGCTGGCAACAACAGAGCAATGAGGATTGCGATAATCGCAATCACAACCAGCAACTCGATCAGCGTAAATCCAGCATTGTGCCTTGGAGACTTCATGAGAAATGGCTCCTTTGAAATTCACAACAAGAAGACCGCGACCGCTGGCCACCCGTGCGTACAAGTCAACTGGCGGGCGGATTCCGCGCGGGAACTTAACCGGCCAACGATGGCGGGATCGATGGTACCCGCCGAACATATCGATGGGCAACAACGAACTAAGACTTCCAGGCGAGATTGAGAAGGCCGAACCGCGAACTCACCTCAGGCAAACCTGAAGACGAACACAGCCCCAGGTTGCAGGGCAGCACGTCAACTGCGTCACCCCGCCTCCGCGACGCGCCGACCAGCCAACCGCTCCGCTCGTTGAACTGTGGGCGGCCCGCTGTGTATGGTGGTGAGGTCATCTTGCATCACCTCATCTTCATGGAGACTCCATGCCCCGCTGGTCGCTTCGTTTTCGGAACGTTCTCGCCACTTTGTTCTGTGCATCCCTCGTCGCTCACTCGGCCAGTGCGGCGGATTACCGGGTGTACTATCTCGGCGGGCAGTCCAACATGGATGGCTACGGCTACGTGGATCAGCTCTCGCCGGAGCAGGCGGCCGAAGTGGCGGGTGTGATGATCTATCACGGAAACATGGCTCCGGATGCTCAACCCGTCGATGGACGTGGCCGCTGGGACACACTCAAGGCGGGGCATGGTGTAGGCTTCTCGTCCGATGGAACCGAGAACAAACTCTCCAATCGATTCGGTGTCGAACTCACCTTCGCCCGCAAGCTGCAGGCCCTGCATCCCGATGAGAAGATCGCCCTCATCAAGTATTCAAGAGGCGGCACGTCCATTGCCATCGAAGCGGCCCGCAACTTTGGCTGCTGGGACCCGGACTTCAACGCGGGTGATGGCGATGGAGCGGGCATCAATCAGTACGATCACTTCCTGGCCACCATCAAAGGGGCAACCGCCGTTCAGGATATTGATGGCGACGGTGAAGCGGACCGCCTCATCCCGACCGGCATCGTCTGGATGCAGGGAGAAAGCGATGCGGCCTGGGACGAGGAGGTTGCCAAGCGTTACGAAGCCAACCTTAAGCGTCTGATGGACCTGATCCGGGCTGCTCTGCGTGAAGATGACTTGCCTGTGGCGATCGGTCGCATTTCCGATTCCGGCAATGACGGCGATGGCAAGGTCTGGGATTGGGGTGACATTGTTCGTCAGGCTGAGGCTGACTTCGTGACCAAGGATGGCAGTGCCGCCCTCGTCACCTCGACCGACAACTACGGCTACTCCGATCCCTGGCACTACGATACGCCCGGATACCTCGATCTGGGCGAGAAGTTCGCCGAAGCTCTTTCCGATCTGCGGAAGAAGTAAATCTGCACTTCCCCACACTCCAACCCGCCTCACTCAACCACTCCAAAGCTATGACAGATACTCCCCGTACACTGCGCGCCGGCATGGTCGGCATGGGCATGATCTTTGACGAAACCTATCGTCCCTGCTTCGAGAGGCTGCATGCCGAGGGGCTGTATGATCGCCGATACGGAGAAGTGAGTGTTCCGCTCACAGCTGTTGCGTCACGCACGGGCAAGCGGGCCGATGTCTATCAGAAATCGAGTCAGGGACGCATTGCCCCGTTCGCCAACTTCAGCGGTGAGGATGCCGTGGCGAAGCTGCTGGAGTCCGATGTCGACTTCGTCTGCGTCGCCACTCCGGATGATCGCCACTTCGAGGCGTGCAGGCAGGTTCTCGAAGCCGGAAAGCATTTGATCGTCGAAAAGCCGTCCGTGCTGTCGTTGAGCCAGCTGGATGAGCTGGCTCAACTCGCGAAGGCCAAGGGGGTGCTTGCCAAGGTCGTCTA
>JAGQPW010000253.1 GCA_020426515.1 Planctomycetaceae bacterium | reverse complement strand
CGGGTGGAGTATGACTATGCCAGTGGTGCGGACAACACCATCCGGCCCACGCTGCTGACGTACCCCAACGGCCGGGAACTGACGGTCGACTACGGAACGGCCGGGGGGATGGACGACCAGCTCTCACGGGTCTCGGCGCTGGTGGATGACGATGACACCACGCTGGCGGCCTACAGCTACCTGGGCCTGGGGAGCGTGGTGCAGCAGAGCAGTCCCGAGGCGGACCTGCTGTACACGCTGGCCGATCTGAATGGGACGGATGATCCGACGACGGGGGACATCTACAGCGGGTTGGACCGGTTCGGTCGAATCAAGGACTGCCGCTGGTATAATACCAACTCGGAAAGCGACCTGTCCCGCATCCAGTACGGGTACAACCGGGCGAGCAGCCGGTTGTGGCGGCAGAACGACAGCGACCCGAACCACGAGCACGACTGGCTGTATAGCTACGACGGGCTGCAGCGGCTCAAGGAGGCCGAACGCGGCACCCTGTCCTCTGGACACTCGTCTCTGGACTCTGGACTGTTCGCCCAGTGCTGGAGCCTGGATGCGACGGGCAACTGGGAAGGGTTCCGGCAGTCGGATACCGGCAGCGCGTGGAGCCTGGTGCAGGACCGCACGTCGAACGACGTCAACGAGATCACGAACATCACGGAATCCACCGGCCCGGCCTGGTCCACCCCGGCGTACTCGGCGGCGGGGAACATGACGACCATCCCGAAGACGAGCGATCCGACCAGCACGCTGGCCGGCACCTACGACGCCTGGAACCGGCTCGTCAAGGTTGTCGAGGGGTCCGATACGGTCGCCGAATATGCCTACGATGGCCGCAGCTACCGGATGGTGACCAAGGCCTACAGTGGTGGTTCACTCGATGAGACGCGGCATGCCTACTACACGAACAGCTGGCAGCTGCTGGAGCAGCGGATCGACTCGGAGACCACTCCCGACCGGCAGTTCGTGTGGGGGGTGCGCTACATCGACGACCTGGTGCTGCGGGACCGCACGACCAGTTCCACACTCGACGAACGCCTCTACGCGCTGCAGGACGCCAACTGGAACGTGACCGCAGTGGTCGACGACGGCGGCACGGTGCAGGAACGCTACGAATACGACCCGTACGGGATCACCACGGTCTGCTCGCCCTCGTACACGCCGCGTTCGGGGAGCGATTACGCGTGGGAAACCACCTACTGCGGCTACCGCTGGGAAGACGCGGTGGGGCTGTATGCGGTCCGGTATCGCTGGTACTCACCGAGGTTGGCCACGTGGGTCAGTCGAGATCCCGTGGGTTATGCCGCTGGGGTCAATCTGTATGCCTATGTCAATGGGATGCCGACGGTGTATATCGATCCGTGGGGACTGGACCAACATCACGTTTTTGTGCAAGCAGAGTCGTTCCTTGAATCATTTTCAAGCAAATGTGGCGATTTGTTTAAGAGTTATGGATTTACCCCCGAGCACTTCATTGACCAGTTCACCGTCGATGTCGGTCGAATGAAGCGGGGGACAGACCATCACCACATTCACTACAAGTTGGACAAAGAGGCGTTCGGCAGCGATAAGTACAACGAGAACGTCAAAAAGCTTCTTAACGACTCCGAAAGTTGCTGTGACTTCCTCACTGGAATGTTGGACTTGATTCAACAGGTCGCCGACGACGTTCACCAGCGTTATCACGGAAAGACCGGGCCAGCACCGTTTCCTACATTCAAAGTGTACGAAAAGAAAACGCCACCCAAAACTGGCCTGAAAGATCTGATCAACAACATCCTCTGTGGTGGCGGCCCACCCCCTGACGGCGCCAGAGTTTGCGTATCAATTCGTGGTGAGTTGCCTGTACTTGTCCCCGCCAATGAAGCATCCATTTTACAATTGCAACCAAAGAGCATGCCAACACCACCACCTGTTGACCTAAACCCGCCTTGGTGGGCTGCAGCGGCAGCTGGTGTTGTTTGGTTCGCAGAAGGAGTTGCAACCGGCGTTGAATACACTGCTGGCGCCGCAATTGGAATATTGTCGATCGATGTCACTTCGGCCCTGAGGGACCCGAAGAGAGGTGCCTAAAACAACATCTTGGGCTCAGCATGAATATCCTTCAATAGAGTCTTTTCCGTTAGATGAAAGGTTGATCAGGTGCACTACCCTTACAAAGTCAACTTGGATGAGTGCGTGAAGATGTTCCCGCTGGATCAAGTTGTGCATGGCGATAACCGAGCCATGGAAAGTATTGTCCGGGGAGTCTGTGGCCCGTTCGATCTGGCAGTCATTGAGCAAGTACGGCGGCAGCGGAATGAAGCTGGGCCACTGGCCGATGTCTTTATGTTCGAGTTGGGCGAGCCTGTTGAACGCCATGCCATGAAGATTGGAGGCACACCCTATCGCCCCGCCGGTGTTTCATGGCCGCTCTGCAAGGGCCCTCAAACCGAGAGCGATGTTGGTTTTTGCCCTGAAGCGGGAACACCAATGCTGTTTTTGGGGCAATTCTGTTTCATTGATTCGAAGGATCTGGTCCCCGAGTTGCCTAGTGACGTGTTGCTGATTTTCGTCGAGGATGACACGTTCAGCGGAGAGATTGAATTGGAATGGTACTCACTCGGCCAAGAAGACTTGGTGGCTCCCAATGATGTCCCGCCGGGGGCAAGTCCATTTCTCAACTGCTTTGGACATCTTTGTCGCATTACGGAGCCGGAAACCGGCGTTTACCGTGGACGGTCGTTTATGAATGCTACCAAAATCGGTGGGAGCTTGCATTACCAGCAAGGTGAACCTGCCAAAGAGACGCTCATCTGTCAGTTGCACTCAACTGGACCGTCCACCCGAGTCCCGTTTCCCTGGGTCAACCATCCCGCGCCTGTCACCTCCGACAATTACCAGGATTTTGACATGGTCAGTGGTGGTGCGGTGTATGTGGTTTCAGAGCCAGATGGAACGATCCGGGCAGAATTTCAATGCACGTGACTGAAGGTGGGTGAGATCTATCCGGACTCCAGTGGCGGCAGCGATCAGATCACGTACACGTATAACCGTCAGCAGCAGGTGCTGGTGGTGACCGACCAGGGAGGGACGGAACACACGTACGCCTACGATGCGCTGGGCCGGGTGACACAGGACCGGGCCACAGCGCTGGGGTCCGGAGTCGATGGCACGGTGCGGCGGATCGGCCGGACGTACGATGCGCGGGGGCTGGTGGAGAGTGTCTCCAGTTATGATAACCCCGCGGTCGGCAGCGGAACGGTGTTGAACGCGGTGCAGTTCGCGTACAATGGGTTCGGTCAGTTGATCACCGAGTACCAGGCCACTGGGGGGAGCGTGAACACATCGACGACACCGCGGGTGGAGTATGACTATGCCAGTGGTGCGGACAACACCATCCGGCCCACGCTGCTGACGTACCCCAACGGCCGGGA
>JAGQPW010000252.1 GCA_020426515.1 Planctomycetaceae bacterium | reverse complement strand
GGCTTCGCCGCCGCCGGTCTCCAGCGAGCCGAGGCAGCCAATTTCGCCCTCCACCGACACGCCCACCGCGTGGGCGGCTCTGGCCGCGGCGGCGGTGACGCTGGCGTTGTAGTCGTAGGAGGCGGGGGTCTTGCCGTCCTCCTCCAGCGAGCCGTCCATCATCACTGAGGAGAAGCCCAGGTCAATAGCACTTTGGCAGGTCGCCAGACTGTTGCCGTGGTCCTGATGCATGGCGACTGGGATGTCCGGCCAGGTTTCGAGGGCGGCATGCAAAAGGTGCTTCAATGCGACATCGCCCATGTAGCTGCGGGCGCTACGCGTCGCCTGCAGAATCACCGGGCTCTGCGTCGCCGCGGCGGCCTGCATCACACCCTGAAGCGTCTCGAGATTGGTGATGTTGAACGCAGGCATGCCGTAGCCCCGTTCGGCAGCGTGATCGAGAATCGTGCGCATCGCCACAAGCATCGGTCCCTCCTCGCGTTCGCGGCCATCGACCTGGAAAATCCTCAGTACCAAGGCAGACGCCTGCACGTCGGCGGAGGCCGGTCAGCGGCTTCATTTCCTACGCTGTTCGCCCACAAGCCATGTCCGCTTGTCCCAGGATCAGCTGTCGAAGGGAAGTTCGTCCGTATGGCTCAAAGTTCTCCGAACGGCGTCTTTCCAGCCCGCATATCGAGCATGCCGGCATTCCGGTTCCATCATCGGTTCGAACCTCCGTTCCAAGCGCCACATAGCCGAGAACTCGTCGGCATTCGGAAAGAGACTGGCTCGCATGCCTGCAAGCCACGCAGCGCCTAGGGCCGTGGTCTCTACGACCCTGGGCCGATCAACGGGAGCCCCGAGAACGTCGGACAGGAACTGCATGGCCCAGTCCGACACTGCCATACCGCCATCCACCCGCAACACCCTGCCGGCGTCATCGTCCTCCCAGTCAGCCGCCATGATCTCAATGAGGTCTCGAGTCTGGAAACCGACGCTCTCCAGCGCCGCACGGACCAACTCGGCGGGTCCCGTATTTCGCGTGAGCCCGAAAACAGCGCCGCGACAATCTGCGTCCCAGTAGGGCGCGCCAAGGCCAGTGAAAGCAGGAACGAGGTAGATCGGCTGCGATGAATCGGCCTGTGCGGCCAACGTTCCGGTTTCAGAGGCGTTGCGGATTATCTTCAGGCCATCGCGCAGCCACTGCACCACGGCGCCCGCCATGAAGATCGAGCCCTCGAGTGCGTAAGTTGGTTTACCCTCGAGTTGGTACGCGATAGTGCTGAGGAGCCGGTGGCCACTGCTGACCACCTTCTCCCCGGTGTTCAGCAAAGCGAAGCATCCGGTTCCATATGTCGACTTGATCATCCCCCGATTGAAGCAGGCTTGGCCAATGGTTGCCGCTTGTTGGTCGCCGGCCACTCCATAGATCGGGATCGCGCGCCCAAATAGATCGGGGGTGCTTTCACCGAAATCCGCGGAACTGTCCCTCACTTCTGGCAGCATCGAGAGAGGGATTCCCAGCAGCTCGCAAATCTCGGCGTCCCAAACGCCCTCCCGGATATTGAAGAGCATCGTCCTGGACGCATTCGTGGCATCCGTGGCGTGAACACTACCGCCCGTCATCTGCCATATGAGATAGCTGTCAACGGTGCCAAACCGAAGCCGGCCGGCCTCGGCTGCGGCACGCGCCCCTTCGACGTTGGACAACACCCAAGCCAGCTTGGTTCCGGAGAAGTACGGATCCAGGATCAAGCCCGTCCTTGCCGTGACCTGAGGTTCGAGACCCTCACCGCGCAGTGCAGCGCACCTCTCCGCAGTCCTTCGATCCTGCCATACGATGGCGTTGTGAACAGGCTTGCCAGTCGCGGCGTCCCAGACCAGCGTCGTCTCGCGTTGATTGGTGATACCGATCGAAACGATGCTAGCGGCGTCGATCCCAACCCGCTCGATGACTTCTCGGCAAGTGCTTGCGACGGTTGACCAGATATTTGCCGGGTCGTGTTCGACCCACCCGGACCGCGGGAAGATCTGCGGAAACTCCTGCTGAGCGACGGCTGCCACCTGCATCGCCTCATCAAAGAGTATCGCGCGGCTGGATGTCGTGCCCTGGTCGATAGCGAGCACGTATCTCATGGTATCTCGCTTGCCTCATTAAGCGCTTTGAGTCCTCCCACAAGTCGATATGGGAGGTCTCGCGGGCGTCTAGGAGTGGCGGGAGACGGGGCTAAAAGCCCCGTCTCAGGAGCAGGTCTACTGCCAACTCTGGATCAGCTCGTCATAGCTGATCGTGATCGGCTCCTCGTCCTCGTTCTCGAGTTTGGCCTTGGGCGCGCCCGGCTCGGACAACCACTGCTCAGGATCCTGCTCGTCGTTCAGCTTCGGGCCGATATCGCCCTGGACGCCCGCACGCTCGAGCCGCTCAAGCACATCCTCCTGCTGCTCGCAGAGCGCGTCGAGGGCCTCCTGCACCGACTTCGCGCCGGACATCGCGTCGCCGATGTTCTGCCACCAGAGCTGTGCCAGCTTGGGATAGTCCGGAACGTTGGTCCCGGTCGGCGACCAGCGCACCCGGTCGGGCGAGCGGTAGAATTCGACCAACCCGCCGAGTTCCGGAGCGCGCTCGGTGAAGCTCTCGTGGTTGATCGTCGATTCGCGGATGAAGGTGAGACCTTCGTGCGACTTCTTCGTGTCCACAGCCTTCGAGACCGTGAACTGCGCATATAGCCACGCGGCCTTCGCACGATCGACCGGCGTCGAGTTCATGATTGTCCAAGATCCCACGTCTTGGTAGCCGATCTTGGTCCCTTCCTCCCAGTAAACCCCGTGCGGGCTGGGTGCCAGACGCCATTTCGGCGTTCCGTCCTCGTTGAAGGTCGGTCCCGGCGGTGTCGGCGTGAACGCCGTATACATGAACATCTGCTGGGCGATGTTGCCCTGGGCCGGGATCGGCCCGGACTCGGCCCACGTCATCCCGGCCGCGGCGGGGGGGGCGTATTTTTCCAACCATTCGATGGCCTTTGACACCGCGTAGACAGCCGACGGATCGTTGGTCGCGCCGCCACGATCGACGCAGGAGCCTACCGGTCGCGAGTTCTCGTCCACCCGGATGCCCCATTCGTCGACCGGCAAACCGTTCGGCTCACCCTTGTCGCCCATGCCGGCCATCGACATCCAGGCGTCGGTATATCGCCAGCCCAAGCTGGGGTCCTTCTTGCCGTAGTCCATGTGGCCGTAGACTTCGCCCTCGACACCGAGGTGGCTCAAGTCTCGGCCGGTGAAGAACTCGGCGATGTCCTCATAGGCCGACCAATTCACGGGGACACCAAGATCGTAGCCATATTCGGCCTTGAAGTCATCCATGTTTTTCGGATCGGTGAACCAATCGTACCTAAACCAGTAGAGGTTTGCGAATTGCTGGTCCGGCAACTGGTACACCTTGCCGTCGGGTGCCGTTGTGAACTGGATACCGATGAAGTCGTCAATGTCGAGTG
>JAGQPW010000251.1 GCA_020426515.1 Planctomycetaceae bacterium | reverse complement strand
CGGGAGCCGGAGACCAGCGCACCGCCCAGGTCGTAGGTCACCCGCTGGCCAATGAAGTGCCGGACCAGGATCGTCGTCAGCAATTCGGTCTCGGACTGCGAGAGTTTTTCGATGGGCGACAGCCGATACAGATCCACATGCCCCCCGCTGGCGAGGTAGTCCCGCACACGGTCTTCCGGCAGGTGAGCCTGACAGCCATCGACCTGGTAGCCGAGAATCACGCAGGGGTGCGGACACAGCGTGGTCGATTCCACCCAGACCATGCTGCCACGGAATTCACACAACACGGCGACGTGCGATGGTCCTATTCGCAGTCGCGGCGGAGCGAGCAGCGAGGCGGTGCCATAGCGGATAGTCTGCGCGGTCAGTCCAGTTCCGTAGCAGGCGGCGATGTCGAGAGGCTGAAAGGTAGACTTCAGGCTCCAGGCGTCAGGCTCCGGGAAATGTTGCATCGTCACAACTGTCATCGAGCCTCCCTTCTTTCCTGAAGCCCGAAGCCCGAGGTCTGGAGCCTGTCCAACAGGTCGTCGTGCCGGGCCAGCCGGCGCCGAATGTCTTCGAGTTCCGCACCACGCAGTTCGTTCTGGGCCCGGACCTCCGCCTTGATTGCGGCCACGTCCGAACTCATCTGCCAGGCCCAGAGGACGGCCCCGACGAAAATCACCGAGACCGTGAAACTCAGAAACGAGATAAACCATTTGGGGATGACGACATAGCCGTTGCCGTTCATGCCCAGCGCATGCAGCGGTTCAGAATTGGGAGGTAATGCAGCCATAAGACTCCTCGTCAGCGAACAGAATCCCGCCACAAGGCGGGGACTTTGGGCAACTCCTGGCGAAATGCCGGTCCCATGTAGGGGCGTTCCTCGATGGCCACGCGCACCGGCTGGCCAGCGGAGGTAGCGACGACGGCCTGGCCGCCGTACTCCAGCGTGGCGGGGGCCTCGCTCCCGGTAGTCATCCGGGCGGGACCAATCACGACCGAACGGCAATCGGGATCGAACACGAAATAGATGTGCCGCTTGAGCAGCCCGGTCTGGTTCGTGGGGGACTCATCCGGTCGGGAGACCCGCTTGCGGCGGCGAATCCGCTGCCGGGCCTCCTGCCGGACATAGGCTCCGAACCGGGACAGCACCCGTCGCTCGGCCCGGCTGACCTTCGACAGGACTTTCTGCCGATCAAAAAACAGCCGCTTCGCCTGCGAGAGGCGGACTCCGATCAATCACACCTCCTGCCGTAAAAGTGATAGCGCTATTAAATGGCAGCCTCGATGCACTTTTTTATTGACAACTTGCCACTGCCTCATATCATAAGCACATATTGATTCGTTGGAGCGACAATTTGTTCAGACGGTTGATCAAGGAGGCCGCCAGATGAAGTTTCCCCCATTTCTCGTTCGGCAACACTGGTTGACCAAAGACGAGTACATGCTTCTCAATTGGCGATCCGTGAAGAGTATTCGCGGCACAACCAGCCGCGATGGATTCTTAGAACCATCGATTCGAGAACAGGAGGTTGAACTTCTTGATGAAGTTCGACCAATTCCGTTTGGAGATATTCTGAAGGCTGATTCAGAGATTATCGAGAGGGTTTTGCTGCGTAGTGACTGCAAAGACTTCGATGATCTTGTGAAACGTTGGCACGATTGGCATGTCGAAAACTGCCAGCCGATTTCTGACTTCGGCCTGAGCCCGGCCGAACCGAAGCCATTTGGAAAGAGGCTTTACGAACAGGCCGAAGAAAAGCGGCTTTGTGGAAACTTTGTAGCAAATTCCATCGTGCATGACGGGGACCACATTGTCATTCCTGAGGGGACAAGTGCCTTCTGGGTCGCCCTTTGTTGTCTTGGACGTCGGAAGAAACTTCGAGTGATCAGTTCAAACGGAGCACTAATCCGCGAGTTACTCGAGAATCCTGTACTCCGGTCAAACGCCATTGGTGTTAGCGTTATCGGCGGAGAGATGGATTCCGACCTTGGAGGGTGTGGCCGCGGGTTCATTGGAGAGTCGACCAAAGTAGCGTATGAAGAAGCGATTCAGCGAAAGCCTGGGGCGACAGTCGTTATCTCGTCAGTAAATGGTTTGATTGCGGATGAAGGTCCTTTTGCTCCGTGTCCAGTTGCTGGCTTTACTCGCCATGCTGTCTTAATGCATGCTCTGGAGTCGAATGTTCGCACTGTGGTCTTTGCCGTTGACTACACCAAGATGACTCGAAAAACTCGTAAGGAGTACGGAGATCCAATCTTTTCCGACAAGGCGAACTGGAGAGGAATTGTTGATCGATATAAGGAACGGATCAAAGTGGTTGTTACGCCACCGCCAGACATTCGCGAGAATGAGGCTGTTACATCTGTTCGTCCAAAAGACCGAGTCATTCGTGGAAACGGTTATTCACCGTCTATTGTCGAGTACCTTCAGGAAGCGGCTGCACTTGACTCGATGCTGGAGACCAGTGATGGGGTAACAAGCTTCATTGAAGCCTTGCCGATCAGACCAGATGCTTATGCCCAACTCTAGTTACTCAATCACTCGAAACGTCAGCGTGACCACGCTCGTGAACGTCCGCAGCTGGTCGATGTGGTCGGGTGCATAGATCGTCTTGAACTCGGCCTTCACCCAGATGGCATTCGGAAACGAAGTCAGCCGCTGGCCGCGAAAGTGAGCAGCAATCTCCTCGGCAAGCGCCAGCAGCGGGTCGAGGTCCGCGTTGTTTTCGCCGGTCAGCTTCTGCTGGACAGCGATATCGATCGCCACATCCTGCTGTGTCTGACCGCGTGAAGCGGTGACGACCGACAGGCCACTCGGGACAACCGTGACCTTCAATGTCTTCAGTTCCGCCAGTTCCGACCGGGGCAGGTAGGACCGCACCGCCGTGAACGGAAGGCTGAACGTCGCCCCATTCAGTTCGGTAATGACAGCCTCAGCAACCTGCGTGATCAGCGGCATCGTCATAGGCTTGAGACTGAAGGCTGTAAGCTGAAGGAAAGAAATGGATCACATCCCTTCAGCCTACGGTCTTCAGCCGACAGCCTTTGTTGTGATCCGAAACGTCTGGCGGTAGGGATCGGAGTACCGCCACTCCAGCACTTCAAACTCCCGCGGTCCCTCGCGGATCAGGTCCCCACGCTGCGGTTCCGTGGTCTGGCCAGCGAGGATCAGGTCCGCGACCAGGATCAGAAAGTCCCGGTCGGTGAACTCAACCCGGACCACATGGCCGTCATCGACTTCGAACTTCGTCCGACCGATCGTGGCCAGCACTTCCACGGTCGACGCACCGCGCACATAGGTGACGGTCGTCGCCAGGTGCCGGGTCCGCTGCTGCTCCAGCCACGCGGCTCCCTGAGCCAGCAGGTCACCCATTACTGCGACATCCGGACGCGAACCTCCGCGTCATTGTCACCGGCAGCCGCGACCGTCTTACCGATCAGCTTGTTGGCCCCGGTTTCGCTGTCGGTCTTCGCCTCAGCATCCGCGACGTCCCAGTA
>JAGQPW010000250.1 GCA_020426515.1 Planctomycetaceae bacterium | reverse complement strand
GCCGTACGGCCAGCTGGTGAGCCAGCACCAGGACTCCGAGTCGACGTTCTACCACTTCGATGCACTGGGGAGCACCGAATCCCTGACCGATGCCACGCAGACGAAGACCGATGAGTACGTGTACGACGCGTTCGGCAAGCTCGTGGCGCAGACCGGCAGCACGGCCAACAAGTTCACGTTCGTGGGCGAACTGGGGTACTACTTCGATGAGGAGACCGGGCAAATCAGCATCCGCTGGCGCCAGTACGGCCCTGATCAAAACCGGTTCACCTCGGAAGACCCGATCGGGTTCGCCAGCGGCACCACCGGGTTGTATGAGTACGTCGGGAATAACCCGGTGAATGCGGTGGATCCGAGTGGACTGGAGGAGATCAGCCGATCCTTCGTTGGTCCGACTCTGGCTGCAGCCAAGGGGGCGGACAGCCCGTTCGATCTATCCAACCCCGCTATCGGAGTCGTTATTGGCGACGACTACGCCTATCCATTACCGGACCCGAACAGCCCTGCAATTCCCGAGCGTGATCAGGCACGTGTGCAGGGCATGTTCACTGTCAAAGGCGCCGTCACCCTGACAAATGAGGAGGCGATCGCTCTCTACAATGAAACGATCGCCGAACTCGCAGCACTTCCCAGCAGCTTCTCGCCCGTTGTGACGCAAGGAGCGCGCGATGCCGTTGAAACACGTCGAAATCAGCTCGAAACCAAAAAGAACGCCCTTGAGTGGGCGTTTGTGAACGGCCGCTCAATTCGGCAGATCAAACCCGAGGAACCATCCCAGTATGGAGAACTCAACCCCGCCAGTCCCGACGCGATTGCCGAGATGGATTGGCAGGCGTGCATGCAGAAAAAATGGGGAAATTACGATGATCTCAATGAACATGGACAATTCCACTGGCGGCAGGAGGTCCTCAAGCATTACGGGCATGATGACCTTGCCTACTGGGACAGAGTGTCGTACGTTGGCGGGCACGCTTCGAATCTATTGAGCGGCATCTACATTTCGTGTCCTTCCCTGAGGTCTCCAGCACCGAGGCCCCACGCGTCACCACCAAGGGGGACCGGCCCTCGCCCCTCAAGGTTTCCTGGACTCCCGCAACTCCGAAGTATCCGGAGACGCATCAAGAACTTCCCAAACCTGAATGTCCCAAAGTCAAGCATCCCGCAAAAAGCCACGGATACGCTGAACACAATTCGGCAAACCAATGCCGCGCCGAAGGGCTATAAAGGCGGCGCAACATTCGCCAATGATGGGCGGGGAGGGGGACAGGTTTTGCCGAAATCTGACTCCGCAGGAAAACCGATCACGTACCGAGAGTTTGACGTGAATCCCTATCAGAAGGGAGTGAATCGAGGGGCGGAACGGATTGTTATTGGAAGTGATGGAAGATCCTATTTCACCAACAACCACTACAGAACTTTCACTGAGTTGCCATGAGAAACAATCGATCGACAATATGCCAACCACTTCCTCCCTGGCTTGTGAAGACAACCATAAGCGTGTCCGACGTGCATAATATGATCGAACATTCCTGCAAAGAAGGGTTCTCCATTTTCTGCCTAGATGGACGCAACATGACTTCGCTGGATGGTGTATTCGAGGAGTTTGGCGACTCACTCAAATTTCCGGATTATTATGGTCGCAACTCAGCTGCTCTAGAGGAATGCTTAACGGATTTATCATGGATTCAATCTGCCGGATACGTGATTGTCGTTGCTAATGCGTGTCTACTCCTCAGGGATGAACCGCCATCGGAATTGACGTGGCTGATGGCGCTGCTTGATCGGGTGTGCAAAGAGTGGTGCCATCCAATCAGTGTTGGCGAGGAGTGGGATCGTCCCGCAGTTCCTTTTCATGTCGTGTTTCTAAGTGAGCCGAATGGAGGTGCCACCTTTCCGCTGCAGGTTGCTTCGCTGCCGGAATTGCTATTCAATGATTGACACCCAATCAGCGGGTGCCCCCAGCCTGCGTTGCCGGGGAACTGTTCCTGGCGGGATTGCTGCTGGCCGCTCTTGGTACCGAAGCGTATACTGTCACGCGCATGCTGTACGAGCTGTCGCAGCAGTTGGAAAACGCGACAACACGTGCCGAGTTGGAGAGTGCCGCGGAGTTACTGGCCGATGTCCTGGTGAAGGCAGGCAAGGATCTCCCGCTGCTGTTCGGGGTCAAACCCGCCGTGAAGCGGATTGGACGGGGGCTAAAGCCGATCAGTCTGCGCGGCCCGAAAATAATTGATGCGAAAGGGCAGCCATTAGACTCCTTACCGGCTAACTCCATCACTGCAAGTGAAGCGGCCGAGATTCAGGCAATTGCTAATAAATACAACACAGCAATTGACGTCGTTGGTAGCCGCGCTGCCAATCAAGGTCGAAATGTGGGAACCAACTTACCTGCTGGGAAAGGACCAGGTACTCGAAGTGACATTGATTTTCGTATTGACGCTGCACACCCAGAAGCCGAAGCACTGATTGCGGAACTTCGAGGAGTAGGTAACAACGCTGGAACGGCTGGAAAGAGGTGGAGTACAAATCCCGACAGTCCTGGTGGTCGTGCCACGGAGCCGCCCTATATTCGGTTTACTCCTGACTAGTGATGAGGTAACGTGTTAATGACCCAAGCCGAGATGCCTCAAAAGGATGAAAACCACTTGAAGCAAGCCGCCCAATGTTGGGACAAGGGGGAATCTTGGGAGGCAGGAAAGCTCATATACGAAAATCTGCCGAACAGCGTGCGGCCAAGGTGGGCAGGGAGAATCCTGAAACTCGTTCTCGAAGAGAGCGGAGTTCAATCGCCGCTATTCAGCCAAGTACTGGCCATCGCCGGAAACGAATCCATGTGGAAGTGTATTCGCCCGGTGTTTTCTTCGTTGCGGCAGATGACGTTGCAATTGGACGAGAATCGACGAGGCTCTGGGCTTACCAAGGATGAAGAGTTGCTCGCATCAATTGTGTTTCTCGCAGAACTTGTGGCAAAGGTGACTTACAACGCCACGAATCCTGCAGATGAGTTCGACGAGGATTCAGGGTGGTGGATTGCAACAAGCCTCCGATGGTTCGTGGATCACGCATGGACCGAGGAGCGTTTTTCCGAGGCAGCGTGGTCGGCGCTTCGTACTTGCGAATGAAGTTCATTTATTGCTCGCGAGTTGGCCCCGGTTGCTCCGCAACCGTTGGGGGCCGTCAGGCCATGGAGGTTGTTTTGCCGGGTCGGGTCACAGAGGAGTCAACCCGCCGATGGACAGTGAATGGCAATGCACATGGGGAGTCAGCGCATGTCGAGCCAGCAAGTCACGACGTTCATGCATGGCCCATCGGGTCGGGAGATCGAGAAGCAGCTGGACAACGAGACGCGAACGGTGACCGCGTACGATGCGGCGGGTCAGCCGCTGGTGGTGAGCAACCTGGAGTCGAACAACTCGGTGATCTCCCGGTTCACGTACACCTACGACCCATTCAGCAACCGGGTGATGTGCGACAACCTTTGCAGTGCCACGGTGGCTTGTGGTCCTGCGATCATGCC
>JAGQPW010000024.1:40708-47476 GCA_020426515.1 Planctomycetaceae bacterium | reverse complement strand
AAGACGCGAAGCGGCCTGTTATCAGCACCTCGAACGCCTCCGACCGTCCCATTGCCTGGTTCATTCTGAGTGCCAAACGCCCCTCATCTGAACAGGTTGAGGAAATGGCCAAGATGTACCCGGAGTTGCGTGACGAACTCGACAAGATCAACGCCGCGTCCAACCAGGGGTTGGCCATGTTGCGACTGCGCAAGCTGGCCCAGGATCATCCCGAAGTCAGCAGCCTGCTTCCCCCTCCTGATCTTGATGTCACCAAGCTGCGACGGTTCGCGGAAGATGAAATCGAAGCTGCGTTTGAACGAGTTTCCGGAGTCTCTCAGTCGAATGTGATTGGGGGTCTGGAAGACGAGCTGCAGGTGGTGGTCGATCCGGAAGCGCTGGCAGCACGTAACCTGACGATTGACGATGTTCGCCGCGTACTCCGGGCACAAAACGAAGATGTTTCGGCGGGAGATTTCTGGGAAACGAAGCGCCGCTGGGTCGTTCGCACGATGGGACAGTTCCGGTCTCCGGCACAGGTTGAACAGCAACTGCTCACCGTGTCCGCCGGAGGCCCGGTGTACGTTCGCGATGTCGCCGAAGTCCGATTCGGATTCAAGAAGCCGGATGGGCTGGTGCGACGCTTTGGTGAGTCGAGCATTGCCGTCAACGCGCTGCGGCAGACCGGGGCCAACGTGCTCGATGTGATGGATGGACTGAAGGCAGTGGCCGAGGAACTCAATCGCGACACCCTCACGCCGCGTGGCCTGGTGCTCACGCAAGTATACGACGAGACCGAGTACATTTACTCGTCTGTTAATCTGGTGCAGCAGAACATCTTCATCGGCGGTGCATTGACGATGGCGGTGCTGATGCTGTTTCTGCACCTGAGCGTGCGCACGCTCATTGCCATCCCGCTCATTCTGGCCAGCGCCGTGGCTGCCGCGTATGTCTCCCCGTGGTTCTTCGTCGTCACTCTGGCGCTGATCATTATCGTCGGCTTCTGGTTCGCCCGTGGAGCTCTGGTGGTCGGACTGGCGATTCCAATCAGCGTGATCGGCACTTTCCTGATTCTGCAAATGCTCGGTCGGTCACTCAATGTGATCAGTCTGGCCGGTCTCGCATTCGCCGTCGGAATGCTCGTGGATAATGCCGTGGTGGTGCTGGAAAACATTTACCGCCGCTACGACACGCTGCACGAACGTCCGTTTGTGGCTGCGGTCAAGGGTACGCAAGAAGTGTGGGGAGCCATTCTGTCCTCCACCCTGACAACCATTGCCGTGTTCCTTCCGATTGTCTTCGTGCAGGAAGAAGCGGGGCAGTTGTTCCGGGACATTGCCCTGGCTATCAGCGGCGCGGTCGGCCTCTCCATGCTGGTCTCGATGACCGTGATCCCCACTGCGGCATCACGGCTGTTTCACTCCGGGAACGGCGACTCAGATCGGGACGGCAAGCCCAACCCCAACGGGAAGCCGCTCCCAACAGGTGAGCAGCACCAAGGCTGGTTGCGACGATTCTCGGATCGGTGCAGCCAGCTCATTCTGGCGCCAATCCTGTATTTCGCCCGTGCATTTGTTCGTATTGTGACCTCCCTAAACGACTGGCTGCAACGGGGCATCATTCGCCGTATCGCATTGGTTGTTGTTATGACCGGCATGGCGGTCTGGGGATCCTACGAGCTGTTTCCCAAGGTCGAGTATCTCCCGCCCGGAAACCGCAATCTGGTGTTCGGAATTCTGCTTCCTCCGCCTGGCTATAACCTCGACAAATTGATGGAACTGGGCGAAGTGGTGGAATCTGAATTGCGTCCGTACTGGGACATTGACCCCGATGATCCGAAGGCGCAGGACAAAGACTTCCCGGCCATCGGTGACTTCTTTTTCGTGGCTCGCGGACGGTCGGTGTTTGTGGGATTGAGAGCTCAGGATCCACTCAAGGCCGGTCGACTGGTGCCGTTGATCTTCAAAGTCGGGCAGAAGCTTCCTGGAACAATCGCTGTGGGGAAGCAGTCCAGCCTGTTTGAACAGGGACTGACCGCCGGACGGACCGTGGATATTGAAATCTCCGGCCCGGACCTGAATCGCCTCGTCGCTCTGGGAGGGCGAATCTTTGGGCAGGTGCTGCAGATTCTGCCTCCGGATCAGGGCACACAGGCCCGTCCGGTTCCCAGTCTCGATTTGTCCAGCCCGGAAGTTCACATTCGGCCCAAACTGATGCAGGCCGCCCAGATGGGCGTCTCAACCGCCGACCTGGGTTACTCGGTCAACGCCCTCATCGATGGTGCCTATGCAAGCGACTACTACCTGGGCGGAGACAAGATCGATCTCACTATTACCGGCCAGATGGATTTCTCCAAGGACATCCAAACCTTGCGAGCCCTGCCGATTGCGACTCCCGTAGGTCAGCTGATTCCGCTCGAAGCGCTGGCCGACATCGAGATGAGCAGTGGGCCCGAACAGGTGAACCACCGTGAACGCCAGCGGGCCATTACGATTGAAGTCTCTCCTCCGCCAAATATCCCGCTGGAAACAGCAATGCAGCTCATTCAGGAAGAGATCATCAGCCCGCTGCGGCAAAGTGGCGAACTGAATGGAGGCTACCGCATCGTTCTCGCCGGAACCGCGGACAAACTCCGCAAGACCTGGGAATCGATTCAGTTCAACGTGCTGCTCGCCCTGCTGATCACCTACCTGTTGATGGCGGCTTTGTTCGAATCGTGGCTGTATCCGCTGGTGGTCATTTTCAGCGTGCCTCTCGGTGCCGTGGGGGGAGTGCTGGGGCTGACATTGCTCAATTACTGGCTGCAATTCAGTACCGGTGATCCCACCATTGTGCAGACGCTGGACGTGCTGACGATGCTGGGCTTTGTGATTCTGATTGGTACGGTGGTGAACAATCCGATTCTGATCGTGGATCAGGCTCTCATTCTGATTCGTGAAGAAGGGCGGACGCCGCGAGACGCCATTGTCGAATCGGTTCGTACCCGTATCCGTCCGATCTTCATGACCACCGTTACCACGGTGCTTGGTTTGCTTCCACTGGTCATGTTCCCGGGTGCCGGAAGTGAGCTGTACCGTGGGCTGGGAAGCGTGGTGCTGGGGGGGCTGCTGGTCTCCACCCTGTTCACGCTGCTTTTGGTGCCAACCATGTTCACGTTGATGATGGATGCCAAAGCGATGATGGTCTGGTTTCTCTGGGGCGGTGGGAAGAGGTCCTCTCAATCCGACGACCGCGATGAAACCCCGCGCGAAATCCCGCCAGTGGAAGCCGCTCTCAACTAGTTCCAGCCGCAACAGGTTCCCGCCGCAAGTGGCCAGCGGACGTTTCCCCAGCCTCTCATGCGCTGCATCCAGTGAGTCGAGGAGCGATGCCGCGGTGCGCCGTACGTTGTTGGCGCATGATCGCACGACATCTTCAATCGCCCCCGCGCGCCCCGAATGTTTGAGCTGGAGCGAGGCGCAGGTTCAGTTTGTCCCGACGAATCAAACCACTACGAGACGGGCCTCATGGTCCATTCGTTCTGATGGACATCCCGTCTTTTCTTCTGGCCTTCGAGTGCTCGAACATCTAAACTGTCTGATGCATCCCTCCCCGCGTTTTCCTTCCCAAATCCTTCCCGCCTCATGACTTCGCCCGCATTGCGACTTGTTGCCCTGCTGCTGATCGCCGGTTCGGCGGAGGCTGCTGCACCATCATTTCGACATGATGTGATGGCCGTACTATCCCGTTCCGGCTGCAATCAGGGCACATGCCATGGAAATCAAAATGGGAAGGGAGGCCTTAAGCTCTCCCTGCGTGGGCAGGATGCTTCACGCGACTACCGGGAATTGACGCACGGCTTGAGGGGCCGCCGCATCAACTCGGTAGAACCCGCGGCAAGCCTGCTGCTGCAAAAGCCAGCCATGCAGATTCCTCACGAAGGGGGCAAGCGTTTCGCTCTCGACTCACGTGAGTACGATATTTTCAAACGCTGGATCGAGGCCGGGCATCCAGACGATCCAGCCGACCTGCCACGGTTGACCAAACTGGAAGTCTCGCCTCGGCAGCTGACGACTGTGGCCGGCTCGGAACCGGTGCCCCTCAAGGTGACGGCCCACTTCAGCAACGACACCACACGCGATGTCACTCAACTGGCTGTGTATGAGTCCTCATCGATCGCGGTAACTGTCAGTCCGGAGGGAGTGGCCAGTTGCGACAAGCCTGAACTGACGACCATCTCGGTGCGGTACCTGAACCGTCAGGCTCCGGTTCGGCTGGAATTCATCGCCAATCGTCCCAACTTTGTGTTCGACGCCCCTGAACCGGCCAACCGTATTGATGAACTCGTCTTTCAGCAGCTGGAACGGCTGAAGATGAACCCATCCCCCGTCAGTGATGACTCCACGTTCCTGCGTCGAGTCTATCTCGACCTCACCGGGCTGCTGCCTCCCGTCAGCAAGGCCCGGGAGTTTGTGGCCTCAAGCGATCCCAACAAGCGAGCCGCGGTCATCGATGAGCTGCTCTCCTCCGAAGAGTTTGTGGATCAGCAGGCCCAGCGCTGGGCCGATCTGTTGCGAGCCGAAGAGAAAACTCTTGATGCCACTGGCCTGAAGACGTATCACGAATGGATTCGCGAATGTGTGGAGGCAGATAAGCCACTCAACGAATGGGCTGCCGAACTGATCTCCGCACGAGGCAGCACATACAAAGTTCCGGCCACCAACTTCTTCCGCGCGCTTCGCACTCCCGAAGAACGTGCCGAATCAACGGCTCAGATGATGCTGGGGGTCCGGCTGACCTGTGCCAAGTGCCACAATCATCCGTTCGACCGCTGGACACAGGATGACTACTACGGCTGGTCGAATTTCTTCGCCCGCATCGACTACGAAATCATCGAGAACAAGCGGCGCGACAAGAGCGACAAGCACGAATTTGTTGGTGAGCAGATCGTGAAGATCAAGCCGGAAGGCGAAGTCACCAATGTTCGGACCGGAAAGCCCGCCGGATTGCGCTTCCTGGGCGAAGCGAAGAACGATGTCCAGGAAACGGCCGAAAGTGACCGGCTGCAGCAACTGGCGGACTGGATTCGCAGCCCTGAGAACCGGCGTTTTGCTGCAACGCAGGCGAACCGACTTTGGAATCAGGTCATGGGCCTTGGTGTGGTCGACCCGATTGATGACTTTCGCGATACGAATCCCCCGGTCAATCCCGAGCTACTGCAACTGCTGACCAATGAACTCATCGCCGGAAACTTCAGTTCAAAACACCTGCTGAGGCTGATCCTCAACTCACGCACGTACCAATTGTCGTCGGTCCCCAATGCCACCAACGCCGACGACGAGCGATGTTTCTCACATTGCATTCCACGTCGACTGACGGCCGAACAGACCCTCGATGCCATCACCGGAGCACTGGAAACATCGGTCCGTTTTGGGGGACATGATGTGGGAACCCGCGCCGTTCAACTGATCGGAGTCAGGAACGGTGAGTTTCGCTATGCCAAGCCGGAAGTCGGAGATCAGTTCCTGAAGCTGTTTGGTCGACCGAATCGATTGCAAAGCTGTGAATGTGAACGCAGCAACGAAACAACACTCGCACAAACCTTTGAAATGGTAAGTGGCGAGGTGATTGCCCACTCGCTTTCCGCGAACGACAACCGCATCGCCCAGGCAGTCAGCAGCGATCAGACGTTTGACGAGTTTCTGGATGGCCTGTACTGGTCCGCGCTGACTCGTGCACCAACTGAGCAGGAGCGGCTGTCGCTGGGTGCCTACGTCGACAAAGCCGAGAATCGCAGAGCCGCTTTGACCGACATTGCCTGGGCGGTGCTGAATTCCAACGAGTTCCTGCTTCGACGATAGCCCGTCCGCCAAAACCATCGCCTCTCCATTTTCTACCTTGTTGTTCGTTCATGACCACTCCGACACAGACCAGCGTTACCGCCTGCGACATCGCCAGCCGCATTCACCGCCGCGACATTTTGCGAATTGGAGGCGCAGGGTTGTTCGGCATGACAATGCCACGACTGCTGCAGGCGGCCGATGTTCAGACAGTCAATGCCCCTGCAAAACGGGCCAAGTCGGTGATCTTCCTCTTTCAGTGGGGCGGCCCCAGCCATGTCGACACGTTCGACATGAAGCCCGATGCCCCGGAAGGATACCGCTCGCTGTACGACTCGATTCCGACCTCGGTTCCCGGCATGCGGATTTGTGAACATCTGCCGGAAACGGCCAAAGTGATGCATCACGTTGCGCAAATTCGCAGCGTGCATCACACCATGAACAACCACAACAGCGCCGGCTATACCGCGCTGACCGGCATGCAGCCTCCGATTGATGATCAGAGATTGCGGGAATCGCTCGACCTGCTTCCGGCATACGGTTCGGTGGTCGACAAAGTTGCTCCGAACAATAACGGGATGCCGACATTCGTATCGTTTCCGTACACCATTTCCGACGGATCGGTGACACCCGGACAACAGGCCAGCTTCCTCGGCAAGATTCACGATCCGCTGTTCATTTCCAATGACCCGAACCTTCCGGACTTTCGACTCCCGCAACTGAGTCTCCCGAGCAACGTCTCGATGGGTCGGCTGAATGACCGTCGTGAACTGCAGCAGCTGATCAATCAACAGGCCCGGGCGCTCGATGAATCGCCGGCCGCTCAGGGATTGAGCGCGTACTATGATCGGGCCCTCAGCATGCTCAACTCCACCAAGGTCCGCGAGGCGTTTGATCTGTCGCAGGAGCCAAACGAAATCCGCGAGGCCTATGGCCGCACGACCTACGGACAAAGCTGTCTGCTGGCCCG
>JAGQPW010000024.1:0-40608 GCA_020426515.1 Planctomycetaceae bacterium | reverse complement strand
CGGCTTGTGGAGTCGGGCGTCAAGTTCGTCACGGCTTACTTTGCTCCGAGCATCGGCGGGCGGAGCAAGACCTCAGGCGGGTGGGACACGCACGGGTTTGACGATACCCGAATGTACGAAATCCTCCCCGAGTGGCACTTCCCTCAAACCGATCGGACGTTGCCAACGCTGCTCACCGACCTGGAAAGCCGCGGACTGCTCGACGAAACACTGGTGTTGTGGGTCGGTGAGTTCGGACGGACGCCAAAGATCAACGCCAATATCAGCCGGGATCACTGGCCGAAGTGCTACACCGCCTTGCTGGCTGGCGGCGGTGTCCGCGGAGGCGCCGTGTACGGGGCGTCCGATCGTCACGGCGCGGTTCCCGATCTTGATCCTGTCACGGTGGGAGATCTGGCCGCGACATTGTACTACGCAATGGGCATCGACCCGCACACCGAGATGCGCGACAACCTGGACCGTCCGCTTCCTATTGCGAACGGCCGCCCGGTGACAGAGATCTTCGGCTGATGGGCGTTACTCGTCACCCACGCCGCTGAAGTCGACGACTTCAATCTCCGGACGAATGATCCGTTCAATACTCGTACGCTGGCTGGTCTTGACTCCCTTGCCGCCACGCGACGTGACTGTGTACTTCATCTGTCCGAAGCTCAGTTCCTTGTCATTTTCGTTGACCACCTTGAGCACATCACTGGGACGGGTCAGACGGCGGGCTCCGAGCACGACATCGTCCGGTTCGACCAGTTTCAGGCCGCGAACCCCCTTGCCCGGACCGTTCAATACAGGAACATCCGTTACACCAAAGTGAATGAGTCGCGCCTGTCGGGAGATGAGGAACATTGTGTCTTCGTCATTCATCAACTCGACATGCACCACCTTGGCCCCTTTCGCCGTGCGGCAGTAGCGCCGTCCCGACTTGGTTGATGGCAGGCGGAACAGGCTGAGGCTCAGCCGCATCACCTGTCCATCCGAAGTGGCGATCATCAGATACGGAGCAGGAGGAGCATCTTCAACCTCTGTATCCTCGGGCGTGAACCGCACATCAGTGGTAATGGCTCCGACAATCGTTGCCCCATCGCTGAGCTTCACATGCTTGGAAAGCGGCTCACCATATCCGGTTGATGGCGGGATCTGATCGACGGGGAGCGTATAGGCGGTTCCGTCACTGCAAAAGAAGATCACGTTATCGAGTGTCGTGCAGGGGAGGACGATCGAGATTTCCTCGCCTTCTCGAACCCGGAGCTTGTCGACCGAAGAAATCTTGCCGAGCCGTCGAATCCAGCCTTCGCTGGTCGCCACAACATTTGTGTTCTCCCGTACGATGTAAGCCTGCGGGTCGAATTCGGTGATCTCTTCACTCGACCCCAGTTCCGTGCGGCGGGCACTCTTGAAGGCCTTTTGAATTCCTTCCAGTTCGCCCTGCACTTCGGCCCACAGTTTTTGCTTGGACTTCAAAATCTTGCGAATGCGAGACGCTTCGGCTTCCTTTTCTCGCAGCTCTTCCAGAATGCGATCGATTTCGAGCGAGGAGATGCGGTACAGCGCCAGGTCGAGAATCGCGTCGGTCTGGACTTCATCCAGCGGGAAGGCCTTCATCAGTTTGACAGCGGCATCCTGCTTGCCACTGCTGGCCCGGATGATTTTGAGCGCCTTGTCGAGTCCATCAAAAATGATGGCAAAGCCTTGCAGAATGTGAATGCGTTTTTCGAGCTGAGCCAGCAGGTATTCAAATCGCCGCCGCACCGTGATCAGGCGGAAGTCCAGGAAGTGCTTGAGGATTTCCGCCAGTCCGCAACGTCGAGGAACGAGCACACCGTGTTCGTCAGGAACGAGACAGGTGGCGTTGTAGGCGAAGTTATCTTCCAACCGCGTGTGCTTGTACAGGTACGCCATGACGGTCTCGGCGTCGGCCCCCTGTTTGATGTGCAGCACAATCCGCAGACCGCTGTTTTCGTCGGACTCGTCGGCCAGATCGAGCAGTTGCGGCAACTTGCGGGAGTCGCGGACTTCTCCGAGTGCATTCAGTAGTGGACCGGTTTCAACGCCATAGGGAATCGAGTGAATGACGATCCGGCTGCGGACAGGTTTGCCGTTTTCCTCGTCAAACTTCCACTCTCCGCGAACTTTGATGCTGCCGCGTCCCTCTTCGTAGATCTGCTTGAGCTCTTCACGGTCCGTAACGATGCGCCCTCCCAGAGGGAAGTCTGGCCCCTTGATGGACCGCATCACCTGCGCTGTCGAGGCCTCGGGATTCTGAATCATCTGGATGCAGCCACGAATGACTTCGTCCAGGTTGTGAGGCGGCATGTTCGTCGCCATTCCCACGGCAATGCCCTGTGACCCGTTCACGAGCAGGTTCGGGAACTGGGCGGGGAGCACGACCGGCTCGTTGCGAGTGCCGTCGTAGGTGGGCCGCATGTCGACGGTATCGTACCGCAGTTCCGACATCAGCCGTTCGGCAATGGCGGTCAGTTTGGCTTCGGTATAGCGCGAGGCGGCGGCGGGCAGCCCCATGATGTTGCCGAAGTTCCCCTGCCCATGTACCAGCGTTTCCCGATAGGTGAAGTCCTGAGCGAGTCGCACCAGCGCATCGTACACGGCCATGTCACCGTGCGGATGAAACTTACCGATGGTGTCGCCCACGATGCGCGCACACTTAACGAACTTGGCGTCGGGAGACAGCCGAAGCTCGTTCGACATCACGTACATGATGCGACGCTGCACGGGTTTGAGACCATCGCGCACGTCCGGCAGAGCGCGCGACATGATCACCGACATGGCGTAATTGAGGTAACGCCGCCGTGTTTCGTCGCTGATATTGACGAACTGCAGGTCCTCCTGAGGTTCCTGCCGAGACTGTCCCTGTCCGTTCTTTCCGTTCCGTCTGCTCAAGAATCCAGCTCCTTATGCATCATGCAGTCCGACCAGTCGTTTGCCGAGCCATCAAGCAGCGGACTGTAATTTTCCGCGAGGAGAAGTGCCAGCGGCATGGCCAACTGTCCAGAGCCGGCGAAACAGCTTCCGCCAATCATTCATCCAGACTGATCTGTTTTGCCACACAGTGAGACAATCTGAAAAAACGGGACTGACAACCCATCAATCGAATCTGTTATCATTGCCTCCATCGTCCGAACACATGTCCCTGAAGTTGCTTCCGGGACTTTAGACGTGTTTTTTGCAAGTGCCTTTTGAGCAGGCTTCTTCAACATGGTCGCACCGTCATTTTCGCTTCCACCGGAGATTGAGCAGGATTTGCGGAGCCTTCGCGGACGATTGCGGGGACTTGCCGTCGCAAGTGGAGTGGGAATCACCCTCACGACCTGCACCGTCCTGCTGGCCACGGCCATGCTCATCGACTGGTTGTGGGATCTTCCTCTGGGGATTCGCGCAGGTTTGTTGTGGACTGGCGTTGGCGTCACAGCGTTCACCGCCATCTGGACCATCGTTCGCCCGCTGCTGCGAAAGGTCTCCACCGAGGATCTGGCGGCACTCGTCGAACAGTCGTATCCGCAGTTGCAGGAACGCCTGTTGACGGCCGTGGAACTGTCGCGAAGCGACGTGACCTCAGGAGAGCAGGGCTCGCCCATCATGCAGCGCTGGATGCTGGAGGAAACAATCACCCGAGCCGAGAAAATCGACTTTCGCGATGCAGCGGATTCGCGTCTCGCGATGCGGCGGTGCTGGATGGGGAGTGCGGCTCTCCTGGCGTTGATTCTTCCCCTGCTGTTCGCATCGAGCGCCTATGCCTTGATGCTCTCCCGCTTTTTCAATCCCTGGGGCAATTACGAACGGCTGGACAATCTGGTGCTGACCGTGGTCGATGGTGACCGCATTGTGGCCAAGGGATCGGATGTTGAGGTGCGTGTCACACCGAAGTGGCAATTCCACGAAGAAGAATTGCCCGAGACCGGATGGCTGGTATGGAATAACGATGCCGGAGACGAAGACCGCCGTCGATTGGATTGGGATGCAAAAACCGAGTCCTACACCACGGTGCTGCCACATGTTTTCAGTGGCTTCAATTTTCACGCGTCTGTCGACAACGCCCGTTCCCGCTCGCATCGCATTGATGTCGTGGACCCTCCTGCCGCAACGGCATTCAACATTGAAGTCACGCCGCCAGCTTACACCGGCAATCCGGCCCAGCATCTGGATGGAGCGCTGGGCGAACTGGTGACACTGGAACAAAGTCGATTGCAGTTTGGCGTGGGATTCAACAAGCCATTGCAGTCTGCGGAACTGGTGTGGCTGGACCGCCGCACCGAACTTGACGCCGCCGGTGATGCCACTTCCGCTGGGCCAGGTGAAGCCGTCACACCGCTCGAAGTATCGGAAGACGGGCTTTCAGCCACTGGAGAACTTCTGGCGGCTCTCGATGGGCATTCCGGACGCTATTACCTGCGGGCACGCGATGAATATCAACTCGAAACCGAGCCGCTGCCGCTTCGTCGCCTGACCGTACAGCCCGATGAAGCCCCGGTCGTCATGTTCCTCGACGCCGAAGATCAAGCCGAGGCTCGTCCCGACGACGTCGTGGAAATTCCCGTTGGCTCCATCGATGACTTTGGAGTCGCAGCCCTTGAATTGCACTACTCCTACGTTTCATCAGCGGGATTGCAGCAGGAAGGCTTCCTCTCGGCTGAGGCGAATCAGCTGGGCCAGAAGGAAGTGGTGCAGCTCTTCAGGTTTGATCTCACGCCACTCCAGCTTACGGATGGGATGCTCGTTTCGCTAAAGGCTCGCGCGGCCGATGAACGCCCGGTCCCCAAACCCAACGAATCGTGGACCGCGGAACGTATGCTGCAAATCAAGAAAGACGCGGTCCCCTACGGCGAAAAGTCATTGGCCGACAAGCAGCAGCAACTTCAGGAACTGCTGCAGAACCTGGAAAATCAGCTGCGAGACCAGCAGCATCAGGCCGAGGAACTGCGGAAAGAGGCACAAGCCGATCAGGCCCAGCAGTTGGAATGGAAGAAAGACGCGGAACTCCAGAAGTTGCTCGAAGCCGAACAGAAAGTTCGGCAGCAAATGGAACAGATTGCTGCGGTCCTGCAGGCGAACCCGCTGTTCGAAAAGCTGGGGAATCAGGCGGAGCAAATCGCTCAGCAGCAATTACAGCCCGCCGAACAGGGATTGGAGCAGGCTCAGCAGGCAGCACTTTCCGAAAAGCCAAAGGGACTTCAGCAGGCGGCTGAACAGTTCAAACAGGCGGCGGAAGGTCTCGACCGTATGCAGCAGGACTTCGGCAAACTGGCCGAACTCCAGCGAGATCTGATGGAACTGAATCGCCTGGCCGCCGGAACCGAACGTCTGGCCGAGAACGTCCAGCAACTCGAACAGCAACAACAGGCATTCCAGCAGCAACAGCCCAACGGGCAGCCTGCACCGCAGCCGACCGCTCAGCAACAGCAGCAGTTTGAAGCGGCTCGCGAACGAGCCCAGGACAGCCAGCAGAACCTGATGCAGGATCTGAAAGACCTGCTCGATCGGCGTCCCGAACTTGTGAACGCCGCCCGCGATGAACTGCTGCAGCAGTTGGAACAACTGGCCAATCGTGCGGATCAGCTGGCACAGGATCAGGAACTGCTCGCCGATGCGGTACATGAACAGGCTCAGCAGATGGCAGCAAAAGCACAGCCTCAGCAGATGCAGCAGGCCGCACTGAACGATGCGGGACAGCAGTTGGCTCGGCAGGTCAACATGCAGCAGAACGAAAAGCCCGTAGCGCCGCTCGACACGCAAGACCTGCAGAAAGCGCTCGATGCTCTCGCCGCCGGAGACCTGCAGGCCGCTGCGGAAGAACAGCAACGCGCCGCAGCCGAACTGGAACGCCTGGCCGACGCATTGGAGAAGAATCAACAACTTCCCGCTGATGCGCAGGCCGCAGCGCGCGAATTGGCTCAACGACAGGGAGAACTTCAAAAGCAAATGGCACAGTTGCAGATGCCCGAGAATGGCGAACGGTCGACCGAAGCACGGCAACTCGCCAGCGAACAGGCTTCATTGCAGCTTGCAGCTGCTCAACTGGATGTCCCGGAGAAGGCTCGCAATCAGCAGCGTGAGACGGTCAAGCAAGCGCAGCAGGCAATGCAGGCACTGTTAAACGGTGATCAGGAACAGGCGATTCAACGGGCCGAAGAGACGAAGAACCGGCTGAATGATCTCGCCAGCGCTGTGGGAACTCCCGAAGAACGACAACAGGAAGCACGGCGACAGGCCGAAGGAATCCGTCAGGAGCAGTCTGCCATTGCCAATCAGGCACGTGAGCAGACTCGCGATGGCGAGAAAGTCAAACAGCCTGACGCCGAACAATTGAAGCAGCTTGCCGAGCGACAGCAACGGACTGCAGAACGGCTCGCAGGAATTGATGCCCCCCAGGCCCCTGAACAGCGTGCCCGGCAACAGGCACTTGCCGCTGCCGCAGAAGCTCTCGACGACCTGAAGAATGGAGCTGCCGAGCAGATCCCCGCATCGCAGGCGCGAGCGCAGCAGGCAGTGGCCGATCTGGAAAACGCCCTAAGCGGCAAGGCCAGTGCCGCTGAACAGGCGGCTGAAATGCAGCGTCAACAACAGGCTTTGGCCGAACAGACCCAGAAAGCGTTGGCGAACTCGAAAGACATGGCCGACCCGTTACGCGAGCAGGCAAAGCAGCAAGAGCAACTGGCCCGGCAGGCAGAACAACTCCTGGCCCCGGCTGCTCAACAGCAACAGCAGACTGCGCAACAAAAGGCTCAGCAGGCTGCTCAGCAATTGCGACAGGCCGCTGGAAATGAAGATGCCGTGCCGCAGGCCGAACAGGCTGTGGCCGAGGCACAACAGGCAATGCAGGATCTTGCTCAGGCTTTGACTGAAGCAGCGTCTGCCTCACTGCCAAACGCCGCAGAAGCAACGCAGGCACAACAGGCAGCAGGACAGATTGCCTCGCCACAAGCACAACAGACGGCGGACCAGTTGGAGAGGGTCGCGAATCAGGCAGAGCAATTGGCCCAGCGACAGGGGCAACTGGCTCAGGAAACACAGAAGGCGATGGCAGAAAACCGCCCCCTGAATCAACTGGAAGGGGCGCAAGCTGGACTGGCTCGCGAGATGGCGAACCTCGATCCAACGGGTGATCCGCTCACCCAGGCCGCCGCTCAAGCCGAAGCTGGTGAAGCCGCGCGAGCACTTCAACAACAACAGGGTCCTCAGGCTCAGGCCGCACAGCAGCAGGCTCAACAGGCGTTGGAGCGTGTCGCCCAGGAAGCCCGTCAACAGGCCGAAGTCCTTCGCAATCCCGGTGAAGCCGCTGCTCAGATGGCTGCCAATCTCCCAACCGAGGGAACGGAAGCATCGCCAGCACAGCCACCTGCTGGTCAGCCGACCGAGGGAACCACTCCCACCGCTCAACCATCGACCAGCGCAGCGCTGGCTCAGCAGGCACGGGCGCTCGCCCAACAGCAGCGCGAAATTGCCGCGGCAACGCAAGTGGCCGCACAGCCCCCCGAAGGTCTGGCTCAGAATACTCCGATGGGCCAGACTCCTTCGGCACCAGGAGAGCCCATGGGGAATCCCGCCCCGACCGGGGAAGCCCAGGCTGCCGCAGCAGCACCCGCGACTCCAGCCGGACAGCAGCCGGCCAATGCTCCTCAGGCTCCCGTTGCCGAGCGGCAGGCGCAGGTTGCCCAACAGGCTCAGCAGCTTGCCGAGGTTCTGCAGGCCATGGAGAACGTAGGCGAGCCCGTCCAACAACAAGCTCAACAGTTTGCGGACCAGGCCCGACAGGCCGCTCAGCAGGCCGCAGCAACAAACACACCCGCAGCGCAACAGGCCGCGCAGCAGGCGGCTCAGGCCGGGCAGCAACTGGGGCAAATGAGCGGGGAACAGGCCGTTCCCGCTCCATTAGCCGAAGCGGCCCAACAACTCGCAACGACTCAACAGCAACTGGCTCAGGAGTTGCAACAACTGAGTCTCAGCCCATCGGAAATGGCCGCCGCTCGCAATTCCCGCCAGAACCAGCTGAGACAGGAAACGCAACGCCTTTCCCAACAGCTGGGTCAGATCGCGAACCAGTTGGGTGAGCAGCCCATCAACGCCGGTGAGCAGGCCAATGCCTCAAATGCGGCACAGCAGTCTGCCGCCCAGGCCGCCGGGGAAATGACTCAGGCTTCTCAGAATATACAGCAGGGGAACAATGGTCAGGCCGGGCAGCAGGGACAGCAGGCAGCTCAGGCACTGCAACAGGCCGCACAGCAGGCTCGACAGGGTGCGCAGGGCCGCCAGCAGAATGCCGAGCCAAATGCCGTGCCCGGTGAAGCTGCTCAACAGGTTTCCAGCGCCGCCCAACAGCTCGCCGATGCGGCTCAGGCGTTGCAGAATCTCGGTTCTCTGGAAGGCATGGCCGCCAATCCGATGGGAGAAGGTCAAGGCACTCCCTCTCCCATGAGCCCCCCTGCCGCACAGGCTCAGGGAAATCAAGGACAACCAGCCCCCGCCCCGGAGAATGCTTCCGAAGCCTTGCAGCAGGCCGCACAATCATTGCGTCAGGCGGCTGAACAAATGGGACTCAATCAGCAGTCTCAAGCCAACAGCATGGCCTCGCAGCAGGGACAACCGGGGGGAAATCCGGCGGATGGTGAACCGAGCGAAAATGGATTTGATGGCCTGTCCAACATTGTCGATCCGAATATCAACGTGCAAGGACAGGTCCGAAACTGGGGTCAACTCCCCGGGACGCTGCAGACCGAACTCCTGGAAAGTGCCCGCCGAACATCCGATGGCGATTACGCCAAGTTGATTCGACAGTATTTCCGCGAGGTTTCCAAAGCCCGTGCCCCGATGGTGGTTCCGCCGGTTGATCAACCAGAGTAGCAGCGGCCCCGTTTCGCTCGTTTGGAATCGATCACCGGCAATCGTGCCATCAGGCCTGTTCGGTCACCACATTGCCATCACCGGACGACCTTTGCAGCCGGAGCAACGTCGACTCCTCCATCGCCAGGAGACGCCGTTTCATCTCCAGGCCCTGTGGTGCGGAATAGCCTCCGAGGTTCCCATAGCTTCCCGTCACGCGATGACATGGCAGCACCAGAGGAACCGGGTTGCGGGCCATCACTCCACCAACAGCTCGTGCGGCCCGAGGCCGCCCCGCAGCGATCGACAGATCGAGGTAGGAAATGGTCGTGCCGTACGGGACCTTGCGTAAAGCAACGCGAACCTCTTCTTGAAATGGCGTGCCTGCCACGAGATCGACCGGGATGTCAGCAAAGTCCACCAGCTCGCCAGCCGCATATTGTTCCAGACGCTGAGCCACTGCAGTCAACCAGTCCCAGTTGGCGTGGCCGATAGGAACGGCGTCTTCAAGTGCTTTTACCGCAGTCGGTTCTTTGGAATGTCCGAAAGTCAGTTGAGAGATTCCCCGCTCTGTCCCACTGATTGCCATCCAGCCAAGTTGAGTGGGAAGTGTAAAATGATCAATTCGCCCTAACGATGCCCTGCCCATAGGTCCTGCTCTATCTTGTGGGACACGTCTCAGCGAAGTCGTCCCACAGTTTGTCAAATAAGCGGCTAAACGACCTCAAGAGATTGCCGTCATCTGTAACAATGACATTCTCTTCGTTGCCCTTTGCCGCAGACCGGGTCCAATTGTAACTCCCGCCCAGGAGTACTCGCCGGTCAAAGATCGCGAACTTATGATGCATATGATGAGGCGAACAGTCAAACCTAATTTCAGCACCGGCGTTTCGGATTCGCTCAATATCTGAGCCAGTGTCGCCGGACTTGTAGTCGTCCGTAATGATACGAACCCGGACTTTTCGCTTCACCGCAGCGATAATTGCTTCCGTCAGGAGATCATCGGTAATCGTAAACACGCAAATATCGACGGACTCGCGGGACTGATCCAACAGTCGCCGAATCCTCAACCGCGGACCATCTCCCGGACTGAATAGCGCTTCGCTGGTGACCGATTCGGCGGGCGGGGCATCCAGTAAACGCATGATGTCCTCCAGCCAGTCGAGCGTGTCCGCCGCGCGTGGAGCCCCCTGCAGCGATTCCTTGGCCAGATCAAATGCCGCTGCACGCATTAACGGAATTTCCGAGGCCGTAAGTCCCCAGTCCTCTAACAGAGCTTTCAGCGCCTGTCGCTCTCCGCGAGATGCCCGTAGATCGGCCAGTGTTTTGCCCAGCGCATCTGTCCACGCAGCCAGTTTGTGTTGTCGTGACCGATTCATAATCAGGGAGCAGTTATATTTACGGGGATGGTTTTTCTCACGGTTCGTGAGGCTCTGAGGATGTCGGCAGTTCCAGTATTCGAGCGAGGACGACTCCCTCCCGGACCGTTTGCGAGAGCACATGCGTATCAGGCGGAGGCGGATTGAGCGAAGCCCATGAATCAGCGACGCGGGCAAAGGTCAGCACATAGCGGATGTCGGAATTCAGCCGGTCATCGTAGGCTCTCAAGCGGACATCCGGTCGTAACCGCAGACCCGTCTGATGCTGCATGAATGTCAGTTGCAGCGGATGCAGGACGGGAGCGACATCAAGCGTGGCCCCTTCTGGAATCTGCCGGAGTCCTTCGGCAAGCAGCGCGGAATTGACGGCGTCTCCCCAATAGTTCTCCTCCTGCCCGCAGGCAGCCGCCCCGAACAATCCGCCCGCAGACTCACTGTAGTATGACAGCCAACACGGACTCAGCAGGATCATCTGCGGAAGTGCTGCGGCAAGACAGAGACCAGTAATTCCACGAGTCACCGAGGCGGAGCATTGTTCGCGAAGCCTGCGGTCGAGTGCAGCAGCGCCATACCCGCAGACAACCGCGAACAACGGCAGGCTGACGAGGAACAGCCTGATGCCGTCGTACAAGGCAATGCCGGGGAGTGCAAAGAAACAAATGGGGCCCAGCCAGCCCATGGTGACCAGCTGCCAGCGCGGGTTGTTCCAGATGGTGCTTCCATGTGCGCGAGCGAGCGCGGGAATGCCAACGGCCCCCAGAATCGTCAGTCCCAGCGGCAGGGTGAGCAGAAACATCACCGGTGAGTAGTGCCAGGGGACATCACGATCGGCGAATCGCTGGCCAAAGTACTGACAGTACAGCACCTGACGCTCGGTCGTGCGGGCAAAGTATTCTCGCAGATGAGCCAGCGGATCAATCCACAGCCAGGGCCAACCGATGAAGAAGACGCCACCCGCCACACACATCATGGCGATCAACGGAAATATCGCCCGGCCGCGCCAGTTCCAGAGAGCCCACACAACAATCATTGGAGGCAGGAAAATCGCCTGAATCTTGGTCAGAAACGCCAACCCCAACAGGATGCCGGGGAGCAGGCTCTGCTTCCAACCCGGTGACTGGTCGGCCTTCCAGCGATCTGCCAACACCAGCAGAACGCTGCAATACACCAGCCCCATGAACGTTTCCAGCGAGGCCAAATGAGCATGGCCGAATGCACGCGGCATCAGGACCAGTGCTGTCGCCGCCGCAGTCCCGGCCAGGCTCCCGTGCCATCGCGCAGTCATCCAGCCGACGAGCAGGGCTGTGATAGCAAAGGCCAGTGCCGGGGCGATGCGTGCATAGGTCAACACGTACATCGGGGCGCCGGGACGTTCGCCCAACGTGGCCCGTCCTGCCGCCTCCGCCAGCCCCAGAAACATCCGTCCCAACGGAGGATGATCGGGATTGCAGACTGGCTGGCCAAAGATTTCCATCAGGCTGGATGGATGGACCGCCGCGACTCCGTACTGCTTCACGCTTTGAACGAGGTAGACACCGACTTCAACGTTGAAGCCCTCATCCAGTGTCAGTCCGGGCCCCGGCCCCAACAGAGCCGAGTCGTCAGCCGCATCCAGCGTCGCCAGGACGGCTACCAATGCAACCAGCGCGACAATCAGCGGTCCGATCCACGGACGGTCCATGAACAGTGCCTAGGCCTTGGCGGGTTCTGACTTCGCAGCCCCGACAGGTTTTGGTGCCGCTGGCGACTTTCGCTTGCAGCAATTCGTCCACAGACGGGCTACGATCGCGTCGAGTCCAAACCAGCGACCGGTTGGCAGTGCAGCAATCGCCAGTAATGCGAAAATCTCAATCAGGTTCTTGTTCACAATGAAACTGTGTTCCGGTCCGGGAGGCTGCGGAACTCCCGGCCATGGTGGGATCACCAGATAGAAATTCAACAGCATGAAGGCACCGGCGAGCGCGGCAACGCGGGTTCCCAGGCCGAAGACCAGCAGAGCTCCGAGAATCAGCAGCCCCCACATCGCCTTGCTGCTGGCCCGCCACAGCGGCGTATCTTCCATAGGCATTGCACCGTACGCTAACTGGTCCGTGGAAAGCAGCTTGAATGCGGCTTCTCTCAGTTCCTTGTCGAGCGCCTGAACTGGACCGACGACTTCACTTCGCAGAATGGCAAGTTTGGTCTTGAGCTTGCTGGCATGCTCAAACTGATAGTCGATTTTGGCCTTGGCCAGTTCAGCTTCGTAGTCATGAATCAGGTCTTTGTATTCCCGAATTTTGCCATACACGACGGTGTTTCGTTCGCGAGACTCTTCCTGAGCGGTCGTCGTGCCCATCACAAAATCAAAGGTGCCCCGTTCGTTGAGCTGTCCGGTCACCCCGACAAAGTCCGGGTTGCCTCGCAATTGAGCCGCCAGACGGTGTCGGAAGGAGACCTTGCGAGAAGCATTGCAGAGTCTTTCGACAGCGGTGCGGAATTCGTCGTTTGCTTCCCCCTCGGGAGCCATCTCAAGGAGTGCGTTTTCTTCGCTGGGAAGTACGGGGCGATCAACCTTGAGGGTGCCCGACTTCTCGATGTAGGCAAATGTTCCGTTGAGCGAGCGATTCTTCAAGTCAACGCTCTCCGGGAGTCCATTGACTTTGACACTGACGAACGGGCCCACGGGATCGGCGTTCGGGTCGGTCAACGTTTCCGAGGTTCCGTCCACCAAGGTATTCAGCTTCCCAACCTGCTCCGGCGTGAGGCGATAGTGAGCCGCAAATCGGTTTCGCCAGTCGTACCACTTGGCGGACACTTTACTGTATTCGAGCCAGTCGAGGTCGTCTGGATCGCCCAGCATGCTGCGGAACGTATTGCGAAACGGCCCCTGCGCATTCTTCAGGTAGCCTTCCGCAGTCCACGGAGTGGGGGAATCGAGCGAATCGAACTTCCACAAACCTTCATACAGAAACTGCCAGCCAATCGAAATTCGCAACACAACGATCAGAATGATGGCGATCAATGGGAAACGGCGCGTATCCACGACGAACGGGTTCCTTGTCGATGCAAAATGAAAACCGCGGCCCGAAGGCGGGGGCTTCGACACTCGAAGCTCAAGCTGAACCGGCGGCTGAGTTCCCGCCAGAGAAAGGTCCGGTCAGGGCTCGAAAAACAGGACTTCGTCCGGAATGTTCCGGATGACTGGCGCAAGTGTCCGGCCACGATGAGGAAACGGAATCAACAAGACACCAATCTCCGGGTGATCATCGCAATACTTCAGGGAATTGTCGAGTCCCATGACGTAGAACGCCGTCGACAGAGCGTCCGCCAACGCAGCATCCGGCGCGAGCACGGTCACCGAAAGGAGCGTCTCGGCTGGCCAGCCGGTCCGGGGATCGAGCAGATGCCCGTAACGTTGCCCTTCGTGTCGATAGAACTGGACGTTGGAACCACTGCTGGAGAGAGCCTGATCGCGCAGAACGACGGTTGCGTAACGCCGGTTCGTGAACAGGGGATTCTTGATTCCGACCGGCCAGCCGGACTGACCGGCATGTGTCCCACGAGCCAGCACGCTGCTGTAGCCTCCGTGGATCAAGTAGTCCTCAAGTTGCAGATTGTTCAGGCAATCTGCAGCGCGATCGATGGCGTAACCTTTCCCGATGGCTCCCAGGTCGAAGCCAATTTCGAGCGGCGGAGTTTCAAGTCCCTGCAGAGTGCACACAACACCCTCCCGTTCGCTCAACCTTACGTGCTGCATCCCTCCCCAACTGAGCGCAACTTCAATCTCGGTTTCCGTGGGCAGGCGTCCCTCGCGACGACAGGTGCGCCAGAGCGACAGCAGTGGACGGGTTAGCGGATCAAAGGCTCCCTCTGTTTCGGCGTGGATTTGCTGGCAACGCTGCAGCAGTTTCAAAAACCCTTGTTCGATTGGAAACCATTCGCCAAACATCAGCGAACGATTCAGCTTGCTGATTTCGCTTTCAGACCGATAGATGGACAGCTGTTCCTCAAGTGCGTGCACCACAGAAAATGCTTCGGTCGCCGCCATCACCTGGTCCGGCGGGCCGGGATTGAAGATGACGTTCCAGACGCACGCCATGGCCCGCGTTTCCAGACGAACGGTGTCGCCAGCCTGGGGCGCCTGCGCGGGGGCCGAAGCGGGCTGATCCGTGTCTTCGGACGCACTCCCAGATGCGCGTCCTGTCAGAAACTCTCGTCGATTGGATTCGTGGCCAGTCATTCCTGCGAGTGTCCAGTGTTGTGAGTTGAGTGTCCAGCGATGAACAACGAGGGTCGAACGCCGCAACGGGGCCCCTCCCCAGCATCGATTGATGCCTCACCCGCGACAAAGGCTACCAGCCCGCCTACGCTCAACAGAACTCTCAATTTCCGCGCTCGACAGTGCCTGCCAACTCGATCTTGACCTGAATCGGCCTGCTACCGCATAGTTTCCGCTCATTTCCGGGATTCGTTCACGATTCCCGCCCTGCGGCAAGGAGGCTGCTCACGATGAAACGCTGGCTGACACATGGGTTCATTGGAACATACCTCGCCATTCTGATGTACGGCGTGGTGTGCCACACCATCAACTACAAACCCCATGAGCATTTGGGGATGTATTTCATCGTATGGGACATGTACTGCGGCTGGGACGCGTACGAAACCAGACGGCACCTCGTCGCCGAAGGACTCAGCGGGAACTACTACGAATTGAGCCCGGCTCCCTGGGGAAACTTCATCCCCTTCGGCTCGGCCGCCCGTCACGACTACGACGGACAGGCCCAATACTCGGGCCGCATCGCGACGAATGTCCTGAAACATACCGACCATGAACCCATTACGCGGGTCTTCCTGATCGATGAATCCTGGCCACGCAAGTACAACCTGCCGGAACATCTGTGGAAGCAGCGTTACGATGAGCCGCAGGACAAGTATTCATACAACTACCTGCGGGCCGAATACACGCCAGAGGGCGAATGCGCTCAGTTGCATTACCCATGGAAAACACATCTCACCAGCCGGGCCCTGATGGCCAACCCGAGGCTGATGGAGGAAGTGGCCCGCACCCAGCCTTTCATGGCGACATCGTCCCGACCAACTGGCCAGTCGATGGTGACTCCGGTCAGCTATCTGCAGCCTTCACCTGATCCCATTCGCACTGCCAACCGCTAGTCGCAGTTGATCTCACTTTTCCCAGTCCGATTCCGGTGAACCATGACGGAAGCAACATCTTCTCCCGCAGCACAGAGTAGCGACCAGCCCACAGATCCTGTGGTCAGCCGCAGTCCGGTCTACGCTGCGGAAGAGTCGCTACTCGTGAAACTGGAAGCGTTTTTCTACGCCCGGGAGACCCCTTATGCGATGGCGCTCCTGCGGATTTTGCTCCCCTGGGCGTTGATGGTGGCTGCATTGCCACGCTGGTTTCACGTTCGGGAGCTGTTCTCCTCGGACGGGGCCGCCGCACCGCTGTGGGAGAGTTTTGGTCATCCCGGCCTGTTGCCGATATTGAGCCCTGCATTGGCAGTCGCCGGATACACATTGCTGATCTGCTGCCTCGTGACGATGTCACTCGGGTGGCAGACGAGGCTTTCGACAATTGTGGTGCTGGTGCTTTACCCGTACTTCGGGCTGGCCGATGCACTCAGCACAATGACCAAGTACACCGTCGTCGCCACGCACATTCTGTTACTGCTGGCATGTTCCGGATGTGGTCGAGTCTGGTCCATTGATGCCTGGTTGCGGCAGTCCAATCCATCCAACGCCGTTGTGTCCACCCGTTGTCCTGTCTGGCCGCGACGGCTGATTCAGCTGCTGATCGGACTGATCTACCTGAGTGCGGCTGCAACAAAAATGCACACTCCGGAATACTTCAGTGGCGACCAGCTGTCGTTCTGGCTGCTGTCCAATGTGAATCTCGCCAATCCGGTGGGCGAATACCTGAGCCTGTTCCCCGCAGTGGTTGTGGCGATGAGCTACATTTCGATCGTGTGGGAAATCATGTTCATCTTTCTTGCCTGGAAGGGGGTGGGACGGGTGATCATGCTGACCATTGGCCTCGTCTTTCACGCGATGACGTACTTCACACTGGGCCTGATCGTGTTCCCCCTGATGTTCATGGCCTTGTACCTGACTTTCCTGGAAGAGCGGGAAGCAAGGGCCATCGGACAGTGGTTCCAGGATACCTGGCTGCGAATCAGCTCCTACTGGAATACCAGCCGGCCGATTGCATCGCGGCCCGGACCGTCCCCCTCAATGTCGACACTGTTTGGACTGCCTGCATTTGGCAGCATTCTCGCGGCCATTGCCTTTCTGGCCGTCGAAGCCGAAGCACGTATGGACGTGTACGGGGAACATCAGCCCGCCGGTCGCAAGGCGTTGCGTCCCCTCGGCCCGCAGCGTGCCGCCGAACTGCTGCGAAACGACATTTCCGTGAGGCCCGTGGATGTGGTGTTCTCGTACGATGTCGGAACTGTGCTCGTGGGGGGTGTACTTGCCGATCGACGTCGGCAGTTCCATCACGGCGATACGGTCCTCGCTCAGTGCTCGTTTGTCCCGCCGCATGAAGATCTCTGGGTGGAGGTCAATCTGCACGACAGCTCCGACCACTTGATTGAACGGAACGGCATGGTCGCCGCACGCGAGCAAATGCGAACCACCGTACACTATGAATTGCGTGAGTCTCTGCAGCCTGGTACCTACGCGCTCGTGCTGCGGATTCATGGCCGCGAAATCGCCCGCCGCGTCATTGAACTGCGGCCGTGAGCGTTGCCTGCACTCGCAGCATTGACCAAAAACGTCTGAGCGCCGGGCTCGTCGAAGGTGGCCTTCGGTCCTATCATGCGGCGGAATCCGTTTCCGAGATCTGTACGCAATGCTGACCGTATGACGACGCCCGCCCAGCTTGGTTTTCGTATGCCCGCCGAATGGGAGCCACAGGAGGCCGTCTGGCTGTCGTGGCCTCACAAGCAGGAAAGCTGGCCCGATGCCTTCGCCCCGGTCCCCGGCGTGTTCGTGGAATTGGCCCGGAACATTGCCCTCTCGGAGCTGGTTCGCATCAATGTCGCCGATGAGGCGATGGCCGACGGAGTCCGCAATCTGCTTGAGAATGCCGGAGTCCCGCTGTCACAGATTCGCTTTCATCTCAACCCCACCAACGATGCGTGGGTGCGTGACCACGGGCCGATCTACGTGGTGCGCAATAACGAAACCGGTCAACGGGAACGGGCGCTGACTGACTGGAAGTACAACGCCTGGGGCGACAAGTACCCGCCATACGATCTGGACAATCAGGTTCCCCGCCGCATCGGTGAAGAATTTGGTGAACAGCGTTTCGAAGCGGGCATCGTACTGGAAGGTGGTTCCATCGATGTCAACGGTGAAGGCCTGTTGCTGACAACCACCTCCTGCCTGCTCAATCCCAATCGCAATCCGCACCTCACACAATCCGACATTGAACAAAAGCTGCGAGACTACCTTGGCGTGCAGGAATTCCTGTGGCTGGGAGATGGCATCATCGGCGACGATACCGATGGCCACATCGACGACATCACCCGCTTCGTCTCGGCCGACACGATTGTCACCGCCGTCGAACCGAACACGGACGACGAGAACCACGCCCCGCTGCAGGAGAATCTTGAGCTGCTGAAACGCATCGCCGGGGAACGCTCACTGAAGATCGTCGAGCTTCCCATGCCCGGCCCGGTGTACTACGAAGAGCATCGGCTTCCGGCCAGCTACGCCAACTTCCTGATCACCAACGGCCACGTTCTCGTCCCGACCTATCGCCACGCGAACGACCAACTCGCGTGCGACATCCTGCAGGACCTTTTCCCCACAAGAAAAGTCGTCGGCATCGACTGCACACCACTCGTCTGGGGACTGGGCGCAATTCACTGCGTGACGCAGCAGCAACCTGCACTGACGTCAGGGACTTAATTTTCGCCGCAGAGAAAGCGTGAGATGATGAAGCCTCTCATCCTCACCATCTGAAACGCAATCGCGACAGCACGACGGGGGGAGGTGTGAATGGAAGGCATTCCAGCGGTCCCTCCCTCTCGTACCTCTGCGATCCTCCGCGCCCTCTGCGGCCAGCCTGTCTCGACAGCTTCCCCGCAACACGAAGGTCTGCCATCCGTACTGCCATGCCAAGGGCTTACTCGGACACCGGAACCCGATTGCCTCGGTAAGGCAGGATGGTTCGGTCGCCGACGTCGGGGACCGAATAGCTGATCGGGTCCAGAGCGATGAAGTCCCGTTTCTCCGCCAGTCGTTGAGCCGCGCGAAACTCGGAACCAGTTACCTCCGGGCCCTTCATCAGCAGAATCCAGCCGTGGCGGCTCGTCAGTGGCAGCAGTTCCTTAAGCAATTTGACCGCCGGGCCAACAGCACGAGCCGTGGAGAGTTTGAAGGCCTGTCGAAACTGAGGCTGCAAGGCGGGCAATTCGGCTCCGCGGGCATGCAGCGTCGTGAGGTTCGTAATCCCCACCAAGCCGGAACAGCGTTCTACGACGGCCACCTTTTTCCCAGTGCTGTCCACAGCGGTCACCTTACAGTGTGGCCACGCCGCAGCGAGAACAGCGGCGGGGAAACCTCCCCCCGTCCCCAGATCGAAGGCCGTGGAAGGAGCCTTGCTGCTGCAGTGCTCATTCCAGACTTTGACCAAAGCCAGGCTGTCGATGAGATGCTGTGCGACCGCCGCTTCCGGTTCGCGAATCGCCGTCACATTGACGTGCTGATTCTCATCCAGAACCGCCAGCAGATAGCCCAGCATCTGCTTCATCTGAGCATCGTCAAACGACAATCCGAGCGAAGCCACACCGGCCTGCAAGAGTTCCTGGAGCGCTGCATGTTCCGACATCGAAGAAGAATCTTTCATTGGTGTTCATCGCCCACGGGCGATCGTCAGGGCATCACTTCGGCCAGCAATGCGAGCAGCGCCAGGCCATAAAAGCTGTATTCCACATCAGCGGCCTCATCCCACGAGGCTGCACGAAACCCTCCGGTAGGAAACTCCAGTTGCGTTTCCACCCAGTGCCGCACTTGCTCAGGATCGAGGATGGGCCCCAGCGAGAGATCGCGAATCGTCAGAAAGCCCGTAAACGTCGACAGGCTATCGGCAAACGGGACTCGGCCATTGGCCTGAAAGCCTCCTTCATCGGAGCGCACGGACTTCAAGAACCCGCGCAGGTCCTGACGCAACTCATCATCAACAGCGCCAAACTCCTGCAACAATGCCGCCGCTGCCGCCGTGGGATTCGTCCCGGCGCGGCGCATCGGAGCAATCTCGACGAATCCGCCATCATCGCGCTGGCGATCATACAGGAACTGAATCAGCGCATTCCGGCGGGGGACAGGAATCCCGAGCAGCTGATACGTCAACACAACCAGAAACGTGTGATACGTACTGCCCGAAGCTCCGTCCGGCGACTTGGCGTATCCTCCATCGCCTGTACGAACCGACTCTAACTGTGTGGCTGCCTCTGCCGACCAGGTCGCCGGTTCATCGGCCAGCAGGTCCTGGCCGGTCGAGACCTGAACAGCCAGCGCCGTGGCCATCCAGTTCATCAGGTCGATGACGCCCAGCGATCGCCATTCGATCGATCGCAGGTATTGGGTTAGTGGCCCGGCCGTGTCGGGTTCCAATCCTCCAAGCATCATCAATCCGCGGACGGCGAAACTCGTGTAGTAGAGATCTGAGTCCCCTTCCCGTCCCGAAAAACCTCCATCCTTCTGCTGAAACGAGCGCAGAAACTGGCGGTGCCGCAGCACGCGAGCCGCATCCATTCCCGATAGCGCAGACTGGAGCCGATTGCCCAGCCGCACCAGATATGGCAGCTGAGATTCCTGGGAAGAGGTCGTCATGGAAATGTCGGATCTTTCACTTTCCTGACGGCTTCGGCTTGCGAAAACCACCCGGTTGAGCGGGGTCGGAGTACGGGGAACGATCGAAGGTGTCTCCCTCGCCTGTCACGCGCGGATCGCCCGTTGATTTCAACACCAGCATCAGTCGTTCACGGAGCGCAACCTGAATAGCAGCCAATTTTGCTTCGCCTGCGAGGTTGTTCAGGCAGTGGGGATCGGTGTGTAGATCGTAGAGCTCTTCTTGAGGCCGCAAACCAAAGGCCCGCTGAAAATCGGACTGCCCGGCTGGATCATCGCGATGCGTGATGATCCAGGCTTTCGTTGGACTGGCATCGAAATCGGCGAAGGCGCCAACGGTTATCTCTCGCAGATCCTTGAAGGTCGGCATTGGTCCGGCCGGCAGCCCGTAACCGGGAGCATCTCCCAGCGGCCACCGCTCAGGATGGAAGTTGTGAATGTACAGAAAATCCTTCGTGACAATCGCCCTCTGTGGATATGGCAGGTTGTCCTCGCGGGCGCTGCCGACATGCCGCTCGCGTCCCACAATCACCGCATCGCGCGAGGAATCGACCAGCCCGGATTTCTCAGAGGTCAAGACCGGCAGCAGACTGCGCCCCGTCATCACGTCCGGAATCTCAACGCCAGCAGCATCCAGGAACGTGGGAGCGAGATCCGGCAGGCAGACAAAGTCATCGACGATGCGATTCGAGGGCACCTGTCGCGGCCAGCGAATCGCGAGGCTCACATGCACACCGGCATCGTACAGGTTGCATTTCCCATGTGGGAAACCCGGAAAACCATGATCGCCACTCACAACCACCAGCGTGTTTTCCAGTTCGCCGCGCTGTTCCAGTTCGTCGAGCAATTCTCCCAGCCCGGCGTCAAAGGCCTGAACCTCACCGAGGTAATCGGCCAGATCCTCCCGAACCAGTGGCACATCCGGCAGGTATCCCGGCAGCTGCCCCTGCAGTTCATCGGGATCAATCCCCCACAGTTTCTTGCCTGAACCGGCGGCCCATTTGCGATGGCAATTCGTCGGACCAAACCAATAGCAGAAAGGCTGACCGGGCTTGCGGTCATTCAGGAAATCCTGAAAGTTGCCTCGCACCTGGCTGAGTAACTGTTGACGCTTCTGATCAGCATTGGCGGCTCCCATGACCTGCTGAGAAAACTGATTGAAGCCTCCGCCCCGTTTTGCGTAGGCCGTGGCCGCCCCCCCGTAGGGAGCATTGGCCGGAGTTCCGGGCCCCCAGACCTTGTACGTAAAGCCAATGTGGTATCCATCGTCCCGCAGAATCAGTGGATAGCTGGGGATGTTCTCATCCCACACCGCTCCCGAAAGAATGGCCCCCCGCCCGGTCCGCCAGAAGTATTGCCCCGAGAGCAACGAACTGCGGCAGGGGGTGCAGGACGGGGCATTGACGAATGCCTTCGTAAACAGCACCCCTTCTCGGGCAATGCGGTCGAAGTTCGGCGTCGAGACCACGTCCGACGGTCCGCCCGGTTCGAGCTTTGCATACGCACTGGCGTAGCGTCCCCAGTCATCCGCAAACGCAAAGACAATATTGGGACGATCGGCAGCTGCGCTGCGACCGGCCGAAATCATGGCTCCCGTGAGACACAGCAGCCACATCAAGGCACGCATTCTCATGGATTGACTCATGTGGGCAGGCGGAGTGGAGCAACAACTCCCGGAGGATAGTTCGTGAACCCCGCGGGGTGAAGGAAGCCATTCCAGAGGCCGCGCCGAAGAGCCGGTCCGTGGACTGGGACAGACGATGCCGCCTAACGCCCCGTTTGACCATAACGGTTGTAGCAGTGTTAACTTGCTGCAAGATGCACGATTTTGGCGTCAACGATTGACCACCGGAATGACCAGTGGAATCCGGTCTGGCAAGTCCGTACACTACGGGTCGATCTGCTGCCACAGCGAGCGGTTCACTTCGTGGACTTGTCCACAACTTCCTCAAGCTGTGCCCACCTTGTCCCCCCATTTCGTCACTCAACGACTGAGGACGAAATGTTGCACTCCTGCCTCTGCGTCGCTCACGGCGTCGCAGGAGTTCATACTTTGAAACACCTGACACACGAGAAGCACGGCCATGCTGCTGCTAATTATTCGGGCTCTGTACACCGTCATTGCCGTGGGAGCCATCGCGACCTTCTGCTTTGCCAAGGATTCGGCAGCTCCTCCTGTCGTGGTGGAAAACCCGGTCGCGACGTTCGTCGTTCTGGTGATGGGTGCCTTGTCGATTCTGTTGATCGACGTGTTGACTCCCCGCAAACGGGTTGAAGTCATTTCTGCGATCTACTTCGGACTACTGATTGGTGTGCTGCTGGCTTACCTGTTCAACCTGGCACTCGACCCGCTGTTCAGTGCGGGAGGTGTGTTTGGCCAGAATGGACCGGGATTTGATGCGGCGATCAGCATGATGTCGCTTCTGCTGCTCCCTTACCTGTGCATCACATTCCTGATGCAGACCAAGGACCAGTTCCGGTTTGTGATTCCCTACGTGGAATTCGCACGCGAACTGCGCGGGGGCCGTCCGATGATTCTTGACTCCAGCGCCCTGATTGATGGACGCATTGTTGATGTCATCGAAACAAACATCATTGATGCCCAGATCCTCGTTCCGCAGTTCATTCTGCAGGAAGTCCAGGACATTGCAGACAGTCACGACAAGGTGCGTCGCAGTCGGGGCCGTCGCGGGCTCGACATGCTGCGCAAGCTGCAGCAGGACCCCAAAGTCGACATCAAGGTCGTGGAGAGCAACCTCGCCAGTGATCGTACGATCGACCAGCGACTGGTGGAACTCTCCAAACAGTACAACGGTCGGATGGTCACCAACGACGTGAACCTGAACAAACTGGCCGGCGTGCAGGGAGTGGACGTCATCAATCTGAACGAAGTCGCCAGCGCTCTGAAGCCCAAATTCATTCCGGGCGAACACGTCCGCATCCGCATCATGAAGGAAGGCGAAGGAGCCGGTCAGGGGATCGGTTATCTGGACGATGGAACGATGGTGGTCGTGGAGCAGGGAACTCGCGAGATGGGCAAGGAAGTGGACACCATCGTGACCAGCGTGCTGCAGAATAACGCCGGTCGCATGATATTCTCTCGCCTGATTGATGGCGTTGCCAAATGAAGTTCCGCTACGACGTCGAGCGTCTCCGCACCGCTGCAAAGGTTGTGACCGAGGCCCTGCTGGCACAACGAAACGGCTCCGGTTACTGGACTGGCCAACTCTCGACTTCTGCCCTCTCAACAGCAACCGCTGTGATGGCCCTGGAACAATCGCGGAAGGCCGGACTCCGCGTCCCCACGTGGCCCGCGGAGCTGCCCGATCCCGCTCGACTCAAAGCCGATATTGATAGCGGCCTGAGATGGCTGGTTCAGCATCAAAATGGTGATGGTGGCTGGGGCGACACGGTCAAGAGCTTCAGCAATATTTCCACGACCGTACTGTGCCACGCCGTCTTTCACGCCACAGGAACGGTCGAGCAGTATTCGGAGCACGTCGCGGCAGCCGACAGCTACATCCAGAAGCATGGGGGCATCCCCGCCATTCTGGCCCGCTACGGCAAAGACAAGACGTTCTCCATTCCGATTCTCACGCACTGTGCTCTCGCGGGTCTGGTGGACTGGAAAGATGTTCCGGCTCTGCCATTCGAACTGGCGTGCGTGCCAGCGAGCTTTTATGCGGCGATTCAGTTGCCGGTCGTCAGCTACGCCTTACCGGCCCTGATTGCAATTGGACAGGTACGGCATCACTTTCGGCGATCCTGGAATCCATTCCTGAACTGGCTGCGGGACATCTGCACGCCGCGAAGCCTGAGAATCCTCAAACGTATTCAGCCGCCTCACGGAGGATTCCTGGAAGCGACGCCGCTCACTAGTTTCGTGACGATGAGCCTCGCCGCGAAAGGCCTGATCAATCACCCTGTGGTGGAACGAGGCGTTGAATTCATCTGTGCCTCCAAGCTGGAGGACGGCAGCTGGCCCATTGACACCAACCTGGCCACGTGGGTCACAACATTGAGCGTCAATGCCCTGACGGATGACCTTCCCGAGGATGCCGCCGAACCGATTCGTCAATGGCTGCTCAACCAGCAGTACGCGGAACTCCACCCCTACACGAATGCCCCCCCCGGAGGCTGGGCCTGGACCAATCTTCCCGGCGGAGTGCCTGATGCCGATGATACCCCCGGGGCGATCATTGCGCTGCGAAACCTCGATCCTCAACAATCACCAACAACCTTCGATGCCCAGAAACGAGGGTTGCGCTGGCTGCTCGATCTGCAGAATCGCGATGGAGGCTGGCCGACATTTTGTCGCGGCTGGGGGAATCTTCCATTCGATCGAAGCTCCTGCGACCTCACCGCCCACGTGTTACGGGCCTGTGTGGCCGCATGTCCTGACGCACAGCTGCTGCTGAGCATCGAGCTGACAGAGGACTCCCGGGAGCAGTTTGAGTCGCCCGGCACGGACTGGCCATGGCAGGAAGTCATTGGCGCCATCCGACGGGGAATGCAGTTCCTGGCCCGGAATCAACGCTCCGATGGATCGTGGCTGCCTCTGTGGTTCGGAAACCAGCAGGCTCCGGACGATATCAATCCCACCTACGGCACGGCGAAAGTCATCGCCGCGTATCGAGATCTCGACCGACTGGAAGCCCTGCCGGCCGTGGATGGGCTGCGGTGGTTGCGTTCCAGCCAGAATTCAGATGGGGGATGGGGCGGCGTCCCCGGTTCGCCGTCGACCGTGGAAGAAACGGCGCTGGCAATTGAAGCGCTGCTGTGTGATCGTGAAAGCATCGATGAAGTCATACGAGGGCTCGACTGGCTCATTGCGCGTGTCGATTCCGGAACGTGGACTGAACCATCCCCTATCGGGTTCTACTTCTTCAAATTGTGGTATTTTGAAAAGTTGTACCCGCAAGTCTGGGCGGTCTCCGCACTGCGTCATGCTCTACAGGTGGCTGAGCAGGACCAGACTTGAGTCCAGGCGGCCGATGCTGTTTTTTTGCCAGCCACCCCTCCACGTCTCGACAAATGCCCCGTCGACCGGTCAAACTGCATGAAACTTGCGGATTGTGCGGAACCGTTCGCCCTCCGACGGGTTGATGCGTAAGGAAACCTTTGGGTTTACGGAGATGAGTCAGGCCGTTTCGCTGGCAGGTTGACCGCGGAACCATCAGAATGAGTCAACGTGACTTGCCGACTGCCCCGCCCACTGAATGCACCCAAACGCGCAGCGTGAAGGAGCCTACGTTGGATTTCTCTGATCCTCCCATTGCCGGTTCGCCCCCCGAATCGACTTCGGTCCCTGCCACTTCGGTTGAGGTCCCGCGTGTCGCCATCGAGGAAGACGATCCCGCGCCCGTGAAACGGCGCAAACGCAAGAGCACCTCGCACCTGAAGCTTGTTCCAGAGACGCTGGAACTGCGCGAGTCGATTAAGGCTGCTGCGGAAAAATACGCCGCCTCGCTCGACAAGTCCAAACCGTTCTCACGGGATGAACTGGAACAGCATGGACGGGCGTTTCTGGACTCCATCAATCAGCCAGAAGGATTTCTGGGCTTCGCGATGGTCCTGCTCGGCAATTACTTCTGGATGCGGCAGTTCCTGGCGACGCCATTTGAACGCCGCATGCTGCTGCTGCCTCACTGTCTGAAGCACGCCGAAGGCTGCCCGGCAGATTACGATCAGTTCGGGCTCGACTGCGAAAAATGCGGGGCCTGCTCGATCGCCGACTATAAGGTGCGGGCCGAGCAGCTGGGCTACAAAGTTCTGGTGGCCGAAGGGTCTCCAATCGTGCTGCGGATCATCGTCGAGGGATACGTCGACGGTATTCTGGGTGTGGCCTGCCTGAACGTTCTGGAAAAGGCCATCGACAAGATTCTCATCGCGGGCGTCCCTTCGTATGCCGTTCCCCTGCACTCGGGTGACTGCAAGAACACCAAGATGGATGAGGCCTGGGTGTGGGAAGTGCTGGAAAAATACGAGCCGCTGCCCGAGCCACAAACGACCAGCTACATCCCGCTGATGCGCGCTGCCGGGCATTTGTTCGATCAGCATTTCGATCGGCTTGTCCCTCGCGTTCGCAGCACGACACCGGAAAAGGCCCGCTCGCCACTGGGACTGACCGAAGATGTTGCCTACGACTGGCTGGCCAACGGCGGCAAGCGGTTTCGTCCGTTCATTACTCTGGCGGCTTATGATGCTGCCAGTGGCGGCCAATGGCTCTCCGCCGGTCCAGGAGCCAACAATCTGGAATTCTCCGACAGCGTATGCCGCGTGGCGATGGCAATCGAAGCCTTCCACAAGGCTTCGCTCGTACACGACGACATCCAGGATGATGACCTGTTCCGCTACGGTCGGGAAACCCTGCACCGCAGCCATGGCATGGGACCGGCCATCAACATTGGCGATTATCTCATCGGGATGGGATACCGCCTCGTGAGCAGCAGCCGGGACGAACTGGGAGCTGATGTTGCGTGCGACATTCTCGACAGCATGTCGACCGCGCACATTCGTCTTTGCGAAGGACAAGGGGCCGAAATGGCCTGGAATGACGATCCCGACTGGGACTTCACTCCTCTGGATGCACTGCAGATTTACGCCTTGAAGACGTCGCCCGCGTTTGAAGCGGCCCTGCATGCCGGATTCACAATGGCAGGCAAGGGAGCGGAGTACGCTCAACTGGTGCCGCAGTTCTGTCGGCAACTGGGGGTGGGCTTTCAGATTCTCAACGACCTCAAGGACTGGCAGGGCGATCAGGACAACAAGCTCGTGGCCGGACAGGATGCCCTGACGCTGCGTCCCACCGTGTTGCTGGCGCTCGCCCTGCAGGGCAGTTCCGATAAGGTGCGTCGCGAACTGCGAGAGATCTACGAATCTCGCGGGGATGATGTGATGCGGCTGGAAAAAGTCCGGCGAATCTTCATGAATGCGGGAGTCTTCGAAAAAGCCGAAGCGCTCGTGGAGAAATCCCGTGCCCGCGCTGAAGCACTTGCGGACGACCTGGAGTGTGACACCGTTCGACAGTTGCTGTACTTCCTGGTCGACACGGTTCTGGCTCCGGAGATCGATGAGCCAGACCTGCAGCAGAACGACGGTCTCACACTGTCGCTGCCTGTCGTCGCCGGGTAGGTCTCCCTCCTGAATTCAATTTGTCAGCTAAGAAATCCACGGTAGTCCCGATGGCTCAAGTCACCTTTATTGGACACTCCTGCTTCGAAATCGTCAGCGGCGAAACCACGCTGCTGATTGACCCGTTTCTCAACGGAAATCCATCCACCGACCGCACGCCCGATTCCTTTTCTCCGGATTACATCCTGATCACTCACGGTCACGGTGACCACATTGGCGACACCGTGGAAATTGCCAAACGATGCGGCGCAACTGTCATCGCCAACTACGAGATCTTTGAATGGCTCTCGAAGCAGGAGATTCAGGCCCATGGGATGCAGATGGGCGGCGAGTTCGAGTTTCCGTTTGGTCGCATGAAAATGACCATCGCATTTCACGGATCCATGCTGCCTGACGGATCGTACGGCGGCAATCCGGCCGGGCTGATGCTCAAGTTGCCGACTGGCACAATTTACCACGCCGGAGATACCGCGCTGTTCTCGGACATGCAGTTGTACGGCGACGAGGGAATTGATCTGGCGATCGTGCCGATCGGCGACAATTACACCATGGGGCCGCGCGATGCGGTCCGGGCCACGCAATTCCTGAAACCTCGGCAGGTCATGCCGTGCCACTACAACACCTGGCCTCCCATTGCCCAGGATGCCGCTGCCTGGGCTCATGAAATTCGAGCCAATACGACTGCTGAACCGGTCATTCTTGAGCCTGGCCAGAGTTTCGAACTGGTCAAGTAAACTCGCCGCCCGCCAATATTGGCACACGTTTCCACGTTCGTCATGCCCCGCGTGGAACCGGCCTGGTTGTCACTGGCCGTTTCCACCACACGGCCAGTCATGTGATGAGGCCATCACTGACTCCCCCGCTGCAATCTCCTATCATCCGCTGCCAAGGTTTCCCATCATCGGTTCCCGTCGTTCGCGTTGCTGATGTGCACTGCCCCTGAATTGTTCTGCAATCCATGAACCTCGAAAATCTGCCACTGAGATCTCATATCCACGATGGGTTCACCGTCGAGGGGTACTCTCGCGCGGCAGTTCAGACCTACTGGCGTATTCCCGAACTCAAACTTGGGTTCGATATGGGGGCCAGTCCTTGGTCGTTCATGGGGACGCCAACGTTTTTCATCACCCATGCGCATCTGGATCACATGGCTGCGTTGCCGTCGTTCGTCGCCCGGCGACGGATGATGAAAATGGAACCGCCCACCATTTACCTGCCCGCTCAGGTCGTTGAGCATGTTGATCGCATGCTGAAGTCGTGGCACAAACTGGACCGCGGACGCATGCTGTGTAATCTCGTGCCCGTCATACCTGGTGAAGAATACGAACTCTCACGCGAGCATGTGGTCACTGCATACCCCACCAAACACACCGTTCCTTCCGTGGGGTATATCGTGTGGGAACGCCGCAAAAAGCTGAAGGCCGAATTCCTGGGACTTTCAGGACAGGAGATCCGTGACATACGGCTGGGCGGAACCGAAGTCAGCGAAGAAACACGAATTCCGCTGGTCAGTTACACCGGAGACACTGCTCCGCCAGGACTCGATGCCGATCCGGCCAACTTTCAGGCGAAAATCCTGATTACCGAGATGACCTTCTTCCGCCCCGAGCACCGCAAAGAGAAGATCCATAAGTTTGGGCACATGCACCTCGACGACATCCTGGCCCGGGCCGATCAGTTCCAGAACGAACTCATCATACTGGGGCACTTCAGCACCCGCTATCACGACAATCAGATCAGCAAAGCCATCGACAAAGCTTTACCGGAGAATCTGCGAGGTCGAGTCGAACTGTGGCTGTAGTTTTGCAACTCTCTTCCGGATGTAATTAACACACGGCAACCCACCAGCGGATTGCGAAATACGAATGCCGCTGTAAGACTTCATTGGGCAGTGGCCTGCTTGTCGTGGTAATTCCGACCGGGCTATAATCAGGGATTGCTCACCGGGTCAACCAACAGGAGTCACCATGCTCGTACGCATGGAATTGGCAAGAATCATCATCAGCGAGATCAACGACCAGCAGGTCGTGTTCCTCCGCGAAGTTGACGGCGAACGCTCTCTTCCGATCCTGATCGGAATTTTCGAGGCGACCAGTATCGACCGTCAGGTGCAGGGAATCACTCCGCCACGGCCGCTCACCCATGATCTCCTCAAGAGCGTAATCACTGAACTCGGCGGTGAAGTTCAGGATGTGGTCATCACCAATCTGAAGGACCACACCTATTTCGCCGTGATCCGTATTCAGAAGGATGGAGAACTCCACGAAGTTGACAGTCGTCCGAGTGATGCCATTGCTCTGGCCGTCCATTTCGATCCGCCCGTCCCGATCTTCGTCTCCGACGAGGTGCTGGAAGCCGCGACTTGATGGCATTGTGTTGCAGTCGGACTTGAAACTTCACAAGCATCAACACAGACTCATCAGTGCTCTCCCCAGCGCTGGCTGGGCAGTTTGCTGATTGACAACCTTGATTGACCAGGAGTTCTCGTGCGCTACGTTTCGCTTGCTCTGTTCGCCTTGTTGACAGGCCTGCCCGCTCTGCAGGCCGAAGACGCCCTGTGGATCACCTACCCTGGTGGAGATGGTCCCGGCAAAGGCAAGAAAATTGTGCTGATGTCGGGCGACGAAGAATACCGCTCCGAGGAAGGTCTCCCTCAACTGGGAAAAATTCTGTCGGTCCATCACGGCTTTGAATGCGTCGTGCTGTTTTCGATCAATCCGGAAACCGGAGAAATCGATCCCAACGAGCAGAAGAACATTCCCGGCCTGCACGAACTGGATGATGCCGATCTACTGATCAGCCTCAACCGGTTCCGCAACCTGCCCGACGACCAGATGAAGCATGTCGTGGACTATGTGGAGTCCGGCCGCCCCGTCATCGGCCTCCGCACAGCAACCCACGCTTTCAACCTCGATGGCAACTCGAGCTACGGGCACTACAGTTGGCGCAGCAAGGATTGGGACGGCGGCTTTGGTCGGCAGGTGCTCGGTGAAACCTGGATCAGTCACCACGGCCACCACGGAAAAGAGAGCACCTTGGGAATTGTTGCGGAAGGACAGGAAAACAATCCGATCCTCCGCGGCATCAAGGCGGGCGACATCTGGGGCCCCACCGATGTGTACGGAGTGCGTCTGCCACTGCCGGGTGACTCGCAACCTCTCGTGCTCGGCCAGGTTCTCTCCGGCATGACTGCTGACAGCGCTCCCGTCGAAGGAGCCAAGAACTCCCCCATGATGCCCGTGGCCTGGACCAGGACATTCACCGGCAAGGCTGGAAAAGCGGCCCGCGTCTTCACGACCACCATGGGCGCTTCGCAGGATCTCAGCAGCGAAGGTGTGCGTCGGATGATCGTCAACGCCGCGTACTGGGCCCTCGGAATGGAAGATCAGATTCCCGCCAAGTCCAATGTGGAAATTGTCGGTGAATACAATCCCACGCCATTTGGCTTCAACAAATTCACAAAGGGTGTGAAACCATCCGCCCACGCGTTGAAGTAGTCGATCCACCTCCAATGGATAACTTAGAGCCGGTACCGCCGCGCCTCCACAGGTGCGGTGACCGGCTCTTCTGTTTGCCTGACCTCGCCTCCGAAGACATCAGATGCTGTCGCAGGTTCTTCTTTCGCCGATGCGACCGGTGGTTCCGATTCCGGTTCGGTATGTGCAGACTGCCGGAGGATTCGTTCCAGACGCGAAGTGTCCGGACGCGGGGCACCTGATGGCAGTGCACTGCTGAACGTCTCCAGGCTCCGTTTTTCACTGAGTGGTTGTGCCGCCTCAAAACTGGCCTGAACAACTCCTGACGCCGCAGTCATGCCTGCGGCAATCTCGGCATCCGCCTGCTGAAGCGCTGAGGCGGAACCACGCCGACGTGTCATCGATGCGTCCGCACGATCGGATTTCTCCCCAGGCAGAATAACATTCGCCATCTTGGAGAAGGTCGCCCGTTCCGTGCCTTCAGGCTGGTACTTCACTCGAATTGCACAGGCGGCGTGATGAGAACCGGGACGTGTATATGGCACGAACAACTGATAGGCCGCCCCCAGGCTGGATTCGCGACCATAGGTGTTCCAGGCAGGCCCTTCGAAGTGAAACTCATGCATCGGGCGAGACTGCTCCGAGGCATCGCCTTGATCGTCAAAGACATACACGGTCACGGCTCCATCCACCAGCACCGGTTCCGAATGTCCGTGTGCAAAGAACAGCACCTGTCCAGCGAAGCCTCGGCATGGCAGGCCGTCCAGATTCTGCCCCTCAGCAGCTTCCCACAAGCAGATCACATCCATCACGGGGTGTTTGGCATCTGCGTGCAACAGCGGCTTCTTACGGGTCAGCAGATTCAGTCCCAGGCTGGTGCAGCCCGAGAATGAGACGATGCCGCTCAGCAACAGCAGTCCCAACAGCCATTGAGACTGCCTTGCCAGACTCGGTCGACGACATGCCATCATGGCCATTCCGCACTCCACCAGTTTGCACTCAACTTGTCGGCTGCACATCGAGGTCACTGTTCCGGACTCCCTGCCTCGACCGGCTCAGGCAATGGCAACAAAGCCGGATGGTCAATCATGGGAGTCGCCCCCACGCCTGGAACAGCTCCAGGAATCGGTTCGGGCGTCGTCCAGCGTTGCTCCTCGGGCAGTCCGAACAGTGGGCCATGTACCGCTTCGGCCTCTTCCTGGAAGTAATGCAGCCGACCGGCTTCCACCTGCTTGATGAATTCCATGTCTGTATCGCAATGAACAATGCGTGGTGTCAGGAAGATCAGCAACTCAGTTCGGCGATTGGAATGTGAGTCGTAGCGGAACGCCCGGCCGATAATTGGCACATCACCCAGCCACGGCACTTTCCGCTCACTGGTATCTGTACTTTCGGTGATCATCCCCCCCATGATGATCGTCTGACCATCCGGAACTTTGACCGAAGTTCTGGCGGTGGTGATGTCCTTAATCGGAGAGGTCACAACGTTGCCATTGGACACGTCGGTGAAGATGGGGACTTCGGCTCCCGTGAACGCACTCTTTTCTGCGGTGACTTCCATCACGATCTGTCCTTCCGGACTGATGCGGGGAGCGACCGTGAGAATAATCCCGGCCTCGTCCTGAATAATCTGGGGATTGGATCCCGTCTGAGTCACGGTCACGCCGTTCACAATGGGCACGCGCTGTCCGACCTGAATCTGAGCAGTTTGATTATCGAGCGCGAGAACCTGTGGACGGCTGAGCACGCGAACGTTGCGACGTGCCGCGAGCGCCCGAATCAACACGCTCACATTCTCGGAACTCGCCGAGAGCACCAGGCCGCCAAATCCCAGATCGCTGTTCACGCGACCAAGGTTGAAGCTGCTCAGTCCCTGCCCGCCAACGGAATTGGGCGACGAAGCTGTGTTGTTGCCCAACTGCTGATTGTTGAACAGGAACCCTGGCAGGGAGGTCTGCGAGATAATTCTTTGAGTCGTCGTCTGCGTGCCGTTAGGCAATGTTGTTGTCTCACTGATCGTCTGCAGGGCATCCAGCACGCTGCGGTCGAACAACACGTCGTTCTGATACCCGAGTTCGACGCCAAACTCGTCGTTGTTGTCCAGCTGAACTTCCACCAGCAGGGCCTGAATCAGCACCTGCGCCGGTTCGCGATCCAGTTCATTCGCAATACGGTAAATATTCTCGTAGTACCGCGGTGTCGCGCTGATCAGCAGACTGTTGCTGACGGGCTCGGGCGTCACGATGACTTCCTGCTCCAGCAATTCGCTCGTGCTCACACGATTCGGATCGAGAGTCAGCAGCTGCCGTTGCCCATCCAGGAACTGCGTGATGGCTGCGGCGACATCGGCTGCAGCACTGTTCCGCAGTTTGATCACAGTGTTCTGACGGTTCCGTGAATCGCTTTGGTCGAGCCGCAACAGAATGGCCTCCACCATTCGTAGTGCATCGGCCCCCCCGATCGCAATGACGCTGTTGGTTCGAACATCGGTCGAGAATCGCAAGGGCACAAGACTGCTGCTGGCATCGGTCGCGCCGGCAATTTGAATTCCCATCTGCTGGTTCTGCTGATTGTTGTTCGCTGTGCTGCTGAACAACTCCGTCAACAGGTCCACAGCTGCAGAGGCATCGGCATTCTTGAGTGAGAAGACTTTGATATCGGCAACGGCGGCACTTGGCTGATCGAGCAGTCGCACCAGTTCTTCAAGCAGTGGCAGGCTCTGTTTGGGAGCCGTGATCATCAGCGTATTCGTGCGGACATCGCCATTGATTCGAATATCCGACAGCAGGCCACTTCGCAGCAACTGGCCGGCGTTGCCATCGTGAGCCAGAAACTCCAGCACAACCGCCTTCGAATCTCGCAGTTCCTGCGGAGCCTGACCGGCCCCACCCACGCCGCCTGTGGTAGTGGTTGTGCGAGGGGGATTCACAACGCTTTGAATTGCATTCGAGAGGAACTCCGCCAGTTCATCAGCAGCGGCATGATTGAGCCGGATGGTTCTGACCTGGTTGACGGACTTCGCATCGTCCCGGTCCACTTTCCGGATCAGCAGAGTAACTTCCGCAAGTTCGCTCGGCCGGGCCTGAACGATGACGGAGTTGGTCCGCACATCGGCCGTCACCCGGACGCGTGTTCCCAATCCAATGCGATCGGCAAAGAAGTCTTCCATCACGGTAACAACCTGCGAGGCCACCGCATGCTTGAGCGCGAAGACCTGCACTTCCGACGATGGATCAACCGGTTGATCCAGTTCCGTCGCCAGAGTGATGATCGATTCCATCACCGACTCGGGGGCCATGATCATGATCGCATTGGGGCGGCCGACCGGCACGATATCGACCGTCTTGCGTGACTGAGATGTTCCTCGGGCCTGCAGTGTAGACAGCCGCTCGTACACATCTTCAAGAAGTGTGGCCAGTGAGTCGGAGTTGACGTGCTGCAACTTCAGCAGATGAATTTCTGGGGCTGTCCCCACGGCCATCTGTTCAATGGCGCGAATCACCTGCATCACCTGCTCAACATCTTTTTCGTTTCCTCGCAGAATCAACATGTCGAGATCCTGCAGGGCCTCCAGCGTGACATCCCCCTTGAGGTTGCCAATCAGTTCCGGCAGAGGATCCTTCTCGCCAGCCGGTGGTGCGGCTGCGGGTGCATTGGCTGTGGGAATCTGTGCTGCCCCTGGAGCATCGTCGGCAACCGGCTCGGCGGCAGGGGCCTGAGCCACTGCTGTCCACGCCTTGTCGGGCTGAGTGCTCCATGGAAACGGATCGGCCGCATCGGCTGCGACCGGCTGACCGGTTGCTTCCCGGCGTTTCATCTCCAGCAGGCGACTCAACTCGGGCTGCAGTCGACCGGCGACTTCTGTGGTCTTCTCGGTTCCAACGACGAGTCGTTCCGTTTGCCCCGGGGCAACTGCCTGGCGATCCAGTTGCAGCAGCAGTCGTTCGAGACTGCGGGCTGTTGGCTCCGCCGCTTCCAGCCACAGCTGATTCTGCTTGACATCAACCTCCAGTACGAACGTCGGCCCGGTCGGCGATGTGGACGTTTTTTCGGCATCAGCGAAGACGGCATTCTGCACTCCGGGGGCAACTCGAATGGCAGGCAGGCCATGTGGCCCGGATTCGAGCATGGTGGCCCGCTTCTTGAACGCTGCATGTAATTGCCGGGCCAGTTCAACGGCCGTCCGCTTCTTTGGTGTGACTTGCAGGGAAATCACTTCTGCGGAAACCTCTGACGCAGTCTCGTCCGTGAACTCAACCGACTGTACCCGTGCATCCCGCCGAGACGACTCGGGAACAGGCATCAGTGTCACTGCGGAAGTTGCCGGAGCGGGTCGTTTCCCAGGCGACGACGGATTCGAGTTTGGAACATCCGGCGCGGACGTTGATTCGCTGCTGGGACTGGCCGCAAACTCGCGACGGGGATACTCAACGCGCGAGCGTTCGACGGCCATCACCGTCAAATAGCGGCCCTTGTGGATCAGTCGATAGCCCAGTGGCTCCAGACTCTGGTTGAGAATGCGAATGGCTTCGGTGCGGGAGTGTTTCGACCAGTCGTGGCGGCTGAAAGTTCCGCTGGGAGCGTCCAGCACTACCAGATCGCATCCCGAGGCTTCGGCGACATCATTCAACACTTTGGTCCACGAGGTGTTGATGTAGTTGATTCGGAATTCTGGTTCACTCGTTCCGCTGGGCGATGCCGAAGTCGCGGCGTCGGCTGGCTGTTCAAAACGTGAACGTGTTGTCACCCGGGTGGAAGGTTCGCTCTCCTGCTGCGCGCTGGCGCAGGTCGACAACGCTCCCCAGATCAGTCCCGCCGTCAGACACACCGGAATCACAGACCAAGGTGGGCCGCACCGGGGCCCCTGGTGGATTCGAGTGGATTGGGATTGCCACATGGGATAGTCCTGAATCTCAATGAGATCAATTCGTCCGACTTGAGCCTTTGTTCAAAAAATCTCCGCGCAGCAGGGCTCTGGGTCCGCACAATCAGATTCATCGTCAAAGTTTGCCTGTCTTCACTACTCGAATCGCAGGTTTCTTCAAGAAATTCGAGACTCCGTGACAATTTGACTCATGTCTGCCCACTCTCGATAACTCACGGCAATGTTATTGGCCATACGCCACCCGCAATGAGAAAGCTGCGGTCCGCATGGCCCCCACCAACTTCCCTGTGAATGCCCCCATTGAACAGGCCGTCGCGACCTGTCAGACTGGAAGCCGACACGCACAATCTCCTCTAGAGTGGTTATTTCCGAGTTATGGAACGCTTCGTCGACATCGAGGGTATTCGCCTGCACCTGGGCCATCCCGACACCTCTCGCGGTGAGTGGATCGGGCAGCGGGAGGTGCTTAAACAGTTACTGGCCTGCTGGCTGGTGGTCGACAAGAAAGATCTCCCGCTCACGCCGCGACTCGTCGGTTGCCCCGGAATTGGCAAGACGACGCTCGGCATGGCGGGAGCACGAGCCCGTGAACAGGACCTGTACATTTATCAATGTACGGCGGACACCCGACCAGAAGACCTGCTGGTAACACCCGTGCTGGCCGACAGCGGCAAGATTCAGTACCAGGCGTCGCCACTGGTCACCGCAATGATTCGTGGCGGCATCTGCATTCTGGACGAAGGCAACCGCATGAACGAGAAGTCGTGGGCCTCACTCGCTCCGCTGCTCGATCATCGCCGCTATGTTGAATCGATCGTCGCCGGAATCACGATTCACGCACACTCCGACTTCCGCTGTGCTGTGACGATGAACGAAGACGACTCCACCTTTGAAATCCCCGATTACATCCTTTCTCGACTTCAGCCCACGCTGACGCTGGGCTTCCCCTCTCGCGAAGACGAACTTCAGATTCTGAAGTACCACCTCCCCTTCGCCGATCTGGAGATGCTGAACCTCACCGTTGAGTTCCTGCAGCAGTCCCACGAACTGAAGCTCGACTTCTCCACCCGCGATGGCATCAACGTGCTGCGGTACGCCATCAAGCGCATCGCCTCCGATCCGCAGCACCCGCTCTCCAAGGATGCCGCGTGGCAGGAAAGCCTGCGAGCCTGTCTGGGTGACGAAGCATTCGACCTCCAGTCTGCTGCTGAGCGAAAACGTCAGTCACTGGGTGGCAATGCCCTGCCGATGGGCCTCGGCGACTTCTTCTTCAACCCCGACAGCCCCCTCCATCCCGACGCCGATTTCGACGATGAGGATGACGACGACTTCGAAGACGACGACGAGTTTTAATCACGAAAGCGTTCCATCAAGCCTTCGATTAATGTCGTTTGAGCGAGGAATCGGCATTCGTTGGTCGGTGTCTGGCCGCTACGATGGAGATCGTCGACTCCGCACATTGCTCTCTCTCCTTCTCAGGCATCACCATGACACGCTTCGTTCTCGCATTCACCTTTGGCACATTTCTTACGCTCGCCTCCGCATGCGACCTGAATGCTCAGGACGAAGTGCTTCCTCCCGGCGCGCAGCCTGCTCCAGCTGCACCTGCCGCCTCGAAGGTTGAACCCACGACTCCCGCATCTCCGTCCAGCTCCTCCAATCTTCTCGATCAGGTGGAATCGCAGATGGATCCCGTGAAGGACAAGGTGTCCGAAGTTGCTCGTGAGGTCGATCAGAACAAGACGGCCCAGGAAGTCTCAGCAGGCATTCTGCAGCCGATCTACGCGCTTGCCGAAGCGTGTGCCGGGTTTCCGTTCTACTGGTCGGCCTTCACGGTCATGGTGATTGGGGTTGTCGGTTTCGGCCTGCAACTGGTGCTCGGAAAGCTGGTGATGCTGGCAAAGTTCAAGTTCAGCCTGACGGAAGCGATCAGCGATGCCATCGGCCTGATCATCAGCCTGATCGGACTCGTGCTCACCACACAGGCCGCCACCGAGAATTCCACGTTTCCGCAAAGCCCCTTCGCCGTTCTCTCAGCCACAGCGATTGGAACGCTGGTTGGGCTCTACTTCTACAAGTGGGGGCAGGCTCAGGAGCTGCGGGCCGCTGCCGCTCCCAAGCCAGCTGCCAAGAAGTAGAACGCCCCGCACGGACTACGGTTTCGGGACGGTCAGCAGGTACTTCACGAGTTGAGCGAAGTCCTGCTCGGGGATCACTTCGCCAAGATTGGCGGGCATCAGCGAGAGTGGCGTGGTCCGCTGTTCGTCGATGTCCGCCAACGGCACCGTGAACTCTTTTCCCTGCGGATCGGCAAGAACCAGCGTCGCTCCCTCTTCACGACGTTTCAGACCGGTCAGCACCTGTCCGTTCTGCAGGGCCAGCGCCGTGGAACGAAATGCGGCATCGACATTGCGGTGCGGATCAAGGATATCTTCCAGCAATCGATCCAGCCCCCGCTGTCCAACGCCATCGAGTTGCGGGCCGATCTTGTTCCCCGCACCACGATACTGATGGCAGGCGGCACAGTGCTTCTTGAACGTGGCGGCCCCGGCTTCAACGTCGACCATCGGCAATGCATCGACGACTGATTTGCGATGCTGGATGAGTTTGGCCAACTGTTCATTGGCCGGAGGAAGATCTCGCGTCAGCTCGGCCAGCCGATTGTTGAGGTTGGGGAGTTCCAGTGCCGTTAACTGTTCCACGAAATCGGGCCGGGTGAGGAGCAGCGGCGATGCCTTTCCTTCCGCGACAAGTTGCAGCAGCGATTCACCCCCCTGAGCATCTTCCAGCAGAGTCTGAGCCAGCAATGATTGCGCTGACCCACTGGCTGACTGCATCACCAGTCCCAGTTGCTCTCGCATCTGGTCGGCGTTATCGGAAGCGAGTGCCGTCAGTGCCTGCTGTTTACGCTCGGCAATTGGAGTTGTTTGCGCGGCCAGCAGAATCACACGCTGGCGACTGTCCGGATGCAGCTGAATCAATGCGTCCGCGGCGTACAGTCGATTCGACAACGACGCCTGAGCGTTCTGCAGAAGCGTCCTGAGCTCGGCATCCAGAGTGGCCAGCCTCAGTTGAGCGATCAGTCTCGCCGCCTGCTGTATGGAAGATGGACCTCCGGGATTGAGTGCAGGCAAAGAGAAACGCCCAACCGCCAGCCACGCGTAAGCTCCTGCCGTATCGCCATCGACAATTTCAACGACGCCGCTCCGTCCGTTGTACTGTTCCAGATTCCATACCACCGGCTGGGCCACATCGTTTCGCGGAGGAAGCGTCTCTGCAAGCACTTCCCCGGTCTCCGCGGACCGCACGCGAACGAGGTTGCTCCTCTTAAGTTTCTGGCCCGGAATAGCATTGTGTCCGGCAATGAAGAAGCTCAGTTCGGCGGGTAAGGCAAACGGCTCGGAACGCAAACGACCGGTCCGCTGCTCACCGCGTGGAAGCGAGCAGAAGTAGTTGCCGGACTTATCTCCATCAGCCGATAGACGCTGCTGTACCACAAAAGTTGGCTCAGCGGGAAATTGCCCATCCAGTCCAGTCTCCGTCCAGTTCAATCCGGAAGTCATCGGTTGCTGCAACAGGTGCCGGGCCAGTGACGTGCCCCAGTCCTGCAACATCGAGAGTGGCAGACCTCGCTCGGCCAGCCCCAACTGAATGGCTTCGAGTTCCAGCAACTGCCGTTCGATAGTGTTCGCATGATGTGTGCGACGGTGCTCAATCAAATCGGACAGTGACTGTTCCTCGCCGTACCGCACCTGATGCTGCAACAGCGAGAGCGACTGAGCGGATGCCGGTTGTGATCTGAGAAGCCGGGCCGCAAGAGAAGCCCCTTGAGTGTCACGCGCACCGAGGGCGATTCCTGCAAACAGCTCCGGAGCCTGCAGAAGAACATCGTCCCACTGATTTCCCACGAGACCCGCCGAGAGATGATTTCGAGCGGCAATCCGCAGGGTGTGACGCAAGTGCGAGTCCCCCTGGTCTCCGTCCCGTTCCAGTCGAATCAGCTGTTGCGTAATTGGCAACAAGGTTTCCGAAGCAGGAAATCGGGCCGCCATCGCTGCCGCCCGCTGAACCTGTGGATCGGCATCGAGCAGCAATTGGGGCAGCAGTGACGTTCTGAATGATGCTGAGAGCTTTTGATCACCGGCGAGGTGAGCCAGATGTGTGCGTACCAGCGACGACCGTGTTTGCAGCTGGGCGATACGTTCCGACGTCAGGACCTCGCAGCGAGCCAACACCCACAGGCCGTGCGCCAGCATGAGTTCACCCGAAGTTGAGTCCGCCCCATTCAGTACCGTGTCGACCGCCGTGGTCAGTACGGAGGTCATCTCCTCGCGATTCGGATGATCAACGAGTTGATGAGTCGCCAGTGTCCGCACGGTGATATTGTCGCTGCCAAGTGCGTCAACCAGTCCGTTGACATTGAGTTGAGTCAGATCCGGCATCTTCGGAGCGTCTTCCGGCTCTGCATTTGTGCCGCGCCAGACCACACGCCAGATGCGGCCATGCGTGCGGTCCCGTCTGGGATGCTGAAGCGGGACTTCGTAATGGCCGATCACGGCGTTGTAGAAGTCCGCGATGTACAGGGAGCCGTCGGGACCGAGTTTGACATCAACCGGGCGGAACCAGCCATCGTCGCAGGTCATGAACTCGGGCTGCGTCTCCACCCAAGGCGAGGAACCATGAAACGCAATGTGGTCGCGATGCACCTGTCCATTGACCGGATTGCACAGGTAGATGCAGTCGCGATACTCCTCCGGAAAGTGACTCGCTTCGTACCAGGCCACACCGCAAATGCCCGTGGAGCCGTGCGAGTGATCGATCATGTTGGGAGCAAAACCGAGCCCATCATGCGGCTTGCCGAAGCTGGGGTAGTACGCCCCGGGCAGCAGGCAGGTGAGCGGCATGGAGTGACAGTCGGCGTTGTAGGCATTCCCCCAGCGGTCGAACGCGAGCCCGAACGGATTCACCTGCCCCCACGTGCATTGCTCAATGTGCGAACCATCGGCACGAAAACGAAACGTGTTGCCCGAGTTCAATGTCATCTGCTGAC
>JAGQPW010000249.1 GCA_020426515.1 Planctomycetaceae bacterium | reverse complement strand
CGAGCGTGCTTTACCGGGATTTGGATTGAGAGCCACGAGCAGCAGGATGCACTCGTGGCGCTGGCCCAGTTGTGCCAACAGGAGGACTGGCAGCTGGCGACGTGGAACATTGAGCAGGGATTGCGGGTGGCGGGAGCCGAGATTGAAGGTGGCGGAAGTGATCCGTTGGCGGCCATTCGCTCGGTGAACGCACTGGCCACGCCGGACGGAACAGCGATTCTCGTGCTGCAGAACTTTCATCGGTTCTTGCAATCGGCGGAGATCGTACAGGCCATCTCCCAGCAGATCATCGCCGGGAAGCAGAACCGCACGATCGTGGTGGTGCTCGCGCCGGTGGTGCAGCTCCCCGTTGAGCTGGAGAAGCTGTTCGTGGTCATCGAGCATGAGTTGCCTGATCGCGAGCAACTTGCCGAGATCGCCCGAGGCATTGCAACCGAACCCTCGGAACTGCCGGAAGGTTCCGACCTCGACCGCGTATTGGATGCCGCGGCGGGACTGACCCGCATGGAGGCCGAGAACGCGTTCAGCCTGTCACTGGTCCGGCAGGGGTACATCACGCCCGATGCGGTTTGGGAACTCAAGACGCAGGCCCTCAACCAGACCGGGTCGCTGGAACTGCATCGCGGAGAGGCCGACTTCAGCAGCCTGGGTGGGCTGTCTGCACTGAAGTCATTTTGCAAGCGAGCGTTGTTACAGCCTCGACGAGGTCAACGCAGCCCACGTCCACGTGGCGTATTGCTGCTGTCGCCACCGGGATGTGGGAAGTCGGCCTTCTGCAAAGCCCTCGGGAATGAAGTGGGTCGACCGGTGCTGATCCTCGATGTCGGCAGCCTGCTGGGTTCCCTTGTGGGGCAGTCTGAAGAGCGGACGCGGCAGGCGCTGCGGGTGATCGATGCGATGGCCCCCTGCGTCGTGATGATCGATGAAGTGGAGAAGGCGTTTGCGGGAGCCAGCGGCAGTGGTGACTCGGGAGTGTCCTCACGGATGTTTGGCACGTTCTTGTCGTGGCTCAACGATCACACGTCCGATGTGTTCGTCGTCTGTACCGCCAACGATGTCTCAAAGCTGCCACCCGAGTTTGGGCGCAGTGAACGGTTTGACGCTCTGTTCTTTCTCGATCTGCCGGACCGCACGGAGAAGGAGTCGATCTGGTCCATCTACCTGGCCGATTACGAGATCGATCGCGACCAACGTCGACCGACGGATACGGACTGGACGGGGGCCGAGATCAAAGCCTGCTGTCGGCTGGCCGCTCTCCTCGATGTGCCGCTCACGCAGGCCGCTCAGAACGTCGTTCCGGTGGCTGTCACCGCGGCAGAGAGTGTCGATCGGTTGCGGACGTGGGCGAGTGGACGCTGTCTGTCGGCTCAGCAGTCCGGCCTGTACCAGCGGGCTGCCTCATCCAAGACCCGACGACGGGTCACGCGTGATCCGTCGAGTAACTAACCCGACCGGAGGCTGACATGTTGAGACAACGACATCTCACTCTCCTGCGGGCAGCGTTGCAGTACATCGGCGAAGAGTTGCTGCCACACGGACCTGGTGCGATGCAGTCCTATCTTGATGAGAAGGTTGACCACGAGTTCACCAGTAGCGAACTTCAGGAATTGCAGCAGTTCCTGAGTCGCGTTGAGGTGCGGTACACCGGCCTTGATGCTGTCGATCCCGAACGTGTGCAGCCGCAGCTGTCACACTCAGTCGAGGACCTCGCAACGCCAATGGATCGTGTTGCCGTAGTGCTTATCCCCACCGAGCACTGACGCCAACATCACAGTCCCGCCATCAGCTCGGACAACGTGATCCCCAGCGTCTCGGCAATCACCTCGATGTTCCGCAGGGCGACATTGCGTTCGCCTCGCTCGATTCCACCCACATACGTGCGGTCGAGACCGCAGGCAGCAGCGAAATTCTCCTGCGAATAGCCCTGTTCCTTCCGCAGGTCGCGGACGCGCTGTCCAAACCGCTCCAAAATGTCCGCTGTTCGCTTTCCCATGCCAGACATTGGACTGTTGACAATGAGTATCATTCCACGGACTATGAGTATCAATTCCGAGCCGGATGTGCGGGTGCAGCCGGTCGAGGCCACGGGCCGTTTCTTCCGTTTCCCTGTTTGGAGATCAATCATGTCTCAGTCAGAAAAATCTTGGTATCAGAATGGCGATACCGTGTTCTCAATTGTCGTTGTCGCAGCACTGGCTTCGTTCTTTGGCTGGATCTTCTGGCAACACAACGAACAGGAAAGCCGACCCGTCGCGTTCACGCTCCTTACCGGGCGTCTCGAACTCGCGCTGCTCGCCGAACCCACACTGCATATATCCGTCTGGCACCAGTTTCCCGGAACGCTGCGTAACGGGGCCTTGACCATTACCACGGACAGTTCGATGGTCGAGAAAAGGGATCAGTTCAAGATCCACAGCTTTGAAGCGTGGGACCCCAATCGCGATGCGCACATTGAGCTGACGTTTCAAATGCAAGACTTCGATTCGCTGAAGGAAATCCCGTTGACCGTCCGATTGGAGGGGAAAAATTCGCGGCCATATGAGGGCACCTTTGTCTGGCTGGGCAATGACTGGAAATCGAATCCGGTGGAGTGAACTCAGCCCGACCTGAAGATACCCCAAGTTCTCACTGGCAACCACGCCGTTCGGTCCCTCCCGGGATCGAGCGGCGTGCTCGTTTTCACACTCCACGTTCCACACACGAAAGGATCGCACATGACGATGACTTTGGAACCACCTTCTCTCAACAGCAGCCGGGGCTCACCCAGTCAGCGGCTGCGGACCACCATGGCAGCCGCCCGGCTCAGCTTTACCTGGTTGGGCGTCCGCAAGTCGCTAACGGCGGCTCAGAAGAATCAGGCGGCCGATACGTTTGGCGCGGAGGGGAAGTTCCTCTCCGCCGGTAAGAAGCTCCTGGATACGTCCCATCCGGCATTCAAGGCCGTGACCGCCATTCGTGGCCGGGCTCTGCACTACTGGAAAGGAGTCTCACTGCCGTATCCGGAGCCGGGCATCCGGCTGATCCGGCAGGAGGCGATCAGCGAGTTCGACCAGCAGCTGGCCGTGTTCCGCGACGAACTCGATGACGCGGTGGCGGAACTTGATCGGCACTACGACGAACTCTGCTCGGCTGCCCGGCAGCGACTGGGGAACCTGTTCGATGTGTCGGACTATCCGCCGACGCTGATCGGGATGTTTGCCATTGAGCATGACTTCCCGTCGGTCGAACCACCCGAGTACCTGCGGCAACTCAGCCCTGATCTGTACGAGCAGGAGTGCCAGCGGGTGCAGGCCCGGTTTGATGAGGCGGTGCAGCTGGCCGAGACGGCGTTCACCGAGGAACTCACCAACCTGGTCGATCACCTCAGCGACCGGCTGCAAGGGGACACCGATGGGAAGCCCAAGGTGTTCCGGGACACGTCCATCACGAACCTGACTGAGTTCTTCGATCGATTCCGATTGCTCAATGTCCGCTCCAACGAACAGCTGGATCAGCTCGTGCTGCGGGCCCAGCAAGTGGTTCGGGGCGTCGAACCGCAACAACTGCGAAACAGTGCCTCACT
>JAGQPW010000248.1 GCA_020426515.1 Planctomycetaceae bacterium | reverse complement strand
ATGTGGGAGACGTGGCTGAAGGATCTGGGCTGCGAGTGGGCGGAGGGGCCGGAGTTGGTCCGCTGTTGATGAGTTGCTGTTCGGTCTACATCCCAAAGACTGGACTGCACTCCGCCTGCTGTTTGTCATTTCTAGCGGCTCTGAACAACGCCCCTGATTCGCATGCACGGATCAGGGGTGTTTTCGCGTCTTGGAGGATCAAGTGGCGGAGTGAATCCCGCAGCCCCACGCCTACTCCGCCAGTGCCAAAATCGGTGCCACATAACTCGCAATCGTCTCAAGTCTCACGAAATAGAGAATGCGACAGGCTACCGCTTCGTCAATTGAACACTCCCCTGGCGGTAGTCAGCAACCCTTTGTTGCGACATCCGAACGGTTTCGATCAGAGACGGAGTTGAAGGTGGATCGTTGACCAGCTTCACCGGTTGGAAGGTCCCCAGATCCAGTTGACCAGTCGCTGCGAGACGACTCCGAATTCGATAGTACGTTGCCCGGCTTCCGCCGGTCCGCTCAATGAAGTTCTGAATCTTTCGTTCCGCATCCATCCCGGAACTTTCGAGTTCCTGGACAGCTAGGCAGGAAATGTCCAGTGCGTGTTCGTCAACGTATGGCTTCCAATCGATCCCGGAACACTTCAGTTGCGATGCGGTCACCAGCATGCGTCCTGAGATCCCGGCCAAAAATCGCAGCCGCTCACCAATGTAGTCAAAGATCTCCTGATCCCAGAACCACGTAGCCCCCCACTGGTACAGTTCCTGCACAGTTGGATTAAACGACACCGTCACGGCACGGTCAAGAATCGCCTCTGTCTCAGCGTTGCTGCCGGACGTGAATCGATTGCAGATCATGCACAGCCGACTCTGCGTGTCGAAGGCTTGTGGCACCTGTTCTCTCTCAAGCAGCTTCGAGGTTGTTGCCCATGCGAGTCGCTTCGTTGAAGAGACTTCGGACAACGCTCGAATCAGCCGACGTCCTGTGCGGTCTCCCCACAGGCCTTCGGCATCGTCGAGCAGGATCAGCTTGCCCAGCTGGGAAAAACATTCGCAGAAAAATCGGAACGGAGTGATATGGCCGCGAAAGATCGTCGCCACATCCGGGTCGATGTTCCGGCGAAAAATCTCCGTTTTTCCGATTCCTGGACGCCCAATAATCAGCAGTGTTGAAATCTGCCCTTGCAGGAAGGCCTGACAAATCTGGTCGTACTCGGCAAACGTATGAATCACCTTCGCCCCAGCGGGAACTTCTGGAGATCGCATGGGTTGCTCCTATGTTGACAAGTGAGGCTCGGCCCGCCGCCTGAACCTGATGAGAGGGGTAAAACTGAGAAGGTCGAGTGGGGCCCCGCTGATTGCTGAACCCCACTCGACAAGATTGACGTGCTCACCGTCGACCGATAGGCCAAACTACTTTCCGCCGCTCGCAGAGGCAGCGGGAGTTCCGACCGTCATTCCCTGCAGCGAATCAAGGACCAGCTTGGGAAGATCAAACCATTCCGGAAACGTTCCCGCGACGTAGTGTCCCTGCTCTTCAAACGTCATGTGCTGTGCTTGTTCACACAGACCCACAATCTGCAGCACCTGATCAAACGACAGCTGCATGTTGGGTGCGGGAGCCGTCAGCAGTTCGCGAATGAGACGGTAGTGAGCGAGGAATCCGCCTTCGTTCAGGTTGGCTTCGACCAAGATCTCATCATTCTCTCCATAGATGACGAGTCCTTTACAGCTCATGGGCATGCGTTTCCCAACGTGGATCGAGAAGGGAATCCAGCGCCCGCAGACCGACAGCCCTCCGGAAATCTGTGCCACTGTGGTGGTTTTCGCACGCCGACCGGACTCGTGATATCGGCCCACCTGCACCTGTTCCAGTTCAACCTCGGCATGCAATCCCGCAGCAGCAAACGGCTGCACGATGATTTCCTTTCCATGCCAGGCGAGGTCGGACACCACGTCATCCACGGCGCGATCGGCCAGCCCAATCTCTTCGAGCAGGGCAAACTCGATGCGTTCGATCCGTTCCACAGGAATCAATCCCCGGCGCATCTGGTCGGCCAGATCGAGGGGCCCCGCCTTGAACATCTGGTGGCCAATCGGGAACACCTGGTGGCGAATTGGTTCGAGCAGGCGTGCTTCGCTGACCGACAGCGAAAGCGGCTTCTCCGTGCCAATGCGTGGGGAGATTTCCGCCGCCTGCAAAGTCTGGTGCACGTGAAACCGGGAGGGACTGCAAATCAGGACCACGGTGGAATCGCCACACATCCCCATCCGCCGGAGTTCAGCAATCGGCAAGTTGCCATCCTTCGACTGCACAAACCGTTCATGGGCTTCCAGGCTAATGTGCCCCTGTTCTTCCTGAATGGTCGCCAGCGACTTCGTATCAACGTAGGTCACGGCGTCGAGCAGTCCTTCCTGATGCAGCTGGGTCAGTGCAGGCCGCACCTTCTTGAGAACGTCTCCCATTCCCACGGTGACAATTTTGTTCCGCTTCATTATGCACTCCAAAGTGGAAGTTCGCGTCTTCGCCGGGCCAACAAGGGCAAAGGCTGTCACCGCACTCAGGGGGCTTGATGTGGAGAGCGTGACCGAGAAAAAGAAAGTTTTTCTGAGCTGGTCACATGGGACGACGAGTATTTTTCGGTGTTCGACCATTTCTCCGGTCACACGCGGCGAACGAGGCACCCTGAATCAGGTGAGTACCTGCCGCGAATGCGATGTCTTCGCGTTCTTGAAGGCTCCCCATCCTTGCGGTGCACCACGTCATCCAGAGAGGAACCCTGCCCATGTCGACCAGTTTCATCAACACGCAAACCGGGACCCTGCTGGTCTCCACCATTCATCCCGAAGTGTGTGACTGCAAGTTGCCGCCGCTGCTCAATACGGAAAGCGTTCAGAAATGCCTGACTGCCCTGGAGGACCGCCATGAAGAGTTCGTGCTGCTCGATTCCACCACGTGTGTCCATTCGCCGGCGGAAGCGTTGGAGTTGCTGGAGGCCCTCAACGGGCGGTTGGAAGTTGCTGATCGACAACTGGTGGTCTACGGCCGCTGGTGGACGATGATGGGGTGGTTCGAAACGTTGAACCTCCCGTGGTTCGCCACGCGAGAGGAAGCCATTCGCGAAGCGTTGGCCGCGAGCATGCCCGCTGAACTAGCGAACACCGGGGCCTGAACTCACCAGTTCAGCAACTCTGCCCTAAACATTCTCATTTGAAAACACAGCCCCGCGGATGGCTCACAGGACACCTCCCTGTGCGGCAATCTTGCGGGGCAGTTTCATTCGCTTCGAAGTTCTGCCTGCAATCGAGCCAATTCATACTCTCGGCGGTACTCAAACTGTTCCACGGCCCGTTGACGGCGTTTTCCGCGCCGGGCATTGCGGTAGGCGCGGTACAGGTTCTCAAAGGAGACCAGTTCTTCCCACAAATTGCCGATTCGTTTCATGATGGGCCTTTCGCGCTGCTGGCCCGTTTCCAGCCGCCAATCTGTGTTCCGACATCAAGCAGTTTCGATCCGGCATTTCCGCATGCCTTTGCGTCGAGCAACTTCAAGTCGTGGGCGATTCGCAAGTGGAACCGCAGCTTCTCCAGCTCAACGTTCACC
>JAGQPW010000247.1 GCA_020426515.1 Planctomycetaceae bacterium | reverse complement strand
GGTTTGACCGAGGTCGAGACCCTGGTTTTCAGAATACTTGCGTCCCTCAATTTCGACTTCGATTTTGCGCGATGACCGCGGAATCGACTGAATCACACCATCAACTTCGGCGACTACCATTGTCCGCCGTCGTGGAAGAAAATTGCCTGTCAGTTCCAGTGTCTTGGCGACCGTGCCCTGCCGGACGCTCACCAGTTCGACCGCCATCGCCGGAATCTCCTTCCGGGCACTGGGCTCATGTTGCGCGACGGCTTGCGACTCTTCGAAAAACCAATGACGTGCCGCCAGTGCCAGCGCTCCAACACTTACAACGACAATTACCGTCGTCACGACCGGTCGTATCAATTTCCTCATATTATTGCATTCTTTTCAGAGGTTTTCTTCGGGCGAACTATTCGACGGACGGAGTTTCGCGACCCACTAGCAGGCCATGAAACACCATGTCCAGGATGGTGTCGCATTGACTGGAGAGCGTTGCCTTACGACCCGAGAAGTAGTTGGTGAACATTGTCCCGTACACCACGTCGGAAACGAATTCGGTGATCCGCTCCACCGGGATGTCGCGCACTACTCCCACTTGTATCAACTCGCGGAATAACGCCTGCCACGGCGCCATGTTGGCGTCGCGGTGTACGAAATAGGTTGGCTTCTTCCTGTCCCGAAAATGGGCGCGTTCATGAATCAGCAACTCGACAATTTCGGGATGCTCGTCGAAGAAGGCTAGGTAAGCGCGAACACCTTCGGCAATTCGCTCCAGCGGTGGCTCCACGCCTGCGATTGCCGCATTTACCGCACTTTTGAGCCGCCTCATCCCATGATCGACAGCCGCCAGAAAAAGCTCTTCCTTGCTGGGGAAGTAACGGTAAACCGTCCCCTTTCCGACGCCTGTTTTGTTGGCGATTTCCTGCACGTCTGCCGCCGCGAACCCGTTCTCCGAGAACACGGCCGTCGCGGCGTCGAGGATTTCCGCACAGCGCCGCTCCTGGAGTTCTGCGTCAGGAGGGCGCCCCACCGGTCGGGGACTTTTTGAGGTGACTGGCATGGACAGGAATCTCCGGAGGCACTATTTTGTTAACGGACCGGTCCGTCCGTGAATGCAGTTAAGACTAATCGGCTGCCGACACGGCGTCAATCCCAGCTTTTGAAACAGGTGGACCGGAACATTCCGCAGCAGTCGCATCCCGATGCTAAGGCGGTTCAAAAATCCCGCCGCAGGAGATCAAATCAATGTCGAAGTGGTACGTCGTGCTGTCATTCGTTGCCGGGGCGGCCTTATCCTGGGGCGTCTACGTTCCAGTTGTCCACCGGGCCGCGTTCGAGTTAAAAAGCAACCTGCGTGCGTTCATGTTCGTCGGTGCAGCCTACTTCGTCGTCGCGGTGCTGATACCGGCCTTCTTCATCTTCGTGGCTAAGTCCGATCCAACCGTAAAGCCCGGTACCGTGCCGAATTTTCACCTGCACGCCTCGCTCTGGGGGTTGGCCGCAGGGATGGCTGGCGCAATGGGTGCGTTATGCGTGATCTTCGCCGCAACCAAGGCTGGTCCGGGAGCTGCAATCTTTGTGGCACCTCTCGTGTTTGGGGGAGCCCCGATTATCAACACTTTGGCGACGATCTATTACTTTCATCCCACCAAAACCTTGCCAGACTGGCGATTCTTTGCCGGCTTGATCCTGGCAGTCGTCGGTGCGTCGCTCGTGCTGGTCTATAAGCCCGTTGACAAGCCACAGGTGCCAGCACTCTCGCCGGCCGATACTTTGCCCGTCGAACTTCACCGCACTGTCGAACATTGACGTGCGCAAAAAATGGCAAGCAACCTACTGGTTTTTACCAGAGCATGCCGTAGGGTACAGCCAATGACAGAGCGGCAGTCTAACGCACTTGTACCATTCGTTGGCAGTCGGGCGGCAAAGCGAAGGAGCAGGCTTGGGACAGTAATTGTCAGGGCTGCATTGTTTTTGAGGGCACGGCAACACGACGCCCGGTTTGCTGCAGTACCTGTCGGCACAGCGACACGCAATAGGAGTGACGCACGGCGATGGTTTGCGGACGTAGTCATCGGGGCAACACAATGACCAGATGCCAACTCCCCAACCTACATTGCTCGATGGAGCCATTGCATCGCAGGATGCTTCGTCGGCGTGAACTGTCGCTAGCCCCGCTGTCAAGGCGATCGCAACCATCAGCATTCGCACGCTTACTGTAAGAATCCAGCCGCGTTTTATTCTCGATTCAGATTTCATTCTTACATATCCTCCATGTCGTCGGTAACTGGTTGTGGTAGGGGCTGTATCTCAGGGATCTCAGGGCTGGGCGGAACTGGCAGATCTTCGGGCAATCCAGATGAGGAGGCGCTAGCCATCGAGGGATTAAGCCGAATTTCCCACCCGCCACCCATTGCGCGGTAGAGATCGACGAGGCTTTGTGCAGCGTTACCGCGGGCGACCGCCAGTAACTCTTGTTGGTTGAGGAGCAACTGCTGAACGGTGAATAGGCGATTGAAGTCGATTTCGCCCTCCTGGTATTTGACCTGCGCCACACGCTCCGCCTCGCTCGCCTGGCGGGCACTCTCTTCCCGCACCTTGATCTGATCGGTGAAGTGCAGATAAGCGACGATGGCGTTTTCCGCTTCCTCATTGGCTTGGAGAACTGTTTGCTGGTAGCTGGCTACCAATTGCTGGAACCTTGCATCCTGAACGCGAATGTTGTTCAACAGTCGCCCATAGTTGAGCACGTTCCATCGCAAAGATGGCCCTACGGTCCCCCCGAAAGCGCCGCCATTGAAGACATCACTAAAACGTTCGGCCTCCCATGCCATCATGCCGTTGATTGACATGTGGGGATAAAGTTCAGATTGAGCGATTCCGATTTCCGCGCTCTGTGCAGCAACCAATCGTTCAGCACGTCGCACATCGGGACGTCGCCAGATCAATTCTGCGGGTACGCCAGCGGTGACGACATCGGAAGCGCTTGGAATCGAAGCCGGGCCATCGAGCATGTACGATAGGTCGTGAGGGGGCATGCCCATCAGTACTGCCAATCGGTTTTGAGCCTGTCGACGCTGAATCTCAAAGGCCTCAATAGCCGCCAAGGTATTGCCCAGATTCGCCTTCGCCTGCGGGGTGTCCAGTTCACTGTCGGCGGCTTTCGCGTCCAGGCGAGCCTGAGCTACGCGAACACTTTCATTTTGTAGAGTGGCATTCTCACGCGCAACTTCGAGACGTTGCTCCAGCGCTCGCAGTTCCACATAGGTCGTCGCCACCTCTCCGATGAGAACGACTATCGCGTCATCGAATTCTTCCACTGAGGCGTCTAGACGCGCGTCGGCACCCTCGATAGCGCGGCGATATCTGCCCCAAAAGTCCAGCTCCCAGCTGAGGCTACTTCCCACGCGCCAGTTGCTGAATTGCGGCGCAGCCAAATTCGCGAACGGTGAACCGGCAGGAATAGTTGGGAACAAAGCCGTTTGCTGGCTGCGCTGCGTGCGCGTGTAATCCGCGAATACCTCCTGAGTCTGCGGAAAGAGATTGCCTGCCACCACTCCGCGCCTGGCCTGGGATTCCGCCACACGAAAACCTGCTTCGCGCAGTGTGATATTCTGAGAGTAAGCCGTCTGGATAAGGCGGTCGAGCAC
>JAGQPW010000246.1 GCA_020426515.1 Planctomycetaceae bacterium | reverse complement strand
TCACTTGCCGTCGGATGTTCAGACTGTTTGGTCAGGTTGATAAACAGTTCTGAACCTCAGACAGAGAAGGGCGGGTGTTCACGAACATGGAGCAGTGGGCGGAGATTCGCCGTCGCGTGTTGACGGGTGAAATCAGTAGACGCGAGGCCTGTGCCGAGTACGGACTGCACTGGAAGACCCTGTAGAAGGTGCTTACGCATACAGAGCCACCAGGTTACCGGAGAACGACGCATCGAGCCTCTAAGCTGGATTCGTTCCTGCCGGTGATGAAGGAAATCCTTGCGGCCGACAAAAAGACGCATCGCAAGCAGGGGCACACCGCACAGCGGATCTTTGAGCGACTGTGGGATGAGCACGGCCACACAGGCGGCCTGACGGTGGTCCGGAACGCGGTGCGTGAGATCCGACAGCGAAGCAGTTAAGTGTTCCCGCCGCTCTCAAATCCACTGGGCCAGTTCCAGGACGACTTCGGCTTCGACATTGCCTGGCTCATCGGGGTAGCGGACCAAGGTGGCGTTGTTCGTGATGATGCTGCGTTACCCGGATGCCAACTTCTCGGTAACTCACACATCGGCGTAGTTGGAGATACGACCACGCCAAAAGATGCCTCCACGGAAACTTGGCGTCAATGTATTGTAAGCCGTCCCCCCACAAGTCGCTTGCGTCAACGCTGCCTAGATTCCCGAAAGGTTGCCTGAAGCCGGAAGAGCGAACCTTACCAATTCCCCCCTTTGGTTCACCCGCTGAGTCAGGCCTGCTCTGTTGAAATGTGTTTGCGGAACATTCGGCGGGCTAACGCCGCAGGGCGTAGGCGAGGACTTTGATTGCCGCTTCCACGAACAGGAAACGTTCCGAGCGAGCCGCCAAGGTCGAACCTGTCGTGCGCTTCAGCCCGCTGATGAATGATTCCACCAGCCAGCGTCGTCCGTAGTCTTTGTCTTGCAACGTTTCCGTGATCATCTGTGAGCGATAGGCACCATTGAGTTGCCCATCCGAGCGATGCACGGCGGGCTTGATGACGCTGTCCACTTGCCAGTCGTCGCGGCAGAATTCATACACCCATTTGGCGTCATATCCAGCATCGGCAAACAGCACGGCAGGCCGATTGATGTTGGCCGCCTTCGCCAGCACCGCCGGTGCCTCGGACTTGTCATTGCCGGGGCCCCAGCTCAAGGCCACGCTGCCGGGAAGAAGTGAGCTAATCATCTCGCACACCGACACCTTGATGAACTTCTGGCGTTTCTTACCACTGCGAATATTGTAGTGGGCACTGGCGGACGTCGTTTCCAGTCCCGTGGAGTCGATAGCCGCCTGCGGAGCCTCGGCATCCAACTGCTGCACAATTTCCAGCTGGCCAGCCCTCACATTGCTGCCGAATGATCGCCGGATCTGGTCCGTCCGGGGACCTAAAATTGGCCGATTTTCGCGTCATATAAGATGAGGAATCTGGCATAGCTCTGGTAGTAAGCCAATGAGAGCAGTTTCAACCCTGTGTCGACCGAATTTCACGGTCCGCAAAGGGCTTTTTCGGTTTCTGTGGGGCGGTGGTCGGCCCTGTTGTTTGTTGTCCCTTACCTGAACGGAGGACCTGTGTCGCACATTGTGCAAATTCAATCCGAGATTCGTGATCCCAACGCCATTCATACGGCGTGTGATCGACTCAAACTGCCCGAACCGGTGTTTGGGGAGGTGAAGTTGTTCACAACTTCCGCCACCGGCTGGGCCGTGCGGTTGCCGGAGTGGCGGTATCCCGTGGTGTGCGATGTAGACACCGCCAACATCGCGTTCGACAACTTCGGCGGACGCTGGGGCCAGCAGCGGGAGCTGGATCGGTTCCTGCAGGGATACGCCATCGAACGAGCCAAGATCGTCGCCCGCAACCAGGGGCACTCGGTGATCGAGCAACCTCTGCAAAATGGGGCCATCAAGTTAACCATCAGCGTGGGAGGTGCCGCGTGACGAACACCGCATCGAAGACGATCGACATCATCGTCGCTCCCGATGGCCAGACGCGAGTGGAGACGCGGGGTTTTGTGGGGAGTGTGTGTCGTGACGCCAGCCGGTTCATTGAACAGGCGTTGGGACGCACGACCGGAGAACAGTTGAAAGCAGAGTACTATCAGACGGCGAGTGCGGAGCAGCAGGTCAGGAACGGTCATTGACCAATTGAGAAGACTCAGTAGGGCGGGAGCAGTCTCCGGAGTCCGTGCAGCAGGACGATGACCAGGAAGAACAGATTGCGAATCAACACACTGCATATGGAGCAACGTGGAGCAGGGGCGTCTGCTCGGACATAGGTGTCAACGAGCCGCTTCATCCATTCCACGGTTCTGGGCCACTCGATCAAGTGATTGAGCAAGTCGGGCGGAATGCCCGCAGCCCCAGTCTGTGAACCGACAATGCCGCCGACAATCGCGGCAACCGTGTCGGTATCTCCACCACAGGCAATCGACTGGGACAACGCCCGTTTCAGATCGCGAGGATAAGTCAGCCACGCATGTAGCGCGACGGGCACTGTGTGCAGCACGTATCCGCTCACTCCCTTGTGTCCGAACTTTCGTTGTGAAAACTCCGTGGTCGACTCACTTGCGAGCAGACTCTGCTCGACGTCGTCCAGGATCAATTGCAGCTCTGTCGCCTGCATTTCATTGAGATGCACTCGTAACTCAGCAAAGAACCGTTCGGGATTCAGAGATGCGGAACGCCGTGCGAACCATGCGGCGAACGCAACCGCGAATGCTCCCTGCTCAGCCCGAGGGTCGGTGTGTGTGATCCGGCTGGATGTACTCACCAATGCCTTGAGTTGATCCAGGTCATCAATGGCGGCGCCGAGGATCGCACTTCTCATGGCCGGGCCATTCCCAGCCGAACGGACTCCGCTGGTCTGCGGGCTCCATCCCAGCCAGAGCTTGAGGCAGGCCCGGGCTGTCGCCAGTCCGACGCCCGCCGGAAGCAGCAGAAACCAATACTTCAGACGCCGAGCGAACGCCTTCTGAAACTGATGAACCTCACCGTGAGAATCGATGAGTGCCTGCAGGATGAGACACGTGTGCTCCGTGTCATCGGAGACCATGCCTCGCCCAAACAGGAACCGATACCGATCCGGTGAACCTAGGAGTTTCTGAGCTCGGCGCGGACGGAGTCCTTCGTACGGCAATCCCAACGCATCGCCGATCGATGTGCCGAGCAGGCTTCCCAAGATTGCATCGCTGTTCACTGATTCCCCCATGTTTCAACCCATCGCTACGTGCCGCATGCGACGCGCGTTGGCAATATTTCCAGAAAGGAAACCTATGACATTGACCGAGCGGCTCGGTGAGTACGTCCGGGCGTGCTTTACCGGGATTTGGATTGAGAGCCACGAACAACAGGATGCACTCGTGGCGCTGGCCCAGCTGTGCCAGCAGGAGGGCTGGCGGCTGGCGACGTGGAACATTGAGCAGGGATTGCGGGTGGCCGGGGCCGAGATCGAAGGGGGCAGCGGTGACCCATTGGCGGCCATTCGTGCGCTCAACGCTCTGGCCACCCTCGACGGAACCGCGATTCTGGTGCTGCAGAACTTTCATCGGTTCCTGCAGTCCGCGGAGATTGTGCAGGCCATCTCGCAGCAGATCATCGCTGGCAAGCAGAACCGCACGATCGTGGTGGT
>JAGQPW010000245.1 GCA_020426515.1 Planctomycetaceae bacterium | reverse complement strand
CAGTAATGGTTTGTTCGACCCGCCATTGGGGCGTTTCAGCAACGCGGCCAATCCATCGACGCACAAGACACGTGGAACGTCTGTCCCTGTCGCAATTCCAAACAACGACTCCAAACATGCCCGGCTGTCCTCTGGGCCGACATTCGTGCAGTCAGCCCACAGGAACTGCGATGCCTCAAGAAAGGGATACCGGTTGGAGCCCACGAGATGGGCCAGTCGCCACACCAGTGTTGTCTTTCCCACCCCTCGGCTGCCGGTCAACAGCACATGTCGCGCTCGTGTTCTACTGAGCCTTCGCGCGATGGCGTCGGACTGCTCTTCGATCGACGGGGTCAGAATCGTGCTCATCTCAATCGATAATCTGGCCGACGGATCAGAGAGGACAACAACCGGGAGTAGCCTCGCCAAGGCATCGATGGCCGGTTCGCCATTGGAACACGACTGATTGGAAGCATCACTGACCCCCATTGAGGTCTCCCCGTCTATGCCCTGAAATTCAGGCTTCGCATTGTTACCATGCTGACGTGGCATTTCAATCTACGGAGAGAGTCAGCACTTTCTGCAGCGTCTGCAATTGCGTGCCGTACTCGGCATACGCCTTCCGCGTGTTGCTTTCATTCGTCAACTCGCGACGGCGAATCTCTGCCCATTCACGCCGCGACCGCCCGCAACCCGGCGTCTTGATGTAACACGCCCCGATTCCGTTCCAAGATGAGCCTGATGGATCATGTTTAACAGCGTTCCATTGAGCCATCCACGCAGCTTCATCAGGACGTCTCTTGGGGCTCACCCAAAAAAGCTTTACGGCGTTCGACGGGCTGAACCTTATTCTCGCGGCGGAGGTGGTGGTTCCAGTTTGGTGCAATGGTCCACAAACATAGCCACCTGCTCGACAAACGTGGACACTTGGAGCCAATGCGCCAGCTGCAGTTCCTTCAGATGCGCATGCGTTTCCTGCAACTTACTGTCTGTCAGCAGGCCGGGAATATCGCGAGGATCGTCGTAGTACAACGGATAGGTCTCGCCGAGATACTCCAGTACCGCGGGATGTCGATTCACTGCAATTGGCACGGCCCGCGCAATGCACTCAACAATGACGTTGTTGGCCGATGCCGCCAGGACTTCGCAGACCACAACCGACTCGCTGAGCAGTCGGTCGTACTCGTGATCGAGTTGGCGGCCGAGTTCAACCACCGCCGTATCTACGACAGGACGGACTGCTCGACTCATACAGTTTTGATCGTGCTTGAGCACCCAGTCGTCCGTTCTCAGCAGCCGCATCTTCTGCCATCCATCGCAAGGCGGGAACTGATGGATCAGCCGCGTATTGCGAAAGGTATGCCCCACCTGCAGCAAGGTGTTTCCACCCTGCCATTGCACGACGTCCGTCGGAGTCGGGTGTCTGATGACAGTTACAGGGACATGCGAGAGTCGCTGCCGGACGTCTGCGGCCAGGTGATCGGACAGGCAGACCAGACCGCGCAGGTTCCGCAGGCTGTCTCGCCAAGGCTCGGACAGCAGCAGACGATCGAATTGACTGTGGGACAGCCAGTCGGGAGTTTCCGGCGGATGGTGGAGAATGCCAATCCATGGCTCGTCGTGAGCTTTGCGATCCCCTGTCTGGTAGAGAAACGACTGTTCCACGAAATCGTCGAGCAGAATCCCTCCGCACGCTGCGGATCGCAGCTGATCCACCACTGCCGGCCATCCCGCACGATGTCTTCCCAACCCCTGCGCATGACGTTCAAGCAGTCGGAACTCACCTGCGGGCTGACTGGCCTCTTGCACCCATTCGCGAACCGTCTGCTTGATCGCCTGCGGTTCAGCGGTGCCCGCAAATGTACAGTACCATCGCGCGGATTCCTTTCCCCGGTTGACGATCTGGTCGGCGATTTCGTCCAGATTGCTCAGCACTTCGACCGCGGTCAGTGCGTTGAGCTGCAATATGTCGAATTTGGTTTCGGCCCCTTCAATTTCAACACCAGTTTCTGATTCGATCAAACTTATCAGGCGCTCCCCAATTCTTGAGACGAGTTCGTCGCGCCACATCATTGGATCAGCCTACGGTTCATTGCTGTCTCGGATTCAAACGAAGCAGGCATCTGCGCCAACAACACGGAGCAGAGTCCGACCGGCACGATCCGCACATCTCTCTGGCATTCACAGCGGACATAACCCGGTTTCCGTGTCAATCGTCGGCAGCCCATGGTCAAACACGAAGCGCGCAAGGCGGGGGGCAGACTTCAAATTGTTGAGAGTTCAAGATAATAGCCGCAATACGAGCAGACAGAAACCTCGACACCCTGATGACAGAATCTCACACTCGAGGGACCGTGACGGACTGACGTCACCACGAGTCTCGCATGTCCCGGATCAGAGGTCCGCGTCCTCCCCGCAAGCGACTGAAACGGCACTCTCAGTCAGGCTGTTGTCTCATGAACGAACGCTTCGAATCGTGTTCCGCCGAGGGAAGACCGCACCTCGCAGTAGTTCACGATTGTCTCGCCAAGTTGCCACCCAACTTTCGATGTGCCGGGGATGAGGGATCGTATCGCGGCACCGATGTGTTCCAAAATGGACCCAAATATTGAGTCCGCGTTTTCGACGAGCTGTTCGTAGCTGACCCGCAGTGCATTTGGGAATCGCGATTGGGCGATGGACATGAGCGCCTCTGTCCTGGCGAAATCCTTGAACATCATGCCACAGTCAATCCGGATGCGTTCGACCGGCGGAACGGCTTCCCCCTTGCTGACGAGCCAAACCTGGCGACGTTCAGCGATTCGCTGAGAGACATACCTTTCCAGGAGGTTCTCTCGGTACAGGGTCACCACGGGAGTGTCTCGTGGGATCGCGTCCCAGAGTCCGTGGGCCACGTTCACATCCGCCCTCCGCCGAAACGCGAGGTCCAAACCTGGGCCAATCTCATGGTCGGCCAGTCCCACGTAGGCATGGGCGACGAATCCCGTTTGTTGTGATTGCGACATGCAGTGTCCCATCACAGCGGTGACGGTGGGATGCTTCGCAGGATACCCATGGATTTCCGACCCGGGATTGAAGACCTCCCCGAAGCACGTAATCTCACCATGGGAGCTGAGCGCCGTACGCAGCAGGTGGGTTCCACAGCGAGGAAGACTTTGGATCACGAACATCACGGGTTCCCATTCCACCAGTCGCGAATTGACTGCACAAGTGGGTGCGACTCCAGTGGACGCCGCTCTGGCAACGCGGGTGGAGACGCTTTAGCGGCGGCTTCCCAACTCACGGGGTGAACATCAGTGCGTCCTGTGGCCCAATAATAGTCCTGATACTTGATCGCCCCCTCGCTGCAAGACGTCCACACCGCCGGAATACCGAATGCTTCGGCGACAATCAGCCCATGCAGTGACGATGACCAGATCAGACTGCACGCAGCGATCTCATCGACGACGTTCGGCCACGGTCGACTGGGATCGATGATCCTCGCACCGGGCACGCTCTCCGCGAATCGACGGCCCGTTTTGTCGTAAATGTGTGGAATGATGCCGATGCCAGCGTGAGCCACGTCACTGCTGGGAACGTGAAAGTCCGGAAGCAACTCACCCGGATCACCGTACAGTTCGGGACATGCGCCGCCTCGTTCGAGAATGTAGGCGCGAGTCAGTGGACCTCGCACAGCGAGAAACGTCACGCCGGTTGGCGACCAGTCTGGGGCGCGGAGTTCGGAGAGT
>JAGQPW010000244.1 GCA_020426515.1 Planctomycetaceae bacterium | reverse complement strand
AAAAAATGCGACTTCCGCCCACCTGGGCAAAAGTCGCAAGCTGCTTCCGCTGGTCATTTTTCGTAAAGTCGGGGCGATAGGATTTGAACCTACGACCTCTACGTCCCGAACGTAGCGCTCTAGCCAAGCTGAGCTACGCCCCGAGTGGGAAAAACGCATTCTGGTCGCTGGAAATCTGTTCGTCAACTGGACGGTGGAAATCTTGGCCGGGAGTGAGAGGGGGTCGGGATGGTTCCCTGAGGCGGGTGTTTCCTCAACTGGAGGGGCATTGAAAAAGGTTGGAGCGGGCTGGTACTGGCAAGCTGAGACGCTAGAATCCGCGATTCGCCGATGATCCGCTCTGCGGGTCGCGGACAGGCCACCATAGCTCAGTTGGTAGAGCAATGCTTTCGTAAAGCATAGGTCGTCAGTTCAAGTCTGACTGGTGGCTCTTCTTTTTGCGCAGATGAGGCTGTGAGCCGCGACAGCGTGCCCGGCCATCTCCTATGATGCGGCTCCTGCGCGGCGTGACTGATGTGCCTCAACGTGCGGTACTCGTCTGCTGCTCGATTGAACCTGCCGATTCGGAGCCTGTGATGGACCTGCGTGACCATATTCGTGATGTCCCCGATTTCCCCAAGCCGGGGATTCTGTTCCGCGACATCACGCCTCTGCTCGCTCATCCGGCGGCGTTTCGACATTCGATTCAGATGTTCGCCGATCATTACCGCGATGCGGGGATCAAGGCAATTGCCGCCGCTGAGGCACGCGGATTCATTTTTGCGGCCCCTCTGGCGATTGAACTGGATTGTGCATTCGTTCCGGTTCGCAAGCCCGGCAAGCTGCCGTTCGAAACAGAATCGTTTCACTACGAACTGGAATACGGCACTGACACGCTCGAGATTCACACGGACGCGTTCCAGAAGGGAGATCGCGTGTTGCTGATCGATGATCTGCTGGCGACCGGCGGCACCATGGGGGCCTGTGCCCGATTGGTGGAGAATTCCGGAGCCGAGGTGGTCGGCTGTGCGTTTGCGATTGAGCTGACGGCTCTGAATGGCCGCAGTAAGCTGGAAAAGTATGACATTTTCAGCCTCGTTTCTTACGATGACTGACGGTGGTCGTTCGACCAGTTGAATTGGCGGATCGTGGCTGATGTGGCCTCGCAGTTTCGCTCACCTTCTCCAGTGACTCATCATGCCTCTCGTGCTCGAATTGCGGATGGCGACGTCGATTCCTCTGGAGGTCGATGCCCTGCGACTGGAGCGGGTGGTGACGCAGCCCGCGGACGACGTTGCACGAACGCTCGTCGGTTACGGGAACGGCGACGTTGCACTGGGTGAATTCTTTCACGTATCCGGCTCTGCGGCGGAGGACGAAACGATTGTCTGGAAAGGCGATTGTTCGCGCGTGAAGTGGATTGCCGCCGGTCTGAGTCGTGGCTTCGTTCGCATTGAGGGAAATGCGGGCATGCACCTGGGGGCCGGAATGTCCGGAGGGGAAATCCTCGTCGATGGAGATGTTGACGACTGGCTGGGAGCCGAGATGAGGGGGGGCCGGATTCATGTTCGCGGGAATGCCGGACATCTTGTGGGAGCGGTGTATCGCGGCGGTCGCCGAGGGATGACGGGCGGCGAGATTCTGGTGGATGGAAACGCCGGCAATGAAATCGGGCACACGATGCGTCGCGGACTGATTGCCATTGGCGGCAATGCGGGTGATGCCATTGGTGCGGGGATGATTGCGGGAACGGTGCTGGTGTTTGGTATTGCAGGGTGTCGAGCGGGAGCCGGGATGAAACGTGGCACGATCGGACTGCTGTCGGCGGAACCGTTCGAACAACTGCTGCCAACGTTTCATTACAGCTGTACCTATTGTCCGAGTTTCCTCGCCCTGTATCTGAGTCATTTGCGGGAATTGGATTTTCCGGTGCCTGGGGACGTCGACGTTTCCAGCTACCGGAGGTTTTGCGGTGATTTGCTCGAGTTGGGCAAAGGGGAGATTCTGACGCGTTCGACTTGAGTTGGAATCGACGCGTCCATAGAAAATCCGGAGTCGTTGCCATGACCACACCCCGATCACACTGGATGCCTTACCTGGGGCGGGAGTTGTCGCGGTACGGGTCATTGGTCGTGTTGCTGATCTTGTGTGGCTACTACAGTGCGGTTACCTGGAGCGAGCAGCATCCAATGACACCAGCGGCCGGGCGAGCGCTGGGGCAGGGGGCCGCGGAGTATCTGCGGGCACAGCAATTGCCTTTGCGCGCCGTGCTGGTGACTCGTCCGTTCGCGCAGGATGAAGCGTTTGCTGAGGGCGCGCAGTCGAGTTTTGCGGCTGCTGGAGGAGTCATCGTGCAGGCCATCGTCGCCTCGCAGCCAGCGGATGTGTCGCGACAGCTTAAGCAGCTGGCTGGTGAGGCCGACTTGATTCCAATCATCCTGACGCTGCAGCCTTGCTCGCTGTGGGGGCCGCTTCAGCAGAATCAGTTGACCAGTCTGGCGGCGCAGATTCCCTGCTTGAAGGGGAGTGTTGTTCTGCGTCCCAAGAGCTATCACTGGCCATCGTTCCTGACGCGAGACAATCTGGTCAACGTGGTGAATCAGAATGCTGATGTCGCAATTCTGGCGATCGGGATGACGCTGGTCATCATCACTGCGGGGATTGACCTCTCGGTGGGCAGCGTGCTGGCACTCGCTGGTGTGCTGATGGCAGTCACGGTTAACGGGGTTGCTGGAGGTGAGGCGGCTCCAGTGTGGGCGTGGGCATTGTGTGTGCTCTTCGCGATTGCCTGTTGCGGTGTTGTCGGGGGCCTGAACGGCGCGCTCGCCACTTATGGGGGGATTCCCGCGTTCATCGTCACACTGGCGACGATGATGATCATTCGCGGACTCGCGCTGATCATTGCGGTGCGGTATCAGCGGCTACGATCGGGGGGGACGACGGAAGCACTTCCCGAGGCGATTTCGGTCCAGTCTCCGGGATTCAGCTGGCTGGGCAACGGGCAATTGTTCGGCATTCCGAATCCCATTCTGCTGATGCTGCTGTTGTTCGTGGCGGCTCACATTTTAATGACTCGCACTCCCCTGGGGCGGTATATCTACGCGGTGGGAGGCAATCCTCAGGCGGCGTACCTCTCCGGCGTGCCGGTGAAGCGGGTATTGATTCTCGTATATGCCTTGTGTGGTGTGACCGCTGCCATCGGCGGCTTTATTGATGCTTCGCGATTTGAGGGAGGCCGACCGGGTGCGGGGGACACCTATGAGCTACAGGTGATTGCGGCTGTCGTAGTGGGGGGGACAAGTCTCTCGGGAGGCGAGGGCCGCATCATGGGTACGCTTGTGGGAGCACTCATCATTGCGGTGATCCAGAATGGCCTGAACATCGCCGGAGTACAGGCATATGAGCAGAAGGTGATCTTTGGCGGGCTGATTCTCGCGGCATCGTTTCTTGATCAGGTGAAGAAGCGCTGGCTGCCGGGAGGTTGATTGACGGGTGATCTGGTAACTTGTGGTCCATTCCCCAAGCCCTCAGCATTGCGCGATACGTGTCTCAATCCCCGCCCAGCCCGACTGCTTCTCCTGTGCGTGACCCGTTCGTGGAACAGGGACTGCACTTGATGGTCAAGCCGATCGGACCGATCTGCAATCTCGACTGCGAGTACTGTTATTACCTGCACAAAGAGGAGCTCTACCCGCGAAACAAGAGCTGGCGGATGTCGCCGCAAACGTTGCGGCAGTACATCGCTCAATACTTCAACGCTCAACCTTCCGGAACCGC
>JAGQPW010000243.1 GCA_020426515.1 Planctomycetaceae bacterium | reverse complement strand
CCGCGCAGCTACTAATTCCGCAAGATGCAACGCTCCCGTAGGGTCCGCTGTGCGGACCGTGCCCAGCAGGCTCAACTACTGGTCCGCACAGCGGACCCTACGGAGATTTGCGGCCCAATCAGGAATGGATCTGAATTGGAGCGGGAGGCTCCACCTGTTGTAGTGCGTGTCGTGACAGCGATTTCGCATCTCAAGACCGTTGAGTCGGTTGGCCAGTCGGCCTCACCGATTTTCCAACTGTTCCGCTCATCAGCCGTGGCTCCCCTCGATGTCCCGAACCGAATCAACACCCACGTTACTTGATCCTCAGCTTAGTGACGAAAAGTGGCTTGGCAAACTCGACTGGCGCAAAGGGGCTCCCGCATCGCTGGTCGGTGCATCGCGCAAGGGCAACATCGACGGTTTTGCCGCCGCACTCAAAGAACAGAACTCACTTTCGGCCAAGCGACAGTTGAAGCTCACTGAGTTGCTGCAGGGGCTGCACCTGAACGATTCTCACAACGGAATCCTGGTACGGACGTTTCTCGGCCTGACTTCCAGTACGGCCGACGATCTGGAATCGGAACTCACCCAGGCACTGGAGCAGCACGGTCTGAATCCCGCTCCTCCCCTGGAAGTGATCGCGGGGTTGACGTTTCTGCTGGTCGCCCCGAATCGACTCTCCCAAGCAACGCATGTCTCGCTGTGGCGCTGGTGTGTCGTCCAGTGCTGCCACTGGATCGAGGAACACCCCACCGAAGGGGAACCGGAAACATTGTCCGACCTGCTCTCGGTGGCGGAGCTTCCTCTGTTGGCCGGGCAGATGTTCCCTCACCTGAAGCAATCCAAGAAATGGATCAGCAAGGGGCGAAAAGGCTGGAACCAGTGGTGCACGGAAACGACCGACTCCGATGGCACGCTCGACGCACAGTGGCTCGACAGAATGCTTCCGGTCCTGCAGTCACTCGGACGCAGTGAGACGTACCTGCAGGACGCAAGCGAAAGTCTGCTGAGCGCAAAACTGACCGGCAGCATGGAAGGGCTGGTCAAGCGGTGCCTCTGCCTGGCCACCCCCGGTCGTCTGGCAACGCTGTCCTCGGCCAGTTCCGGAACTCTGACCGAATTCAAATCCGCCCTGGCTGCACTGGGCTACAAAAAGACCCATCCAATCCGGAGACTGCTCGCGCTGTATGCGGATCCTCAGTCGCGGGGACAGCGGCTGGGCGTACGGACCTGGGACCTTCCCGAGCAGTTTCATCAATCGGACTGGGCCGAGTGGGCCTGCCTGCGAACGTCCTGGGATGCCGATCTCGATCAGGTTCTCGTCAACTATGGCGATGCTCAAACCGTTTTGGACATCGTGCTCAACGGGCTATCCGTGTTCAGCGGAAGCTGGACGTCTCAGTTGCAGCTGGATGGCGTTCCGTGGGAGCCATCTGAGTGGTCCTGCAGTTGTGTGTTCCACGATGACGATGCCGACTATGTGGAACTTCAACAGGTTGATGATGACAAGGGCGTGACGATTACGCGACAGATTCTCCTCAATCGCGCGAATCGCGGGCTGTTCCTTGCCGACATCATCAAAACGAATCAGCCCGGCGAATTGAGCTATCGCTGGGAACTCCCTTTTTCCTCCGATGTCATTCCGAATGCGGGGAGCCAGAATGGCCACCCACACGCCGCAGAGCCTCGCTTCGAGTTTGACGCTCTCACACGGGAGGCCGCAGCTCAGTTTGAAGACCTGCGCGTGCGTCTCTTCCCACTGGGATGGCCGCAGGACCGATTTGCCCCGGCGCCGGGAAAAATGCAGCTGGATCGGCAGGAACTGGCGATGGAAGTTCGCGTTACTGGCGATGGACTGTGCCTGCCGCTGTTCCTGGACTGGCATCCGCCGCGACGCGACACGCCTTGCGACTGGTCACTGCTGACTGTCGCTGAGGATGGGCAGGTCATTGATCGATCCCAGGCCCTGGGATCAAGACTGCGACTGGGACGAGAACAGTGGCTGTACTTCTACAACATTCGCCCCGGAGCACTGCCCCGCACGGTGCTCGGCCATCACACACTTTACGAAACCGTGATTGCCCGCGTGAAGCGAGGCGGAGAAATTGTCCCGCTTGTTCAGGTGGATCAGGAACAGGTTGAGTAGGACCCGCGAGGCGGCGCGGAGCGTCGTTCCGTCTGTCTTCATAACTGAACGATCGCCCTAGAGACGCCTGCCAATGGGCGCCTCATCACGTCCACGAATAAGCCAACCCTGATCATTGCATCCCTTCCCAGTCGGTGGCAGAATCGCCGCATTGGTGCTTGCGACAGTCGAGATTGTTCTCGCGGCACACCTCGGACCAAATGCGATTGGGGAGTCTCTTTCCATGCTGAAGTTGACTTGGGCGCTCGTTGCTGTTGTCGGTATCTGTAGCTTGGGCGTCGCCGCTGACGCACCAAAGGAAAGGCCCGCCCCGGAAGCCGTTTTCAAGAAGCTCGACAAGGACAGCAGCGGTTCTCTGTCGTATGAGGAATTCAAAGGCAAGCGAGAGGAAGAAAAGGCCCGCAAGGCTTTCGACCGACTCGACAAGGACGCCAACGGCTCCCTGTCGCTGGAAGAATTCAAAGCAGTCATGAAGAAGAAGGCCGACAATTAGGCGAAAGTTCTCCGGTGGAAACTGCGTCCACAGCCACTTTCTCGACGATCGAGAAGGTGGCTGTTTCGTTAAATTCAGGCCCGAAAGTGCTAGACCATTCAGGAAATTCGAATTTCGTGGAACATTGTTCTCTCTCGAGACGTCATCATAGATCAGGCTCCCGGAACTCTCCGACCGGGCCTCCGCTGGTTTCGAAATGCGAGATCGGTCCAGAATTCACATTTCATTGAACAGGTGCACTAATGAAGCGGTTCGTGCTCACCGGGATCTTCATGATGATGCTAGGCCAGGCCATGCAAGGTGATGAAATTGGGTTCGTGGAGGACTTCTCGCTGTCGAGCGACCGACCGGCCGCACTCAAGCAGCTGATTCCGGGGACAGACGATTACTACTACTGGAACTGCCTGCACCTGCTGAACACTGAGCAATACGGCGCCATTGATGACCTGCTGAAGCCCTGGCTGGAACGGCACGGCGAAACGGCACGACTCAGAGAAATTCGCACCCGTCGGGCTTTGCTGACATACGATCAGCAGCCCGAAAAGTCGCTGGAGTATCTACGTAACCGGTTCGGCATTCACTTTCCGCATCAGCGGGAAGAATTGAATGCCGATCCCAACCTGCCAACCTCGCTCGATCCGGCCCGCATCTCGCGTGAGGCATTCCGGCAGCGGGCACTGTCGATCCATCAGTCCCGGCTGCAGGGTTTTGAAGATTCGGCGTTTCAATGGCTGATCAACAATGACCTCAACGCCGATCAGCGGCGGGAACTTCTCGGCCGACTGTCCCGTCCCGATTATCCCGGGCTCGTCGGCATGGTGGCCGATGATCTCGCGTCTCCTCGCTCGGGAGGCTTTGGATCACTGGGCATTCATCAACAGATGCTGCAGTCTCAACTGGATGAGTTGTTGAAGCGAAACCCCGGCCTGCTCAACCAGCAACAGTTCGTGCGAACATACCTCCGGAAACTGCAACCGGGCCCCGACGTCAACTGGCGGCACGATCCTCAGTTGACCGCAGACTATCTGGATCGTCTGACAGCCTTTGCCGACCGGCTGGCTCCCGTCCACAATTCGCTCAAGGCGCACATCCTCTATCATCGTCTTGTGCTGGACCGCAGTCAGGGCACCTACGACAAGCAGCGATTCTTGAA
>JAGQPW010000242.1 GCA_020426515.1 Planctomycetaceae bacterium | reverse complement strand
CAGCGGTCACGTGTGACCGCTGGCTGCTTTGCATTTCACCAACACTATAGGGCAGGCTCCTGCCTGCCGAGTTCAAACACTCGCTAGCAACATCCTTCCGATGAAGGCAAGCGAGAGCCTGCCCTACCGAAACTGTAGCCAGCGAAGCCCCATTCACTGGCTGACAAGCAGCCAGTGGCACCCAACAGAACCCACACTCGATGCCATAGTTTCAGTGGCACCCGGCGGTCGGGCCACCCTGCGAGCTTAGCCCACAACCGGGGGCTTCCGCTATTGCGGAGCGCCCCCGCCACCCTGTCGCGTGGCAGCTTCGATTTGAATAATGGCACGGGCAGCCGTATCGCGGACTGACTGGACGGGGTCATGTAAACAGTCGTCGAGGTGAGGAATTGCGATCCCTGCAACTGCACCAAATGTCGATACCATGAACGCAGATGCTTCGCGAATGTCTGCGGAAGGATCTCTCAACTTGTTGATCAGCGCCCGCACGGCAACGGAACGAAAACTCCTTAGCGTTGACGCGCACGCTTGGCCAACACCTGGCGCAGGATCAGGCAAGCAGTCGATGAGAGCATCCACGGTGGTGACGGGGTTTGGTGATCGAATTCTTCCAAGGGCTTCCGCTGCCGAACTTCTGACGCCTGGATCAGCATCACCTCTCAATCGGGTGATCAATCCGGGAACGGAGGGAGCAGCCGCAGGACTCCCAATCTGACTAAGAGATTTGACGACTCGTCTTCGCACCTCCCAATGCTGATCCCCCAAGCAAGTGATCAAGGCAGGAACAGCAGCGTCTGCAATCGGCGAGCCGATTCGACCCAGTGATTCAGCGGCCCTTCTACGGACGCCAAAATCGACATCGTGTAGGCAGCTAACGAATTCGGGAACGGAGAGGGCTCCAATTCGGACAAGTGACTCTGCCGCAGTGTCACGAACTTGATCGGATTGGTCTCGCAGACAAGCAATCAAGAACGGAACTAACGCATCGACGATTGGCGATTCGATGCGTCCCAGCGATTTAGCCGCTCTCGTACGGACATCTATATCAGTATGTCTCAGGCAGGCAATCAGTTCGGATACAGCTGGGGCCCCAATACGAACGAGAGACTCCGCCGCTGCATCGCGGACATCTTCGGATTGATCGCGCAGGCAGGTAATCAGCGATTGAATAGCCGCGTCAGAAAACGGTGAGCCGATGCGACCGAGTGATTCTGCGGCCTTCTGCTGAACTACTGAACTTCCATCGTTCAAGCAGGCGATCAACTCTGGAACGGCCTGTTCAACCATTGATGCCTCGAATCGGCCAACAGACACCGTTGCTGCCTCGCGAACTCTGTTGAAACGATCACGAAGACAGGAAATCAATGCTGGGACGGCGGCGTCGGCAATTGGCGATCCAATTCTTCCCAACACATCCGCTGCACCACATTTGACAGCAGGTTTGGCGTTCCTCAGACAGATTACCAACTTGGGAACGACAGGGGCTCCGAACTGGACAAGCGCCTCAACGGCTGCATGACGGACATATTCTGATCGGTCACCTAAGGTAATAATGAGTGGCGGGATCGCTGAGTCGGCAAATGGCGAACCGATGTCACCCAGCGCAACCACAGCACGACGTCTAATTGATGGATCAAAGTCTCTCAATCGAACAATCTGTTCATGAACAGCGGCGGGACTGCTCAAGTCATGTTGCTGCATGGGTACACCAATTTAATGTAACAACTGAGCCTAGCCGAGTAGGGTCCGCTGTGCGGACCAACGTAATCACTCACCGGTCTCATTCATGCCGATCACACCAACGAACTCGCGAGTGCCGCCGTTTCAATTGGCGAGATGCATATTCACCATCGCGCCGTACTGCCGGTCCGCACAGCGGACCCTACGGGATCACGGCTGCCAACCAATGGCCTTGCGTAGCGTCTCTGCCGCCTGATCCATCATGGCCGGGTCGGGGTTTTTGTCCTGATTTTCGAAGTTCAGGTCGCGGAGTTCGTGGATGGGGATCAGGTGCAAGTGGGTGTGGGGGACTTCGATGCCGGCGATGACCAGGCCGACTTTGCGCGGTTGGAAGGACTCCTGAATGGCTTTGGAAATTTTCTGGGCCACCTGAAAGAGATGAGCTGACAGGTCTTCAGGGACATCAATCCAGTGGTCGATTTCTTCGTTCGGAATCACCAGCGTGTGGCCCGGACGCAGTGGGGCGATGGTCAGGATCGCAAAGCACCTGTCATCGCGATACACAAACCGGCCGGGGAGTTCGCCGTCGAGAATGCGGGTGAAGATACTGGCCATGAATGAACGTCCTGTTGCGGGTGGGTGTGTCGCGTTGAGATGACTGAGTTGCCTGACCACATCTTTAAGACATCTTCCGCCGTTCGACAATCGAGTTTGCTGTTCGATGTGTGAGGTTGTTGATGAAGCTCAATCGTGGCCCTCTCACCCTAAACGCACTCCCCCGCTGGTAACAGGTTCGAGTGAGCCACCCCCTTTTGCAGGGAGAGGGGACTTTCGACCGACACCGCCGTCACACTTTCTACACAGGCGCAGCCCGCTCGACCTTCAATGTTCAACGACTCACGACCGCTTCCCCGGCTTCCGCTGTGGTACACCCTGCGAGGGGTCATCGGGCCAGGCGTGTTTGGGGTAGCGTCGGCGGAGTTCCTTGCGGACTTCGGCGTAGGTGTTGGCCCAGAAACTGGCGAGGTCATCGGTGACCTGTTGAGGCCTCATATTGGGGGCGAGCAGGTGCATCAGCACCGGGATGCGTCCTCCCGCGATGCGCGGGGTGGCCTGCATGCCGAAGACTTCCTGAATGCGCACTGCCAGCACCGGAGGGCGATGTTCTTCGTAGGTCAACGTAATGTGGCTGCCACTCGGAACGCGAATTTTCTCCGGGGCTTCGCGCTCCAGGAGTTGCTGCTGAGCATAGCTGAGACGGGAGAGCAACATCCCTTTCCAGTCGGCCTTGCGCAGATCGGCAAACGATCGGCAGCCCTGGCAGACATCGGCCAGCAATGCGTTCAATTCAGCCTGATCGAAATGTGGCAGATCGGCCTCGGGCATCCATTCATTCAGGCAACGCAGCCTCGTCAGGAGTCCCTGAATCTGCGCATCGTCCTTCGGGAAGAACTGCTCCCAGTTGGCTGCTGCTGTTTCATACAGCAACTGGCCGGCGGCAGTGGGGTCTGCGATCTCCGCCGGGCTCTCATCCAGAATGAGGTCGTCCCACCAGGTTCGCTTGCGGGCAACGACCTGTTTGTTGGACGGATGAAAGAACAGGTCGACTGATTCCCGCAGCAGATGCGGGGGCAACCAGTCTCGTTCGATGGCCGAGGCCTGCCGAACCAGCGCTTCGGTCCCCGCTCCATCGATGTCGATGCACAGGAACAGTTCGGCATTGTCGACGGCCGACTGTGGTGCCAGTTTGACGCCTCGCCCCCCCATCATCAGGCCGCGCGGCTTTCCGGGCTCGCGGCGCTTAGCGAGTCGATCGGGGAAGGCGGCCAGCAGCGATTGAGCCAATGCAAGGTCTTCGTCTTCGCCAACCAGGCGATGTTCCGCAGGGCCGAGTTCTTGTTCGGTGACCCGATACAACTGCTGAGCCACCTGCGCAATGTTGCGGGCCGCCCCAACGTTGACCGATCCGAACGAGAACTCACGGCGACCACCGTTCAGAAACTCCTGCAACGCGTTCAGGCGGTCGAGGACATCGGAGTGGGAGCGATGCACGGTCTCCTGCGATCCTCCGCCACGCACCGTTGTCGCACGATGCTGTCGGAAAAAGGGGTCTCGCTCGGAGAGTAACGC
>JAGQPW010000241.1 GCA_020426515.1 Planctomycetaceae bacterium | reverse complement strand
CTTCGCGAAGTATTCGTAGACCGTGCTCTTGGGCAACAGGTCGTGCGGCAGCATGTCCCACTGACAGCCGCTGCGGCACTGGTACAGGATCGCGTTGACCACTTCCCGCATGTCGACCTCCCGCGGCCGCCCGCCCCGACGCGTCAGCCGCTGCGGCGGAATCAAACTCTCGATCAGTGCCCATTGCTCGTCTGTCAAATCACTCGGATACCGCTTGCGTCCGTCCCTGAACACATCGCCCGCCATCGCCACCTCCCTGGGTTCGAGTCGCCGCAAGTGTCCAATATATCCAGCCTTTCAGAAAGACCGGTTTCCGGATAGGCTCTTACAGTCAGTCATTCCATGTCATATAGTTTGATCACCTTGGAATCTCCAAATTGCATTGCCCAGTCCCGAGGAGTTCTTCCGTCACTGTCTCTCGCCTTTGGATTCGCCCCACTTTCCAATAGTAATTGAGTCAGCTCAGCAGACCAAAATGCCTGGTGAAGTGGCGTTGTTCCCGATGGTCCATCGACAAAACTCCGAACTTGAACGTTGACATCAGCACCGTGTCTCAACAGCGTTTTTGACAATTCCAGGCTGCGATTGCTCACCGCATAAAATAGGGCAGTGCCACCAAATGCATCCCGGTCTTCAAGGTTCGCACGATGAGAAATGAGAATCATCGCAATAATCGCTTTCAGATTGTCGCGATGCCGCAGTTCCTGGACGCCGATTCCATTCATGGTACGAGCGGCCCACATCGCATCCTCTTGACTATTGATAATCACTCGCGGCGGATTCGGGTACCGCGAGGTAACCGCAATGGCAAGGAGTGGGGTGAGCCTTTTGCAATCGGCGGGTAACGACAACGTCCAAGGGTCACGAAAGATCTCGGCATCCTCATCGCCGCTTGGCGTGTTTGGATCTGCCCCTTTTCGTAGGCTGGCGACCACTTGAGTGGCATCAACGGAAACGCAGGCCTGCATCAGTTGACGTGAGACAGGATTGCCTTCAGCCAAAGTGATTGATGAGATGCACATTGCGACTAGAAATAATAGGCACCTAGACATTCGTGATCCTTCTTGCGCATTACTGGAGAGGTGGCAATGGAGCAGGTACCGTTCCAATCGGCAGATACATCCTGTTGCTGGCAGGACACTCTGGAAATGGCTGCATGTGATTATAGTCCATCTGCCTTAGTCGATTGAACTCGCGAGACTCCGCCGACTTAGCGAGATTGGCTGCATTTTGGCAATCTTCGATGGTCGCGTAATCTCGCTCCGCTGGTGCAAGAATACGTCGAGCAACGTCGTTAGCGATTGCCCAGCCGCACATTACATGTCGTTGCTCATGTGCGTATACTCCAGAAACCGTAGCTGGTGGGACAATCTTTGCGAGGTCGACTGAAATTGTCGCAGTAACAGTGACCTCGAACTCAAGCCTGTATCCTGTACATCGCTCAACTTTGGGGACAAGAATTGGCCCAGTGAGTAACCACACTTCTTCGTAACCACGAATGCACTTTCGTGGTTCGTGTTTGCACTTAAACGTGACTGTTGAACCATAGTTGGTCTCCGCCTTCGCGCCTTTGGTTTGCAACGGTGATTTCCGTCTCCACGGATGTTCGGACAGTTTGTCCGCCGTTACGATGGTCACAGTCCCACTCGGGTCAACGGAATTTGGCACGAACGAGGCCTTATACATATTCATGCCGTCGACGAACCGCAGGATGTCGAGGGTGGTCCAGGTGCCGGTCACAGGGGAGTAGGTCCGCATGATCACGTACACGAGGCCGGTGTCGGCGTTGTGGTAGTACCCGACGCGGCCCAGCCACTGGAACGGATTCAATGTCGTCCCGGTGCTGGCGAGCCGTTCTCCCCAGGCATCGTAAATGTAAGTGTCCGTGACCGTTTCATCCGCATCCGTCAACGCGGCTGTGCTCCCCAGGCTGTCGTAGTGGGCGTAGCTGGGCAGCCAGATGGACCCGTTGAATCGGTACTGACTGGTGAGGTTGCTGTAGTGGCCGGGTTGCTGGGTGTAGACAGCCGTGAGGACGTTGGAGCCATCGGTCTCCAGGAGGTACTGCTGGCTGTTGTAGACGAACTTCGTGGTCCCGGCACTGTGGTCGACCTGCACCCGCAATCCATCGGGATCGTAGGCCATTGTGTTGCGAACTCCGCTGGGGAGAACGATCAACACATCGCGATTCTCGTAGTCGTACGTGGTCGTGGTGCGTGAGCCATCTGGCGCTTCCACGCCGGTCCGGCTGCCGTCCGCATCGAACGTGTACGTCGTACGTCCCGAACTGCTGTCCGAGAACACGTTCTGATTCGCGGCATCGAACGTGCTGGTCGTGCGGTCACCGTCTTTGATGGTCAACACACGGTTGCCGGTAGCATCCCAGAGGAACGTGTTGCGGTAGCTGAGTGTACTCGATGTCCGCCATTCCTCGGTGAGTTGGGAGGTGGCATCATACGAGTAGGTCGTGAGGCTGCCGTCCGCTGTGGTGATGGTCTGCTTGTTGCCGAGCGGATCGTAGGTGGAGTCGAACTGGCAGATCACCTCGTCGCCGGACTTCCGATTGGTGGTGCGTGTTACCTGGCCAGCCGCATCGTAGATCATCGTGGCTTTCGTGCCATTCGCCAGCTCCTTGAGACTTTGCCGCCCGGCGGCATCGTAGCTGAAGCTCGTCCGTGCACCTTGTGGGTTCTGGATCAACGTCAACCGGCTGTTGGCATCGTAAGCGTAGGTGAACACCCCGGCATCCAGGACATTCATTTGGGAATTGCGACCGACGGCATCGTAGGTGTAGGTGATGCGCTTCCCGACCGCAGTGACGACCGACTCCCGGCGCCGCAGCGGGTCGTAGGTCGTGGTCGAGCGTCCAGATTGGTTGGCCATCATCGTGCGGTCTCCGAGCGCATTGTAGACGAACGTCGCTCTGGTCCCATCAGGATATTGCCGCTCCGTCACCAGATTCCGGGGATCGTACAGGTAGGTCGTCAGGTTCCCGCGGGCATCAATCCGGGTCTGCCGGTTCCCCACGGCATTGTACGTGTACGTGGTGTGTCGGTTGAGTGGGTCAATGGTCACAACCTCTTGACCAGCCGCATCGTAGGTCGATGTGTAGCGGAACCCACGTTCGTTGACCTGCGCAACCGGCTGTCCCGCCGCATCGAAGATGGAGGTCGTGCGATTCCCCAGCGGGTTGATCGTCGCCTGTGGACGTCCTGCCAGATCGTACACCGTGGTGGTTCGCTGGCCATTGGCGTTGATGGAGGCCACCACACGAGATCGGTCGTAGACGATCGTCGTGCGAAAGCCGAGCGGGCTGATTTCGGCTTGAGGACGACCAGCCGCATCGTAGAGAGATGTGGTGATCGCTCCCAAGGGATCGATGGATTCGGTCCGCTGACCTGCGGCGTTGTAGGTGGTCGTCGTGCGCTGGCCGAGCGGAAAGACATTGGCGATGGCCCGACCGACCGCGTTGTAAACCGTCGTCGTGCGGTTGCTGGCGGCATCGACCTGAGCCACGGCGCGCCCGGCGGCGTCGTACACCGTGGTGCTGATCTCACCCAGCGGGTTGACCGTCGCTTCCACCCGGCCTGCCAGGTCGTACACCGATGTCGTGACCGCTCCCAGCGGGTTGGTCACCGCCACCTGCTGGCTGGCGGCATCGTACGTGTACGAGGTCCGATTCCCGAGCGCATCCTGAGAACCCGACGTGAGCCCCACCGGGGTGTAGGTGGTCGTGGTCCGATCGCCCAACGCGTTGACCACCGCGACCGGGCGGTTGGAGTCGTTGTACACACTCGTGGTGGTGGCCCCCAGCGGGTTGAGCACTTCGATCGAGCGGTTGA
>JAGQPW010000240.1 GCA_020426515.1 Planctomycetaceae bacterium | reverse complement strand
TGCGTCACTGCCGTCCGGTGAGAAACGGATGCGACCGCTTAAGGACATTGCCGCCAGACTCAGTGCCGAAGGCATCACGCATGTGGCCGTGAACTGGTCGGAGATTCTGCGGTATCGAACGACGTACAAGTACACCGACTATGTCACGCCAGCTCGCTTTCAAACACTTGTTGAGGGCGACCTGCTGGAACCGGAACAGCTGTCGGCTGAGGCCTTTTCCGAGCTGTCCCAGTTGCCCGAATCGTGGCAGCAGGAAGTTCGTCACTGGGGTCCGGAACTGATTCAGACGAGCTATGGCACCGAAATAGTTCCCCGCTTCGCTGTGTATCGCGTGCAGTGACCGCAGAAGTGCTCAACCGCCATACATGAAAGGCACTTTCACTTCGTTGAGCCGCAGATACAAGCTGAGATGTGCGCGGTGATGAATCAGGTGATTGATCACGAACGTGCGAATGACCGCCCGCCGAGGCAGGTTGAACAGGACCTGTTCCCCGTGCTTGAGTTGCCACATGACGTCGAGTTCCGATTCGTCAACAGCTTCAATGGCCTTGCGAGCTTCGGCCAGATTGGAATCGAACAGTGCCAGGATTTCATCACGGCTGGTCAATGCGGGTGACTGGTACGCAGGGCCGCCTTCGGGGGCAATATTCCATTCGGTTTGTGTGAGGGTTCCCCCCACCCAGCCGACGATTTCGGCCAGATGATTGGCGTTCCAGCCAATCGTCTTAAAGCCCGGTCCGGCAGACCAGTTGAGCAGTTCATCGGGAACGCACTCCAGCAGTTTACGGGTATTCGCTGTCTCCTGATCGAATTCAGGCAAGATGGATTCGGCATAGCTCATCGCTCAACTCCAATTCGAGGAACCGTTCGGCAATGGAACAGAAATACGGTCACATGATGAAGCGAGACCGGCACATTCGGTACCGGCCTCGTCAGGTCAACTACAGCTTCTTCGCGCGAATGTTGCGGAAGTGCACCGTGCTGCCGGGATCGTGTCCCTGCAGTGCGAACGTGCCGCTGCCGAGGATGCGATCGAAGTCCTTACCAGCCTGAGCATCGGCGGGCTGGGTGTAATCGTTGACCACCTTGCCATCCACTTTGATGATGACTCGTTTGCCCTGCACGATGACATGCTGCGTCCACCAGACGTTGTCCGGAATGAGCTGACGAGTCACATCCTGCACGGCGTACAGGCTGCCAGTCTTGCGGGGGTCTTTGTGGTAAGTGTTGTTCACCTGTGTTTCGAAGCCAGCCTTCGGCCAGCCGGAATCCTGATAGGCGGTGTGGAAGTAGATACCGGCGTTGCTGTTCGGCTCCGCCATCACATCGACCTTGAGCTCAAAGTCGGTACAGGGGGCCAGGGCTCCTGTATAGAACAGGTGGCTGCGCGGACCGTTGCAGATGATCTCGCCGTTCTCGATCTTCCATGTCTCCGGGCTTTCGTTGATCTTCCAGTTTTCGAACGACTTGCCATCCCATAGCTGAACGAAACCTTCTTCGGGATCATCCAGATAAGCAACAGCATCTCGCACGGTCTTCAGACAGAGCTCGATATCCGACAGCGGATTTTCTGGGTTCTCTTCGTACTCCAATGAAACATTGCGATCGTAGTTCAGTTCGCGAAGCTGACGCAGCACGCCAACAACATTGAGTTCCCCTTCACCGAGAATGGTAAAAATCTTGCCTTCCCGTTCCAGATGACCGGCGCGGCCCTTGTCCAGAACCTTCATCAACCGGGCCTTTTCTTCGTCGTCATAGATGGTGCGAACATCTTTCAGATGCACACCGAACACGCGCTGGCCCAGCTTGTGAATCACGTCAACCGGGTCTTCGTTGCTGCGAAGATAATGACCGGTATCGACACAGGCCCCGATCAAAGGGTGCCTGTCAGTGACCACAGCCAGCACGTCATTCACCGAGTTGTAACGGTGACCCGGTCCGTGATTGTGAATGGCCACGGGGATTTTGTACTCGGCGACCAGCTTGTCGAGCATATCGAACGTGACCTGATCGGGATTGGGGTCCGCGCTGATGGATGACAGGCCCATGGCGTGAGCAAAGTCGAAGATTTCGCGAGCGGCGGTCTCGTTGCCATCAAATCGCACCACACCGAACGACATCAGCCGGACTCCCGCATCGCCGAGAATCTTCTTCTGCTCCGCAATGTGGGCCGGGACGGTGCTGATGGGAACGTGCTTGGGGTACGCTTCCCACACAGACAGGCCCAGCTTACGCGTATGGTCGAGGGCTTCCTGCTCACTGAAGTTCCGTAGCGAATAACTCTGCAGTCCCACCTGAAATCCGCCGTAGCCGGAGGCATCCTCCGTTGCGGCCAGCAAGCCCCATGGACGGCTCACCAAAGCCCCCAGGCCGAGGGCAGACAGTTGCAGAAAACGACGACGGGATGGATTCGAAGGCATAGCGCGGGCTTCTCTTCAGATGCAGAAAGACAAACAAATCAACGACAGATCATGTGGCCCGGAGTATGGTTTCTCGGGCCGCTGCGAATCAAGCGAGGGGGCCGCTTCTTGCGGAGACGCTAAGGACTTCGCGGACTACTTGCGAATCACTTCTTTCGGAACCGAGCCATCCAGATAGCGCCAGTTCTTGATGAAGGAAATCAGGTCCGCCATGTCCTGCGGAGGGATGGTTCGTTCCAGCCCCACCGGCATCAGCGAAACGCCGTTATTCTTGAGCTCTTCGATATCGCTGCGGGCGAACGAAACCACTTTCGCTTCGGGCTGCTTGAGCGTCACGGTCGTGGAAGTCTCCGATTCAATGACGCCGGTAAAGACGCGACCATTTGTGTCGACGATCGTGTAGCTGAAGAAGTTGTTGTCGATGGCCCGATTGGGATCGAGAATGTTGGCCAGCAGATATTCCGGAGTCTTCGTGCGCGAATCGGAGATGTCCGGAGCAACATTCACTCCGACATCACCGACGCGATGGCAGGTGGCACAATTCTTCAGGAAGATCTCGCGGCCGCGCTGCGGATTGGACTGCAATGTCAGGCAAGGGCTGTATTCGGCCAGCACCTGAACACGGTCGGCTGGTGGAGCCGTCTTCAGTAATCGCTCCGCCCGTTCCTTGATGTCCGCAGCTTTGGAGGACATCAGTCGCTTGGCGAGATTGGGCTCCACTGTGAGTGGTGGAACCTGCCCCGATTCGACCAGGTCGAGCAACAGATGAATGCGAGGCGTCGAACTGCCGAGCGCGGCCATCGCCTGATTGCGGGCCGAAACACTGAGTTGCGGAATCGCCTCCGCCAGCGCGCTGCCGGCACTCGGTTCAGGACGTTGAGCCAGTGCTGAAATGATCACGGGCTGCTGATTGACCAGGCTGGTTAGCGCATCAATCAGAAACTCCAGGGACTCTGGATCATCGGCAAGCCCCTGCAGAGCAATCGTCATCGAAGCATCCGTCGTCGCCTGTTCACCGGCGGCAAGGTCTTTTCGGGCCAGAGTGACCAACTTCAAAAAGTTTTGCTGATCCAAGGTCGACAGCTGCTTGAGAGACTTTGTCAGTCCGGAACGGCCTCCGGGCAAACCTTCGCTCAACCCGACAACCACCGTAACCACCACGGGAAGTTCGGTCTTCGCCCGGGGAACAAACTCTTGCAGCAACATGAGCACTTCGTCAGGCGAATTCTTCCGCCCCACCGCCTGTGCAAATTCTCGCAGCGACTGAATGCCCAGCGTCGCTCCAACGTTTCTCACCAGCAGCGCCGGATCGTCGCCAGCAAAAACCTGCAGCATCACGGGAAGCCAGGCGTCCTGGTCCAGTCCGGTGGCTTCCGCACTCTGAAGAAATTCCGCCCAGTCGAACGCCCCGGGAGTTGTATTGCGCAACTGTGCGGCAAGCTGC
>JAGQPW010000023.1:45400-47584 GCA_020426515.1 Planctomycetaceae bacterium | reverse complement strand
GTCCATTGGGACGCACCTTCACGCCGCTGCCGCCGCAATCCTGGCTCAGCTTGATGAACTCTTTAGTTTCTTCAATGTTCTTGCGGACGACCGCGGGATCGGCGGAATGATATTCACAGGCACTTCCCAACCCGACCAATTCGACGGGACTGTCGGCAAAGCGAGTCCGAACGTCCTTTCGCTGCTCTGCATTCAGACTGATTTCTACGCCATGCTTGTGGGTCGATCGCAGTTCCAGGCCACCGAGTCCAGTCGCTTCGCAATTGGCAAGGAGTGTCGGCAGATCCCAGTCCTTGCCCCACTGGTAGGTGACCAGTCCCAGCTTCATTTGAGAAGCCGCTGCCAGCGCTGAGCGGCTCAGCGCACAAGCGGCCGCACTGGCCATGGTCCCCAGCAGGAGATGACGTCGATTCAACATGAATTGTCCTGACAGTATTTTCGCCGTTGCGTTGGAACAGGGAAGAAAATCAACTCGCCTGCGTCACATCTCACGGCGAGGCATTGGGCACTGGAGAGGTCGAAAAGAAGCCTGCTCCACCACTTACCTTGCCGGCACCGGAATCACCGGCCGCACCGAATCCCGAACCTCCACCATAGATCGGTTCAGGTTCTTTCGGAGGTGCGAACGGTTCCAGAAACTGGCGAACCTGAGCATGCACAGTCGGTGTGGCCCGGATAACAATGGCATTGGGGACAATCCAGATCGCTCCCATTTCGGACTTATCAGGATCGGCCCAGGAGTCGGGTTCAATTGACGAGCGAATTACCCGGGCGAGTTCTTCGGGCAACAGACTCCAGATCTCCTTCTGCACGGACTTGGTGACGTGCGCCGTGGTGACAGGGTAAGCAACCACAGGCATCTTCTGTGCTGGCGCCTGTTGCACACGGTCCTGCCGAATCTCCCGCAGCCTAGAAAGGAACCTCTCCAGTTCAACATGAGTCCTGTGATTCTGCCGGACGACGAGAACTCTATTCACGACCTGAGCGGTTCCTCCTTCGCCGTCATAGTCGATCCACATGGCCTCCGGCAGCGAGGCCTGCAGCAGGTCGAGCAGGTCGTCCGCGTCAATCGCGTCCGCAGCGGTTGGGGGAAGCAAATCGGCAACATCATGCATCTGGATGTACATTGCATAGTCCGCTTCATCTTGCGTTGTCACTCTGAGGGTGTCGCCACAAAACACGTAGCCCAGCGAGCGAGGCTTGAGCAGCAGATTCAGCAACTGATCGGCTGGCAGGCCTTGAATCGACAGACTGACCGGAGTCGAGGGCTCAAGACCGACATCAGCCAGGGCTTGCTTGTCGAGTATGACCGGAATCTTCAACTGATCACTCAGCCGGGCGAGTGCATCTTCCAGCGGCGTTTCCGCCAGGTCGGCTTTCACCGTCTTCGCAAGTGCGCTGAGCATTGCGGGGGTGGGCGGAGTCGCCGCTGTTCCACTGAAATTCGCCGGTGACTTGGCAAACTCCGATGGCATCAGGACAGGATCGGTTTCCGCCAGCAAATCAGCGCCACAACAGATCAACAGCGCGGCAACCACCAGCGAAGTCATCGTCTCAGGCATCGGTGTTTCCGGTCAGCAGCAAAAGTTTGGGGGCGAATTCCCGCTTTCACAAGGACGCTCCACGAGTATGTCAAACGCGGCTGCTGGATTCAACAACGTCCTCTGATCTGTTAGTGTGCAGGCCTCAGCCTGGACCACTTTTTCCTCCCCCGTGGCCGCCAATGGAAAACACCCGCATTGCAGCATCGTTCTGCATCCTGACCGTACTTGTTGGTTCTGGTCTCCAAGGGGCCGAAATCGACTTTGCCAAACAGATTCGCCCCATCTTCGAAGCCCGCTGCTTTGAATGTCACGGGGCAGAGACGCGGGAAGCGGGATTGAGGCTCGATCGCAAGGCCGATGCGCTGGCCGGGGGAGATTCCGGAACAGTGATTGTTCCGGGCGAACCGGAATCGAGCCTGCTCATCAAGTACGTTTCGGGAGATGACCCCGATCGCCTGATGCCTCCCAATGGCGACAACCTGACGGTCGATCAAATCGGAGTGCTGACAGCCTGGATTCAGCAGGGAGCCGAATGGCCAGATGGTCTCGACCCCAAGGAAGAACGCAATCCGCACTGGGCCTATCAGCCTCTTACGCGAGCCGATCCACCAACCGGAAACGCACGTCCGATTGATGCCTA
>JAGQPW010000023.1:35841-45300 GCA_020426515.1 Planctomycetaceae bacterium | reverse complement strand
GTGCAGGCCCGTCTGGCAAGAGACGGAATTTCGCCTTCGCCCCGGGCCGATCGTTACACACTGATCAAACGGCTGTACTACGACCTGCTCGGACTCTCCCCCACTCCCGAGGCTGTGCACCGTTTCGTCGCGGATGATTCACCTACCGCATACGCAAATCTCGTCGATGAATTGCTCGCCTCTCCACACTTTGGCGAGCGCTGGGGACGGCACTGGCTGGATAAGGCCCGCTATGCCGATTCCGATGGCTACGAAAAGGATCGCCCACGGTATCACGCGTGGAAGTATCGCGACTGGGTGATCAACTCCATCAACGCGGATCAGCCAATCGACCAGTTCACGATCGACCAACTGGCGGGCGACCTGTTACCCGAGCCAACCGAGAATCAGCTTATCGCGACCGGCTTTAACCGGCAGACGCTGACCAATACCGAGGGGGGAACCGATCAGGAGGAGTTTCGCGTCGAAGCGATCTTTGATCGGGTGGAGACACTGGGGACTGTCTGGCTGGGATTAACCGTGGGCTGTGCCCGCTGCCATTCCCACAAGTACGACGACATTTCCCAGCGCGAGTACTACCAGTTGTTCGCCTTCTTCAACAACGCGGATGAGGTGAATCGCTCGTTGCCCAGTTCAACGCAGGCACAGGCAGACTATCTCGTCGCGAAGGCGGCCTACGATGCAAGGCTGAAGGAACTGGAAGCTCCACTGAATGAAAGGCGGGAACAGTTGCTGCCCGCTGCTGAAGAGAGGATTGCAGCACACACTGCAGCGCTGGCCGAGATCGCGGCCCATCCGCCTCGCAATCTTGCGTGGGCATCAGAGAGTGTCAGTTCACTCGCCGCTGTCACGTTTCAGCGTATTGAAAAGGATGATTCGCTGCTGCCAACCGGGAATCAGGGAGATAAGGATGTTTACACGCTGACCTACACGCCGGAGGCTGCGACTGATGCAAACGAGGAGTCCGTCATTCACGCCTTGCGGCTGGATGTTCTGCCTGACCCGTCATTGCCAGCGAACGGACCGGGACGGGCGAAGAATGGCAACTTCGTCCTGAGCGAAATCACGCTTGATGTGCTGACACCAGATGAAAACGGCACAACCTCGCCCGTCAGCCGTCGCGTTTCCTTCAGCAAGGCGATGGCCGATCACAGCCAGAAAGACTACGACGTTTCACAAGCAATTGATGGCAAGGAAGACGCCCAGGGCTGGGCCATTGCACCACACATCGGCAAACCACATCACGCAGTCTTCTCGCTCAAGGAACCATTGTTGCTGCAGCCGGGCGAGCGACTGCAGGTACGCCTGTCGCAGCAATACGAACGTCAGGGAGGCTTCCCGCATCCGCTGGGACGCTTCAAAATTACATTTCAGTCCGGACAATCCGAAGCCTCACTGGGCCTGCCCAAAGACGTTCTGGAGGTCTTGAAGATTGAGCCGGCGAAGAGAAAGGCGGAGCAGTCACAACTTTTGCTGGAACATGTCTTCAAGCAGGATGCAGACTATCGCCAATTGCGGCAGGCGGTCGATGCTCACCGGAAGACGGAACCGTTCAATCCCGCGATGCCGATCGCATCGTTCCAGGAACGCCGTGACAATCGCCGTGCCACCCGGGTTCTCAAGCGGGGCGAGTTCCTCGATCCGCTTGGGGAAGTGCCTTGCGATACGTTGCATGTGCTGCCAGAGCTTGCGCAGGCATCCAGCGGCAACAACCTGACGAGGCTCGATCTGGCGACTTGGCTCGTTTCGCCCGAGAACCCGCTGCCGGCTCGCGTGCTGGTGAACGACATCTGGTCGCATCTGTTTGGACGCGGCATTGTGGGCACGATGAACGACTTTGGAGTGCGGGGTGATCCGCCCACGCATCCGGAATTGCTCGACTGGCTGGCCACCGAACTGATGCGGCTGGGCTGGAGCCGCAAGCAACTCATTCGCACCATCGTGCTGTCCGACACCTACCAGCAGTCCTCGGCTCATCGTCCGGAACTGTTCGAGCGCGATCCACAAAACCATCTGCTGGCCCGGCAGAATCGCTTTCGCGTGGAAGCGGAAATCGTCCGGGATCTGTACCTGTCAGCGTCGGGACTACTGCAGCCTCGCATTGGCGGACCGAGTGTCTTTCCCGATCTCCCTCCCGGCATTGCAGAGCTGGCATACGCCAACAATTTCAAATGGGGAGACAGTGACTGGAACAAACGTCCCGACAATCCGCAGCCCGTGGCCCCCAAGGACGATCGTTACCGTCGCGGCCTCTACACGTTCTTCAAACGGACCGTGGTGCACCCCAATCTGGTGACGTTTGACTGTCCCGATGGCAATACCACTTGTGTGGAGCGTCGAGCTTCGAACACGCCGCTGCAGGCATTGCAGACATTGAACAACCGCGTGTTCGTTGAAGCGGCCCATCAACTGGCCGAACAGATCCAGGCATTTCCAGGCGGCGACGAGGACCGGATTGAGCAGTTGTTCCGCCGCTGCGTAGCACGTCCACCTGCAAGTGATGAACGACAGTCGCTGCAGGCATTGCTGGTGGATGCCCGGAAATATTATACGGAGCATCCCTCAGAAGCAGCGGCGCTTGCGGGACAGAGTGCAAGCGAAGATGGTCCGGCTTCGGAGGAGCAGGCGAGCTGGATTGTGCTGGCTCGCACGGTCCTGAACCTCGACGAATTCGTGACCCGTGAATAACTTTCTGCGACAGGCTTCACCATGAGGTTCACAACGGTGAGTGCCTCGAATGACTTTGTGTGCTGAATCTCAGGAGCAATTGACAATGCGGACCGTACTTTTCTGGAGTTTACTGTGCAGCCTGATTTCCAACGCTGCCACAGCGGAACCGCTTGGGTTGCAACTCCGCTATCGCACCGAAACGGCACCGCAGTCCGGGCGTTTTCATACGCTCACGCGCGAAGAACAATGGCCCGCTGAAAAGACGGCTCTCATCCTGTGTGATGTGTGGGACACGCATGGCTGCCATCAGGCGGCAATGCGTGTCGAGGAACTGGTCGAGCGATTGAACGAGGTCACCGAAGCGGCTCGGCGTCAGGGTGTGACGATCATCCATGCTCCCAGCAGCTGCATGGAGTTCTACCAGGATCATGCCGCGCGGCAACGGGCGATGAATGCTCCTCAGTCAGCCAGTCAGCCGGAAGAAATCACCAAGTGGTGTTATCAGATTCCCAAGGAAGAGCAGGGGGCTTATCCACTCGATCAGTCCGATGGAGGCTGCGACGACACACCCGAGGAACACTCCAAGTGGGCCGCTGAGCTAACCGCAATGGGCCGCAATGCCCGGCATCCGTGGATTCGACAACATGCGAAGATTCGTATCGACGAGAAGCGGGATTACATCAGCGATCAGGGAAATGAGGTCTGGAACATTCTCACCGCGCACGGCATCGACAACGTGCTGATTGCGGGAGTGCACACGAACATGTGCGTGCTCGGTCGTCCGTTCGGGCTGCGGCAAATGGTTCGCAATGGCAAGAATGCCGCCCTCATCCGCGACATGACCGACACAATGTACAACCCGGCGATGAAACCGTTCGTCAGTCACTTCACCGGGACCGATCTGATTGTCGAGCACATCGAAAAGTGGGTTTGCCCGACGATCACCAGTACGCAGTTGATCGGCGGTGAGGAGTTCCGCTTTGCCGCCGATAAGCGACCGCATCTCGTCGTACTGTGCGCTGAGGATGAATACAAAACGGAAACCACGTTGCCGCCATACGCACTTGAGGAACTGGGAAAGGATTATCGCGTCAGTTTTGTGTTTGGTTCCGAGGACGAACGCGGCGATGTCCCGGGAATCGCCGCGATTTCCGATGCGGACATCCTGCTGGTAAGCGTCCGCCGTCGGCCGCTCCCTTCTGAACAGCTCAAGGTGGTTCGGGCGTATGTACAGGCGGGCAATCCGGTGCTGGGCATTCGCACTGCCAGTCACGCGTTCTGCCTGCGAAACAAACCCGCCCCCGAAGGTCTGGCCGACTGGCCCGAATTCGATGCGGAAGTCTTTGGCGGGAACTACTCCAATCACTACGCCAACAACCTGCAGACGACCGTTCATCTGGCGGGGGAAAGTCCACTGTTGAACGGCCTGGAGCGACACGACTTTCCCTCCGGCGGGTCGTTGTATGTCACTTCACCCCTCAAGCCGGGAGCCACAGTCGTTATGACGGGAACCGTAGAGGACAAACCTGCCGAACCGCTCGCCTGGACTTTTCAGCGTGCCGATGGCGGGAAGTCGTTCTACACCTCACTGGGTCACGTGAAGGACTTCGAACAGCCAGAATTTCGCCAACTGCTGAAGAACGCCCTGCAGTGGCTGGGGGAGAAGTAACGAGAGCGTCGCCGAGCGAGTCGGGGGCTTCGTCGATCCACGAAATTTTCGTTCCGCGCGGAATGCCCCGCGACATCCCCGATGGCGAGCGGCCAACAGCTACTTCCCGTGGCTGTCGCGTCCCGGCGGTCCGTACGGCAATGGAATGAACTGTACCGAAGGTTGGCGACGCATCGGCTGCGGATACAGATCCATCAGATCGTAGAAGTCCTTCGGCAGGTTGGACTGCACGTTCAGTCCCATGGCGATGGCCTCTTTCACGCCGATTGGATGGTCGTGAGTCCACGTTCCCTGGCTAAGTTGTTCCGCCAGCCGCTCGGCCTTTTCCTGGGGCATGTCATCGGACAGCAGATCCACCACTTCCTTGCGAATCTGATGCAGAGCTTTCTCCGACATGTCCGCCAGAATCAGCGTTTCGTCCTCAATATCGCTGTGATTCTTTTCATGCAGCACGCGCACAATCGAAGCTGCTGGAAATTCACCGAGTTGCGGGTCGACCGGTCCCAGTACGGCGTGACAGTCCATCACAATTTCGTCTGCCGCCAGTGCGATCAGTGTTCCGCCCGACATCGCATAGTGCGGAACAAACACGGTGGTCTTGACCCGATGAGCCTGAATGGCTCGAGCGATTTGCACACTGGCCAGCACCAGACCGCCGGGAGTGTGCAGCACGATGTCCAATGGAATATCCGGATCGGTCAGGTGAATGGCACGAATCACACGTTCGGCATCGTCAATGTCGATATAGCGGAACATGGGAAAGCCGAGGATGCTGAGCGTCTCCTGGCGGTGAATCAGCACAATCACCCGGCTGCTACGCTGTTTTTCGATACTGCGAATGATGCGAGCCCGGGCCGTGTCGAGCAGACGCTTCTGCAGCCACGGCAGGATCAGCGACAGCATGATGAAGATCCAGAAGATGTTTCCGAGGTTTTCGGTCATGCTGTTTTCGTTTGTCGTGAATCGATGTTTCAGGATTGCTGCACGATTGTAGGCAGTCTGCGGTGCCACGGGCGAGCAAGTTCGACGTGAGTTGTTTTCAATTCCTCCTGAGGGCGATAATGTGGAGCGTCCTCCGACTGTTTTGATGCCTCGCAGCAGACTTCATCGCTATGCAAATTGATTCACAGATTACCGCGCAGGAGCTGCTTCCCGGCATTCAGCGCATGTGGGACGTCTCGGCACGCTGCATCAAGCGGCTGGAACACCGCTGGTCTCCTTCGGCTGGTTCGCCGGTGTTTACCGTTGATGGGCAGTACACGGCACAGGGATGGACAGAGTGGACGCAGGGATTCCAGTTTGGCTCGGCACTGCTGCAGTTCGACGCCACGGACGACTGCGAATTTCTTGCCCTCGGACGTCAGCGGACCGTGGACCTGATGGCGCCACATGTCAGCCACATTGGCGTGCATGATCATGGCTTCAACAATGTCAGCACATATGGCGCCCTGCGGCGTCTGATGTTGGAACAACGGATGCCTCACAACGAGTGGGAGCTGCACTTTTACGAACTGGCCCTCAAGGCGAGCGGAGCAGTTCAGGCCGCCCGCTGGTCGACCACGCACGAAGGGGGCGGGTACATCTACAGTTTCAACGGGCCGCAGTCGCTGTTCTGCGATACCATCCGTTCCCTGCGCGCTCTGGCCATGGCTCATCGCCTGGGCCATCGCCTGATGGGCGAGAATGACGAAGCGATTTCGCTGCTGGATCGCCTCGTGCAGCACGCTGAGACCACGGCGAACTACAACGTGTATTACGGTCGCGATCGAGACGCGTACGATGTCTGGGGCCGCGTGGCTCACGAGAGCCTGTTCAATGTGAATGATGGCCGGTATCGCTGTCCGAGTACGCAGCAAGGCTACAGCCCATTCTCCACGTGGGCCCGTGGGCTGGCATGGATCATGGTCGGTTATCCGGAGCAACTGGAGTTCCTGCGAACCCGTTCCGATGACGAACTTTTAGAATTTGGTGGACGGGTCGCGATTGAGGAAGTCTGGCTGGAAGCGGCCCGGGCGAGTTGCGATTTCTATATCGATCACACCGCGCTCGATGGCATTCCCTACTGGGATATGGGAGCCCCCGGACTGGCGCAAATGCCCGACTGGCGAAATCGACCCGCCGAACCATTCAACAGTTACGAACCGGTTGACAGCTCGGCGGCGGCGATCGCCTGCCAGGGATTGATTCGACTGGGCCGCTGGCTGACCGAGCGGGGCGATGCTTCCGGCGCTCGCTACACACACGCAGGCCTGACGACGCTCCGCACGCTGTTGAAGTCACCGTATCTCAATGATGACCCCGGCCACGAGGGGCTGCTGTGGCATTCGGTGTACCATCGGCCGAAAAACTGGGACAACATCCCGACAGGCCAGCTCATTCCATGCGGTGAGTCGAGCCAGTGGGGCGACTATCACCTGCGCGAAGCGGCATTGCTTGTCCAGCGGATCGCCGAGGGGAAGGACTACGTCTTCTTTGGGCCAGATGTTGATCGTTGAGGCAGGCTGGTTACGTCAGGCGAGCCGGTTACGTCAGCGACCGGGACTTTGTCGGCGTTTGCATGAGGACCGGGGCCTGACGGCACCCGGCTCGCCGACCGTCTTCGTTGCAGCCTCCCCTGAAGATTGACTACTGTTTCGCGTTCTCGGAAATCTTACTTGCTTACGCTGCTCATTCAGGAGTGAATTCAAATGTCGCACCCGCTTCCGCGTCTGCACAATGCCATGTGGCCTGGTCTCGTCGGAAAAGAAGCCGGAACGGACAATCCGCCGATTTCTCTGGACCGCATGCTCGAACTGACAGCGGGCGCCGAAGTCGACGGACAGAAGTTCGATGGCATCGACTACTTCCTGTTCCACCCACACACTGATCCCGATGCCAGCGACGACGACCTTCGCCGCATCGCCGACAAAATCGCCGGCTATGGATTCAAAGTGGGCTCACTGGTCGCCCCGGTCTGGCCGGGTACAGTTGGCGACTCCGCGATGGGGTGCCCAGTTCAACGCAGCAAGTTCATCAGTGCGGTTAAGAAGGCCTGCCGCATTGCCCGCATCTTCAATGAGCACGGCGTTCGCTCCTACGGCGTGATCCGCATCGACTCAGCGGAATTCGGTGTCGACAAGTGGCGTGAAGACCCCGCTGCGAACACCAAGCGCATTGCGGCGACTTTCCGCGAAGCTGCGGTCATTGCTGCCGCCCACGGCGAACGTCTGGCAGCCGAAGGCGAAATCTGCTGGGCGGGAATGCACTCCTGGAAGGATGTGCTCGATCTGCTGGAAGCGGTCGACATGCCGGGCTCCCTCGGTTTTCAGGCGGACCTGGCTCACACGTATCTGTACCTGATGGGCTACAACGCTCCGGAACATGCCCTGTTGAAAGAAGGCTACAGCGACGAAGAGTTCTGGGCCGCCTACGAGAAAATGACCGACGCCCTGCGTCCATGGACGATTGACTTCCATGTGGCTCAGAACGATGGCACCGTGCACGGCAGCGGCGCACACGACAAGACCGGTCGCCACTGTCCGGCGGATGATCCAAACGGCAAGCTCGACATCGTCAAGTGCGCCGGGTACTGGCTGAAGGATGCTTCCGCCCGCGGCATTCAGCACATCTGCTGGGATGGTTGTATGTTCCCGAACAGCATGCTGGAAACCCCGCAAACGTGGAACACAATTCTGGATGCGATGATCAAGGTACGCGACGCTCACGGCTGGGAGTAATCTCACCATGAGTTGATGGCCCGAAAGACCGCGAACAGGGTTGAGGAGCGTTCCCTCAACCTTGTTTCGCGCTCGGGTGACTTCCAATGCAGGTGAAACAGACCTGACGATCCCATGCGGAACACGATCGGATTTCTGATGCAGTTCGCGGCGCTGATCTTTCTGCCGATGCTGATCATCTGGCAGTTGGATTTCGGCATGAAGCTGCTGTGGATGCCCACGCTGACAATTCTGGCAATGTGTGTCTTCTGGTTCGGGACCACCTTGCGCGACAAGGCGGAGTAATCGCCCATGTGCGGCATCTCCGGCGCCGTGTGGACCCATCCTCAACAGGATGTGTCACGTCCCGTACTGGAACGGATGACCAACGTCCTCAGTCATCGCGGCCCCGACGACGCCGGTTATTTCTACAGTCCGGAACAGTGTCCCGAACAGACCCGCGCATGGTGCGGACTCGGCCATCGCCGACTCTCCATCATCGATCTGGCTGGCGGCCATCAGCCTCTGTCGAATGAAGACGGCACCATCTGGATTGCCTTCAACGGCGAGATCTACAACTACCGCGAATTGAAGGAACCGTTGCGGCAGCAGGGGCATCATCTCGCAACGTCGTCCGACACCGAGGTCATCGTCCACCTGTACGAGCAGTACGGTGTCGACTGTGTGCAGCACCTGCGGGGCATGTTTGCCTTCGCCATCTGGGATGAGAAGCGCCAGCGGTTGCTGCTGGCGCGCGATCGCATGGGGCAGAAGCCGCTGTTCTATCGGCAGGAGTCCGGGCGGCTGACATTCGGCAGTGAGCTGAAGGCATTGCTGCAGGTGCCCGGGGCTCCACGTGATGTTGATCCGCGGGCGGTCGAGCAGTTTCTCACTTATCAGTATGTCCCGCATCCACATTGCATCTTGAAGGGGTATGCCAAACTCCCACCGGCGCACATTGCCGTTTATGAGCAGGGAGAGCTGACGGTACAGCCTTACTGGCAAGCTCCCTATGCACATCCCGAACGGCATTCGTTACCGCAGTCTGCAGAGGAGTGGTCCAAGTCACTGCGTGAGACACTGACCGAAGCGGTGCGTCTGCGGATGCGATCCGATGTCCCGATTGGGGCGTTTCTTTCCGGCGGGATTGATTCAACAATCATCGCGGGGCTGATGCAGTCGCTTTCTGAGCGACCGATCCATACGTTCTCGATTGGCTTTGACGTTCCGGAGTTTGACGAACGGGCCTTTGCCCGACAGGCGGCTGAGCATCTGGGGACAGATCACCATGAGTATGTGGTTCAACCTTCGGCCCTGGAGTCGCTGCCGCGCCTGATCTGGCACTATGATGAGCCTTTCGGCGACAGTTCCGCCATTCCGACGATGTATCTCTCGGAAGTCACCCGGCGCGAAGTGACGGTGTCA
>JAGQPW010000023.1:20971-35743 GCA_020426515.1 Planctomycetaceae bacterium | reverse complement strand
GCTCTCTGGAGACGGCGGCGATGAACTGTTCGCGGGCTATCCCCGTTATCAGGCGGTGCAACTGGCCGGGCAGGTGGATCACATCCCCCAGTTCCTGCGGCAGATCTTTGCCTGGAATGTGTGGCAGCAGATCATTCCCGCCTCGCAAAAACAGCGTTCATTCGGACGGCGACTGAAACGATTCATGGCCGCATTGGGAACTTCGCCGGAGCTTCGCTATCTGCGGTGGGTCGGGACATTCGATGACCTGTTGCGGAAAGAACTGTACAGTCCCGAATTCACGCAATCGCTGGGCGGATACAATGCGGATGAGGTCATTCTACAGGCGTATCAGGCGTGTCGGGATCGCGATTTCCTGACGCAGACGACTTGTGTCGACGTGCTGACCTATCTGCCGAGTGACATTCTCACGAAAGTCGACGTTGCGAGCATGGCGTACAGCCTGGAGGCTCGCAGTCCGTTCCTCGATCACAAGGTGGTGGAACTCGCCGCCCGCATGCCGATGGAATTGAAGTTTCGCGGCGGACAGCAGAAAAAAATCCTGATCGACACGTTTCGCGATCTGATTCCCGAGCCACTGCAGAATCGTCCGAAGATGGGTTTTGGCGTGCCGATCGATCACTGGTTCCGCAATGAACTGAAGGTCCTCGTACAGGATTCGCTGCTCAGTGACCGGGCCCTCGCACGCGGCTACTTCAACCCGGATGTATTGCGACGGCTTGTCGACGAACATCTCTCCGGCAAGTGGGACCATCGCTACCGCCTGTGGAATCTGATCGTGTTCGAGCAGTGGCAGCGCATGTTTCTGGATGGCGAGATTCCGGCGGGTCCTCCGGGCTGACTTCCAACGTCCGAAGAAGATCCACCGCCGACTGCGAACATGGTGTGAGCACGGCACTCGTGCTGAGTTTCATCGTGATGATGGTGGCCACCGCAATAGCCACACAAGGTCGCCGAGAATCACGAATGCGAATGCGAGGCTGTGACGACTTTTCAAAGTGTTGATGATTTTGAAACTTGCAGTGACAACTGCAACCTCTGCGTCTCGCTGTGTCCTCAGCGGTGAGTTGCGAGAGCATGTGGAAGTCTCCTGCAATTCTGCGTCTGGCAATCTCGTGGCGACTCGTGAATAATCGCCACAGCGTTTCCTCACGAAGTTCCAACTGGAGTTCGTCATGATTGTCGGTGTTCCGCGCGAAGTGAAAGTCGATGAGTACCGTGTTGCCATGCTGCCGTATGGTGTCGAAGAGCTGACCCGGTCCGGTCATCGCGTGATTGTGCAGCGAGGAGCCGGGCAGGGGAGCGGTATTCCCGACGAACAGTACGCGATCCACGGTGCAGAGATTGTGGAAGAAGCGGACGAAGTCTACTCGCAGGCTGAACTCGTCGTGAAAGTCAAAGAGCCTCAGCCCGATGAATGGCCGCTGCTGCGTGAAGGGCAAATGCTGTTCACCTACTTTCACTTTGCTGCCGACGAGGAATTGACGCGCGAGGTGCTTGATACGGGTGTGACCGCCCTGGCTTATGAGACATTGACCGGCCCACGTGGCGACTTGCCGTGCCTGACTCCGATGAGCGAAGTTGCGGGGCGGATGAGCATTCAGGAAGGGGCTCGGTTCCTGGAGCGACCACAAGAGGGACGTGGCATTCTGCTGGGAGGAGTTCCCGGCGTCGCACCGGCTCACATTCTGATCCTGGGGGGAGGCGTCGTCGGCAAGAACGCGGCCCAGATCGCTGCGGGGTTTCAGGCCGATGTGGTGCTGATGGACATCAGCGTCGACCGACTGCGATATCTCGAAGACATCATGCCAGCCAACGTGAATACGCTGTATTCCGATCGCCATACGCTGCGTGAACAGTTGCAGTTGGCCGACCTCGTTATTGGTGCAGTGCTGATTCCGGGAGCCAAGGCTCCGAATCTGGTTTCCGCTGAAGATCTCAAGCTGATGAAACCTGGAGCGGTCATCATTGATGTCTGCATCGACCAGGGGGGATGTGTGGAGACCAGCCGCCCCACAACGCATTCCGAACCAACGTATGTCGTCGACGACATTGTGCACTACTGCGTAACCAACATGCCAGGAGCGGTCGGTCGAACGAGCACGTATGCGTTGTGCAATGTGACATTCCCTTACGTCAAGCTGCTTGCGGATCATGGCCTGCACGAAACCTGTCGGCTGGCCGCCGGCATGCGAAACGCCGTGAACATGTACAAGCATCAGGTCACGAATCAGGCCGTCGCGACCACGTTCAAGCTGGAGTATCTTCCGTTCCCTGAGTAAAGGACACCTCGCCCGCAGCCGTGAAGCGGACCGTTCCGGAGGTCCATTCTGGTGGGGAGAGTGCCTGCGCTTTCGGTTCCAGCCAGGACGCCAGCGAACTGGCCGCGAGTGTTCGATAGCCAATGTAGCTGGTCGTCAGCCGGGGGTTGATCTCGACAACCACCACCTCTCCGTTGGGCCGCTCAATCAGATCGAAGCCGATGTATCCTCGCAATCCGGAAACACAGGCAACCACATCCATGATGAGTGCTTCAATGTGGGAGCGATTGACCCGACCCGCAGGGATCAGTCCTCCGAGATAGGCGAACGTCTTCGAATCGAGAAATTGCTCAGCCACGGGCCAGATGTCGTGCAGGGAGCCATCGGTTGAGAAGATGGCGGCGACAGAGAGCGTGCGTCCGCTGATCCAGGGTTGCACGATCCAGCCGCCGGTGGTGACATCGTCGCTGGACAGCGATTGTTTCCAGCGCAAGAAGGCCTCGCGTGGCAGCCTCTGAATTCCCTGCGAGCCAGCCCCGTCGCCGGGCTTCACAACCAGATCGGCCCAGTCATCGGGCAGGTCGTCAGCCACACTGCGGGTCGCGATGACCGGGATACCATTCATCTGCAGATGCCGGGCCAATCGAAGTTTGTTCGCACAGAGTCGCACAGCGGAGGGGGTTGCATTCCAAACCTGAATTTCGGCTTGGCCGGAAACGTCTTCGATCCATCGTCCCAGAATGTCGTCGAACTCAGGGGCGATCAGCAGAACGTGATCGGCAGAATTGCAGGCGGAACGGCGCAGGGCCGGTTCGCTGTGGTTATCGGCGAATTGCAGAGTGACGCGATGAGAGGCCGAGACGGCTGACTCGGGACCGACAGATCCTTCCACCCATTGGGTTCGTGTGTCGGGTGGGGGGAGTCGACGATCCCAGGTCAGCCGCACATGCAATTCGGGCAGGCTCAACAGGTCGGCGAGCACAGATTCCAGCATTGCTCGCCCTTCCGTGGCCAGCGATGCTGGAACTGCCTGCTCCCGTGGCCAGGCTCCGCTCGTGAGGAACTCCGAAAGGAATACTGTGGCCATGGAATCGATTCTGCTTGCTCAAGAACCTGCCTGAACTGTGCATCAAAAGTCGAGCTGGGCTCGCACGGCGAACAGATCGGCCAGACTGCTGTTGGGAGGCGTACTCTGCAGCATCGCATGCACCCAGTTGAACTGGAACTTCGTGTACTTGTTGAGGTACCAGTTCACCCCCAGCGTGAGATCCTGCAACTCGTTTCCGGTAATGTCTCCATCGTTCAAATCGAGGATCGACCAGCGTCCGGCAACTTCCCAAGCTCCGTAACCACAACCGGGCTTGAAAGGAGCATCGGGAATCACACGGCCGTACACACCGGACTTCTTGTTGTATGCGTGGTGTTCGCCAGTGAGAACATAGGACACCTGAGCATACCCACCCCAGAACGTCAGATTCGATCCTGTGGTGCGGTCAACTCTGGCTGCCATGAATTCCGATTGCGCCAACAGAGAGCCATACGATCCGGCAAGTTCGACTCCATACAGATTGATGTTTTGAGTTGGAAGAATGCCGGTGTTCACAAAGAAAGGAAGCGTGGTGTTGGCCGGGCCAACGGCGCCGGGTGTCTGGTTGTCGAAGATTTCCGGCTGATTGCGGTACTGGACGGCGTCGTTGGAGGGGTCCAGATAGGCGTAGTTGAAACCCACGTGCACGATTTCGTTGTTGTCACCTTCAACAAGTAAGCCGGTCAGACGAGTTGATCCCCCATAGCCTCCGTTGTCACCGACATTTCCTCCGTAGGCATCGACTGGATAGCGGAACGCCGACGCGGCCCAGGTCACCCCCAGTTCTTCATTGCTGTCATAGAACCCAACGCCGGTCTGTCGAAACGGAACGAACGCGAAGGGGAGGGCACGCTCAAGAAACATCAAATCCTTCACGCTGGTGAGGGCGTCCATCCCGAATGGCTGTCGCCATTGACCGACGCGGACGTTTCCAAGGAGAGGAATGTCATGCATGTCCAGATAGACATCCATGAAACTTGGTCGACCGGCAAACGCGAAGTCCATTTCGATCATGTAGCTGACGTTTTCCCAGACATCTCCCGTCGCAGCCAGTCGTGTTCGGCGGAAGTCGGCTCCATCCTGAATGTCCCCCAACGCCATCGGCGGTCCGGTGTCCTGATTCACCAGGGCCAGTTGATTGTCCGGACTCTGTTGTACCCACACGCTGTCGGCCTGGAAGAATCCGGTCACGCGAACAGACGGGTAGGTCGTTTTCGCTGCAGCCGACTTCATAGAGTTCAAAGTCTGTTGCAGGCTGTTCAGCTTCGTTTCCTGCAGCGAGATCTGCTGTTCCTGCAATGCTGAGCGATCAATCAGCTCATCGAACTTTTCGACTTCGCCAACAGATGGTGGCAGCACCGCTGTTTCCTGCAGCTTGACTGCTTCGGGTGTCAGAAACTGCGGCCCCTTGTTGAGTTCGTCCACACGTTCCTGGAGCCTCGCGTTGTCCTGCTCCAGCTTTTCCAGCCGCAATCGCAAAGCCTCAATCGGATCGGCAGGATCTGCCGCCAGTGTTGCCGAACAAGTGAAAGCACAACAGGCCAGGAACAGCACCCCGGCTGGTGAGAAGAGAGTCTTCATGACGCATCCATCCGTTGAATCGAAGTAACTACCGCCCTCTCCTGAGCGTGTTCACCTTCGAATCGGCAACCAGCATTAAGGGCACGCACTCAATCCAAGCCGCTAACGTAGTTGTAATGTTTTTCGCACACCTCGCGACTTCAGGCGCTCGCTGCCTGTGCGGAAACGTGTCCCGTGAGTTTCTCAAAGCCTCCTGGCGACACTCGCGCAGGGGCCAGCGGCCGAATTCCCTGAAAGCTATGGAAAGATTTTCCGAATGTACGAATTCCATAAGCTGGGCAATCTTTGAGAACGTAATGTCCGCCCCTTATCGGCAGTTGCCACATGCGGCGTTTCAACGAGCAGTGCAATGGAGTTGCGGGACATCCGGAATGGCGGGGGCGAGATGACGCTGTCTCATCACCATTTGAGGGATGTGAAGTCTCTCGACAGTCACGGGATTTGTCCCGTGGCAGGTTTTCGCCTACAAGTCTCAATAGGCCCCGTTGGCGGAGTGCAGGAGCATTGTCTTCCGGGCAGGGTGCGTTTACCGTTTGGCTGATGTGAACTGACAGTCAGGAACCGTGTAATGAGCAAGAACTTTCGAGTGGCAATGGTGGGACTCGGCTTTGGCGCGGAGTTCATCCCCATTTATCAGGCCCATCCGAACGCGACCGTGGAGGCCATCTGTCGGCGGAACGAAGCAGAGTTGAACAAGGTTGGCGATGAATTTGGCATCGCCAAGCGATACACATCTTATGCGGATGTGCTGGCCGATCCGGACATCGATTTCGTTCACATCAACAGCCCGATCCCCGATCACGCTTCCATGTCTCTGCAGGCACTCGATGCCGGCAAACATGTGATGTGCACAGTCCCAATGGCGACCACCATCGAGGATTGCCGGAAGGTTGTTGAGAAGGTGCAGGAGACCGGGCTGAAGTACATGATGGCCGAAACCGTGGTCTACAGCCGCGAGTTTCTGTTCATCAAGGAGATGTACGAGAAGGGGGAACTGGGCAAGATTCAGTACCTCGCCGCATCGCACCCGCAGGATATGGATGGCTGGCCTTCGTACTGGGAGAAAATGATTCCCATGCACTATGCCACGCACGTGGTGGGGCCGTGTCTGGGAATGATCAACGGCGTCGCCGAGTACGTGAGCTGTTTTGGATCGGGCACCGTACGGGATGACATTGCCGAGAAGTCTGGCAATCGGTTTGCCGTTGAGACGTGCCATATCAAGATCAAGGACACCGACCTCACAGCCCACATCTGGCGGTTCCTGTACGACGTTGCCCGCCAGTACCGCGAGAGCATTGATGTGTACGGCACCAAGAAGAGCTTTGAATGGGAACTGACCGAGCATGGCAAGCACGTGCTGCACACCGCCAAGCGTCCGGAGCCAGAGATTCCAGAACTGATTGAGGTTCCCGACTACGCCCATCTGCTGCCGGAGCCAATTCGCAAGTTCACGATGCCGCAGGAAATTCACGATGCGGAACACCTCTCGTTCCTGCAGGGTGGCGGACATGGCGGGTCCCATCCGCATCTCGTGAACGAGTTCCTGAACGCTTTGATCGAAGATCGCGATCCATGGCCGAATGCCGTGCAGTCCGCCAACTGGACCTGCGTGGGCATCTGCGCCCATGAATCGGCGACACAGGGTGGCAAGATCGTGCATCTGCCGGAATTCACATTGCCATAGAACAGCGACTTCGCGGCATGCCCCTGACGAAGGCGTCTCCGCATCGAGAACAGCATCACACCAAACCGGACTGGCCTTATGCCCCCACTGGTCCTCTCCCGCGAACAGGTGCGTGATGTCGATCGCCGCGCCATCGAGGAATTCGGTCTGACGGGGCTTGTCCTCATGGAGAACGCCGGGCGAGGCTGCGCGGAATTATTGCTGCAGCGTCAGCCAGTGGGGCGTATCGTCATTTGCTGTGGCAAAGGGAACAACGGGGGAGATGGCTACGTCATTGCCCGTCATCTCGACATGGCCGGCATCGATGTTCAGATCCTGCTGCTGGTTGACTCGGCAGAACTGAAAGGGGATGCCCGAGCCAACTTTGAGATTGCTCAGAGGCTAGGGCTGCCCATAGAGCCCCCTGAGGGCAGGGCGGTTGCTGCGTTGTGCCATCATTGGGCACAACACTTTGCGCACGCAGACTGGATTGTGGACTGCCTGCTGGGGACCGGAACACAAGGAACCATCGCCGAGCCGTATCGCTCAGCGATTGAGACCATCAATCGCAGTGGTCGACCGGTGCTGGCAGTCGATCTTCCCTCCGGATTGGATTGTGACACCGGAGAGCCACTGGGAGTCTGCATCGAGGCTGCGATGACGGCAACATTTGTCGCGTTGAAGCCCGGATTCCTGAAGCCGGTTGCCCGGCCGCTTCTTGGCGATGTGGAGGTGGTGCCGATCGGCATTCCTCCGGCCCGGCTGGGACTGCGCTGATTCGCAGACTCGTTCAGGTCCGGACGATACCACTGAGCCAGCCGACATAGGCACCGGAAGCAATCAGCGGCCACCAGACCGCCTGTTCCGGGGCCAGGATGCCAGCCTGTCCAAGTGACTGGCTGCCCATCGAGAGTCCCATGATTGCGGCCAGCGTTGCCATGCAAACTCCGATATTGGCAACCTGCTGCATGGGGGAGGTTCGTTCGCGACGCACGATCAGGGGGATGGCGGCAAGGATGCCCAGCAGATTCAGGATCGGACGGGTCAGTCGTGCATGCAGGTGGACAATTTGCGACCGCCGCGAAATGGCGCTGACGGAGGGCTGTTGCAAGCGGCGAAGTAACTCGGCTGTGCTGATCAGTCTCACGCTGGAATTCTGGCGGCAGACCTGATCGAAGGTGAGAGTGGCGGTCACAAACACATCCGTCCCGTTCTTCTGGGGAATAATCGCCTCCCGGCCTTTGTCTGTGAGTTCCAGTTCACTGAAGGCCGGACTCACATTGGACAGCAGCCAGCCGGCCGGATGATCACCCGCCTGCTTGTAAAAATAGGCGTGTTCCGCCTGCAGCTTCAAATAGTCGCCCACCAGTGTGGGGGGCAGCAGAAACTCCGCTCGCTTGATGCACTGTTCACCCGGAATCGTTGCTGCTCCGGTAATGAAAATCCACCACTGTGGATCGTACTGAGGTTGAACGGCCTGTTCATCATGCACTGAGTCGCCGTGGTGCGTCTGCAGGTAGGGTGCGATGGCGGGAAGCACGTACTCCTGATTTGCGGCCAGCAGGCCATTGAGTACGAGCCCACTCAGGGGCAGCACGATCGACCAGCGGTATGTCGGAATCCCGGCAGCAAGGACCGGATGCACTTCTCCCTGCTTAAGCATCAGAGCCAGGGCACACACAGCTCCCAGAACAATGATGGTTGGCCCGGCCAGATCGAGAATCATGGCGGACTGATACAGGTAGCGTTCTGCCATCAGCAGGATCAACTGTCCGGCACCGCCACTGGCACGCAACTGGAAGTCGTCCAGATTGGTGAACCCATCAATAATGATGAACAACCCCAGCACCGCCACGGAAAAGACGAAGCAGACGTACAGAAACCGTTTCAGCAGATAGCGGTCGTACGTGGTCATGAGGTTGTCGACGACAAGTGGAACAGTCCTTGGGGGTTGCGGCCCCGTTTCGTATGGGAAAAGCGGTCTGCGGGTCAAGACGTGCTGCGATTCCTGCCGCTTCCATCGGCGAGACCCGCCTCTTTAGGCAAACCGGCCTTTCCGCGATTGCGGATTTGGGGATAGACTCCTCCGCCTGTGTGAAAGTGCGTCTGTTTTGCGAGGCAAACAGGCCGTACTGCACGCTGCCCAGGTGAATCGACTGCGGACGACAAAGGACTGTCACCTCATGAATCGACGTACGTTCTCCCGCTGGTTGGGGATTGGATTGCTGCACGGCTGTTGCCTGTGGAATGTTGCAATCGTCTGGGCACAGGCCCCGATGCCAATGCAAGACGCACCCGCTGCTGGCCAGGGGACCGCCGCCGCTCCGCAGGATTTGCCGCCGGGCATGGAGCAGATTCTCCAAACCTGGGAGCAGCATTCCGCCGGCATGAATCGACTGGAAGGCAGCTTTCAAAGGTACGAGTACGATTCCGTGTTCCGCGTCGAAAAGCGGGCTGAAGGGAACTACTACTACGAAGCGCCGGACAAAGGTCGAATGGATTTCGCTCCACCGAAAAACATGCCGAACCAGCCAAACACCGTGGGAAACATTCAGTTTCAGGTGCAGGGCGACATCAGGCAGACGTGGATTTGCACTGGTGACGCCATTCTGGATGTAAACCACGACCAGAAGACTTACAACCGAGTGCAGATTCCAGCCCAGTTCCAGGGCGAGAACATTGTTCACAGTCCACTGCCGTTCCTGTTTGGAATGAAGGCTGACGACATCAAGAAACGTTACCTGCTCGCATTCGGAAGCATGCACGATCCGGCACAGGGAAAGGTTCACATTGTGGCCGCCCCGCTGATGCCAGCGCAGCAACGGGAATATCGTCGGGTCGAAGTATTGCTCAACACTCAGAACTTCCTGCCAACCGCGGTGAAATTGTTTGGAACCACGGACAGCAAAGAAACAGTCTACGTATTCACACAGCACACTCCCCGCAGGCTGCCCTGGGTGCCCACCTCACCATTCAAGTCCACGTATTCGAACTACACGTTGCTGGACGACATCAAGGCACCGCCGGAAAGTGCTCAGCGGATGATCCCCAACGGCCAGTTCCAACGGACAGCCGAAGGCCCTCAGACGACTGGTCGGACACAATTGCGGTAAAACCTGTGTGACTCCTGCCAGTCACAAACTTCGACTCTGAAGTGAATCCATGCCTCAAACTCGCCCCCTGCTGACGCTGCTGATTGTGACCGTTGTCGGTAGCGTGGGACTGGCAGAAGAATTTGGCCCGGTTCCACAGCCCATGGTGGCTCGGCCGGAAGCCTCGCCGTTTGCCACACCTCGACGAACGCCAGCCAAGGTCACCGAGCCAGCGGTCTCACTGTTTGAACCGGTGCAAATTCCGGCAGCAGAGCTGACTCCCAATCCGTTCGAAGCCACCCCGGTCGCCGGAGCGAAGTTGGCGCCTCCCATGAAGTATTTCGCTCCAAGCCGCGCAGGCAAGGAATCGCTGGATGTGCTGCGTCAGAAGTACGCGGAAATGATGCTGCGACGTGCAGAGATGATGACCGCCGAGGAACTGGCCAACAGCATCGAAGAGTCACAGCAGGTGCTGGACGAGCGGCTCGCCCGAGAAGCCTTGGGAAATGTTGAGGATGCACTGCGGCGGATTGCAGAAGACTTCCCTGCCACCTCAGCCGGGGCGGACGCCCGACGGGCCTTGGGAGCAATGCAGCACTCAGCGGCTCCTCCAGAAGCGACCAACACAGCGGAACTCCCCGCAACTCCACTGCGACGCTAACGATTGGTGATGATGAATCGTTCTTCCTGCCTGTTTGTCGGTATTGTGGCGATCTCGACCGCAACAGCCTGGGGGGACTCCTGGCCGCAATTTCGAGGTCCCGCCGGTAACGGTGTTTCGACGGTCGACAGTGTGCCACGGCAATGGACCGAAAGCGAAGGGGTCCGCTGGAAAACGGAGATTCCCGGTCTCGGTCACTCATCACCGGTCCACAATGGGCGCATCATCTGGATGACGACGGCTTCGGCGGACGGTCGGGCGCTGGGGGCAGTTTCTGTCGATGCCGATTCCGGACGAAAGCTGCATGAAGTGACAGTATTTCAGCCGGGCGATGTCGAAGAGATTCATCACGACAACAGCTACGCCTCTCCGTCGCCCATCTTGGACGGCTCAAGGCTGTACGTTCATTTTGGCACGTACGGAACCGCCTGTCTCGATGCGGAAACCGGCAAGGTCCTCTGGAAGAATAACGATTTTCAGGTCAAACATGATGGCGGCCCCGGCAGTTCACCGGTGCTGTTTGAAAACCTGCTGATCCTGACATATGACGGAGCGGATGCCCAATACCTGGTGGCGTTGAACACCCAGGATGGCAAAGAGGTCTGGAAACGCACCCGCAGCGCTCCGCTTCGCGAAAACCCAATCACCCATCGGGCTTTTGCGACGCCGCTGCTCACGCAGCACGCAGGGAAATGGCAGCTGATCAGTCCGGGGGCCGATCAGTGTCATGCCTATGATCCCGCAACAGGAGAAGAGTTGTGGCATGTGCGGTATGTTGGATTTTCGACGGTTCCGCGGCCAGTGGCAGATGAACAGACGGTTTACCTTTGTACCGGCTACTTCAAACCCGACTTGATGGCCGTGAGCCTGAATGGCCAGGGAGATGTGACCGAATCACACCTGCGCTGGAAGGTGGGTGGCCCCATTCCCGATACTCCCTCGCCGCTGTTGTACGAGGGGAATTTGTACACGGTCACCAACCAGGGTATTGCCGCCTGCCACAATGCCGAGACCGGCAAACGGGAGTGGGTCAAGCGTCTGGGCGGGAATTACTCGGCTTCGCCACTCGCCGCAGGAGGAAGGATTTACTTCTCCAGTGAAGAGGGCGTAACCCATGTCTTGGACCCCGCCGCCGATCCTCCAACGTCAGTGGCCAACAAACTCAACGGGGCGATCAAGGGCTCGCTGGCAGTGATCGATCACGACCTGCTTGTCCGGACGGATTCCGCACTGTACAGAATTTCCGGCTCCGACTGACTGCGGTAACTGACGTAGAAACCGCGGGTTAGGACGAACAACGGAATCCGCCGTTCATACGCCGTCGTGAAACCGATTGACATTTCCCGTTGGGGATGTCGATACTTGGAACATCGCCTTGGTACTGATCGATTGGCGACTTACGTGGCTCAGTTGCACGACAAATGCAAACGTCTCAGGCAAATCATGCATCGGATCGCAAACGGCGGACCTCCCGTCTGTTGTGTCTGACGCTGTGCCTGGTGACTTGGCGCGGGCCGCTCCCATGCCTGCATGCCCACGCAGCGGGGCCTCAGATCGTTGAGCGTGATGTGGAGCTGGCGACGCACTGCCAGCAGTTTCACGAGGATGTCACCGACGATCGCGAACTCGGCTGGCACCTTCATGTATTGCTTCCATGGGCCGATGAACAATCGGCCGCAGGCGATCAGGATGCCCCGGCGGACCCTTTGCTGAAGAGCGAAGTCCTGCTGGTCGGATGTTCGGCGCCCGCTCTGGATGTTGAGTGGGGGCAGGACGGCTGGAATGGCGTGCTGTCGGTCGCCGTGGATCTGCTGGCTGGCCGAGTTCCGGATGATGTCTGGATCGCTCACTCGTTTCTCAATTCGCTGATGCAAACCGTCCCGCTCTGCGCGGTAACGGGCGTCGCCCTCTGTTAGCAGCACCACTGGATCCTCTCCTGCGAGAGTCTGATCCGCGCTGAATGTGTTGCCTGGGACATGCGTCCCGCTGCATTGCTGTTGTGATTCGAACACCGCTGCTGCTTGAGCCTGCTGTTTCATTCACTGCGTGCTCGGTGTTCTCCGCCGTCATTCTTACTGGTGTGTAACGTGTCATCATGAAAAAACGACTGATTCCAGCGCTGCTGTTCACTCTGATTGTTGGTGGTGGAGGTTGGGTTTTCTGGCGTGAAGTTGCGCCGAAGGCACATCAGGAAGAGGCTGCGGATTCCGGTCCTGCTGTCGACGAAGTCCGAACGAAAGTCACTCTTTCGCCAGAGAAAGTGGCTGCAACCAAGATTGCCACAACGTCCGTGGAGATGCGGATGTTACAGGATATCCGTCAGGTCCCTGGACGGTTGATCTACGATGATACACGGCACATCGAAGTCAAAGTCCCCACAGTGGGAACTCTGGCTGATGTTCGGGTCAAGCCGGGCGATGTTGTTGAATCGGGGGCAGTGCTGGCAATTCTCAGCAGTCCGGAGGTCGGAAATGCGCGGGCCGATGTGTTGAAGCGCCGAGCCGAGTTGAGCCTCGCCGAACGCCAGTGGACGTGGAAAGAATCGATCTGCCGTGGCTTGAAGCAACTGGTCAATGCCGTCGAGGAAGGTCGAGATGCGGCGGCCATCGTGGCCGATATGGATTCCACCTCTCTGGGCGCTTACCGCGAACAGGTGATGACGGCGTATTCCCGTTTTCGTCTCGCCCGGCAGTTGCTGAGCAATATCAATGCGTTGAGCGATTCCGGTGCTGTCCCGCTTTCAACGGTGCAGCAGCGCACCAGTGAACTGAACGCTGCCGAGGCGGCACTCAAGGCCATCACCGAGCAGTCGTTGTTTGAAGCACAGCGTGAATGCAACGAAGCACGCGTCACCGTGGATGATGCCCAGCGTCGCGTCCGAATCAGCGAACAGCATTTGCGGACATTACTCGGATATCAGGAAGACGTTCAGGCCGACGACGACATGCAGCAGCTGTCCTACGTCGAATTGAGGGCTCCGTTCGCCGGAACCATCGAAGCCAAGAACTTCTCCAGCAAGGAACGCGTTACGCTTGGCGACAGTGTGTGCGTGCTGGCCGACACATCGCTGCTATGGGTCGCTGCGGACATTCGTGAGCGGGAATGGGGGGCATTGCGTTTGCAACCCGGGCAGGCAATTTCCGTCACGACTCCCGGTCTTCCGGGTGTCGAACTGCAGGCCCAGGTGTATTACGTCGGCCGGCAGGTCGATCCAGCAACCAATGCCGTGCCACTGATTGCAACGATTGCCAATACCGAAGGGCTGCTGCGTCCCGGACAGTTCGTCCGAGTGGCCTTGCCGGTCGCCGCTCCCGTGGAATCCATCGCGGTTCCCGATTCCGCTCTGCTGGAACACGAAGAAGCGACATTCGTGTTCGTTCCCGGGGTGGACGGAGAGTTTCAACAGGTCCACGTGACACCGGGACTGTCATCGGAAGGCTGGACCGCAGTGACTGGCATTGAGGTGGGGACTCCGGTGGTTTCGCATGGAGCGTTCGCTCTGAAGTCGGAGCTGTTACTGGAAGGCGAAGAGTAACGATTTCGGAATCTCCGATGTCCTCGTCTTGCCTTGTGTCCTTCCTCCTATGAACGAGAACGCACGCCATGCTTTCCAAACTGATTGAGTTTTCCCTCCAGAATCGATTCCTTGTCCTGATCGGCACGTTCCTGATGGCGGCGGCGGGAATCAATGCCGCATACCAGTTGCCCATCGACGCCGTGCCGGACATGACCAACGTGCAGGTGACCATCATCACCGATGCCGGGTCACTCTCGCCGGTGGAAGTGGAGCGTTATGTAACTTCACCGGTCGAGCTGACCATGGGCGGGCTGCCAAATCTGGAAGAAGTCCGCAGTGTGTCGAAGTTCGGAATTTCCGTGGTCACCATCGTGTTTGAAGAAGGGACCGACATCTACTGGGCGCGGCAACTGGTCTCGGAACGACTGTCGAGCGCGATGTCCCAGATTCCTCCCGGTTACGGTCCGCCAGAAATTGGACCGCTGACGACGGCACTCGGAGAAATCCTCCAGTTTGAAGTTCGCGGGGATGGATATTCCCCGATGGCCCTGCGGACGATTCTCGAATGGGAGGTCGCCCCCAAGTTGCGGGAAGTTCGCGGCGTTACGGAAATCAACACGCATGGGGGTTACTACAAGACCTTTGAAATTCAACCGAATCCGGATCAGCTCAGCAGTTACGGCCTGACCCTCGAAGACATCTTTACGCGAGTCCAAGCCAACAACAGTTCGGCTGGGGGAGGCTACGTTGTCCATCACGATGAGCAGCTGTTTATTCGCGGGCAGGCCCTTATTCAGACAATTGCCGACATAGAAGCCATCGTGCTGCGGCGCGAGGCTGATGGAACCCCCATCTTGCTCAAGGATGTGGCCGAAGTCGCCATTGCTCCCATGACGCGACAGGGAGC
>JAGQPW010000023.1:15334-20876 GCA_020426515.1 Planctomycetaceae bacterium | reverse complement strand
GAGCAGTCACACGAGACGGTCGTGGAGAAGCCGTCACCGGTCTGGTGATGATGCTGATTGGTGAGAATTCGCGAGAAGTCGTGCAGCGGGTGAAGCAGAGGCTGGAAGAAATTGGTCCGATTCTGCCTCCCGGAGTCTGGATTGAGATTACTTACGACCGCGCAGCACTCATCGGCCGAACACTCGAAACGGTGGTGCACAACCTGGTGGAAGGGGGCGCGCTGGTGATCATTGTGCTGCTGATCATGCTGGGCAGTCTCAAAGCGGGCATCATCACCGCGATGGCGATTCCGCTCTCCATGATGTTTGCAACCAACCTGATGCATGTCTTCGGCATCACAGCCAGCCTGATGAGTCTGGGGGCGATCGACTTCGGATTGATCGTCGACTCATCCGTGATCATGGTTGAGAACTGTATTCACCGTCTCGCTCATAACTCCGAGGGACGCAGCCGCATTGAAGTCATTCGCGATGCGGCCATTGAAGTTCGCAAGCCGACCATGTTCGGCGAACTGATTATTGCGGTCGTGTACCTGCCGATCCTGATGCTCGAAGGAACAGAAGGCAAACTGTTCCGTCCGATGGCATTGACCGTGTTGTTCGCACTGGCCGGGTCGCTGGTGCTGTCGATGACGTTCATGCCGGCGATTGCCTCGCTCGCACTTCCGAAAAAGATGGAAGACAAGGACATCTGGGTCGTCCGCATGATCAAGATGCTGTACCGGCCAATTGTCACTCCGGCCATCAATCATCCCATCATCACCGCCGCCACGGCCATCACGGTCTTTATGCTCAGCATTCCCGTGGCGATGAATCTCGGGGCCGAGTTCATGCCGCGACTCGAAGAAGGGGATTTGCTTGTTGAAGCCGTGCGATTGCCTACAGCATCGCTCGAAGGATCGATCGACATGTCGACCCGCATTGAGAAGGCACTCATGGACTTCCCGGAAGTGAAGACCGTCTTCTGCAAGACCGGGCGCCCGGAAATTGCGAACGATGTGATGGGCGTACATCAGACGGACGTCTGGGTCATCCTGAACGATCCGCATCACTGGCCAGTTCCAAAGTCGCGGGATGATCTGATCGAAGAGATGTCCGAGATTCTCAATCGAACCGTTCCGGGCGTGGCGTTTGGATTCACACAACCCATCGAAATGCGTGTGGATGAACTGGTCGCCGGGGTGAAGGCCGATGTGGCGGTGCTCCTGTACGGCGACGATCTGCAGGTGCTTGGCGAGAAGGCAAAGGAGATTGAGCGACTGCTGAAGGGGATCCCCGGTGCCGTCGATGTGAAGGCCGACTATCAGGCGAATCTGAACACCGTAACGATTGTGCCACAGCGTGAAGCGTTAGCCCGCTACGGCGTTGATGCTCAACATGTGATGGACGTGATCGAGGCGATCGGGGGGCAACGAGTCGGAACCATCTTCGAAGGCCGCGCACGCTTTCCCGTCATCATTCGCATTCCCGAAGACTGGCGGCACGATGTGGAGCACCTGCGACAGTTGCCCGTGGCTGAGGCGGGAGGTCGTCCCATTCCATTGGGAGAATTGGCCGAGATTCGCGAGGAAGAAACTCCTCCCAGTGTGGAGCACGATGCGAATCGCCGCCGCACGTTTATCTCGGCCAACGTACGTGGCCGCGACGTCGCCAGCTTTGTGGCAGAAGCCCAGCGCACCGTTCAGGAACGCGTCCCACTGGCTGCAGGTTACGAAATTCGCTGGGGCGGCGACTTCGAGAATCTGCAAACGGCCAGCCGTCGGCTGATGCTGATCACGCCCATCGTCCTGTTGCTGATCTTTCTGCTGCTACACACCACGTTCAAGTCCCCTCGACTCGCCATGTTGATCTTCCTGGCGGTCCCCATGGCGGCGTCGGGGGGCATTTTTGCTTTGGCCTTGCGTGGCATGCCGTTCAGCATCTCGGCCGGCGTGGGGTTCATTGCGCTGTTCGGAGTCGCGGTGTTGAATGGTCTCGTGTGGGTGAGCGCCGCCGAACATCTGCGGGAGCAGGGTGTGCCGATCAAGGAGGCAACACGAGAAACGGCACTCAGCCGCTTGCGTCCCGTGTTGATGACGGCACTGGTTGCCAGCCTCGGCTTTCTGCCGATGGCGATGTCGAATGGAGACGGAGCGGAAATGCAACGGCCACTCGCGACGGTCGTGATTGGTGGTCTCGTGACATCGACTCTGCTGACGTCGCTGGTGGTTCCCGCGATCTATCCCTGGTTCGTGTGGGGCCGAAAGCCGGTTGATGACTGAACCGAGACCTGAATGTCACGCCCCGGGCACCGCCTGTCGATCCGACTCGGCTCGTCCTTCGCATTGACGTTGCCTGATGCCACGCTCACAATACAGGTACAAAGCCTTAAGACCTCATTTCTTCCGGGATTGTGACGATGTTTTTGAGTTCCCGCCGTACGATTTTGCAGGCCTCCGCAGCAGCATCCGTGGGGGCGATGCTCCCATCTGCACGTGCGTTTGGAGCAGAGGCGACGCCCAGTCCGCGCGGAAAGGCGGAGCACTGCATTTTCATCTGGCTGGGAGGCGGATCGTGTCACATCGATACGTTTGATCCCAAGCGTGTCACCAAGGACGGCAAGAAGGATCCCGGCTCGGCCTATCCGGCGATCAATACCGCTATCCCGGGAGTTCAGGTTTGTGAGCACCTTCCTCGGACGGCCGAGTTGTTCGACCGCTGCGTTCCCGTGCGGACCGTTCACCACGATGTGATTGATGAACATGCCGCGGCGGCGTATCGGATGCACACCGGACGCCCGACGAGCGGCACCATTGTGTATCCATCAATTGGCTCTCTCGTCTCGCGACTGCGGGGACCAATCAATGAACTGGTCCCCAATTACGTGCTGATGGGGAATCCGAGTCCCGCCCGCGAACCAGGATTCCTGGGCGCCGAACATGGTTACATTTACCTGACGGAAACCAAGGGCGGCCCCAAGGGTCTCGTGCGACCGGAGCGAATTTCCGACCAACGACAGCAGCGTCGGCTCGACATGTTGCGGCGGGTGCAGGAGCGCTACCTCGAACTGCATCCGGATGAACCACTCATCCAGAATTACGTGCAGGCGATGGAGCAGGGCTTTCGGCTGGCAGGGCCGGAATTTATGGATGTCTTCAACCTGGAAGCAGAATCGGCTGACCTGCGAACGGCATATGGCGATGAGTTTGGCCAGCGGTGCCTGCTCGCCCGCCGACTGATCGAACGCGGCACGCGCTTTACCGAAGTCTCGTTCAATCTGAACTTCGTGAACGGCACTGGCTGGGACACGCACAACGAAGGACAGCAGAAGCAACACCTGCTGATTCAAGGGTTGGATCAGTCGCTGTCGACTCTCATGACTGACCTCGAACAGCGACAACTGCTCGACAAGACACTGATTGTGATTGCATCCGAATTTGGCCGTCCGGCGTCCTTCGATGGCGGCGGCGGTCGCGGCCATCACGCGAAGTGCTTTACAGTGCTACTGGCGGGTGGTGGGCTGCGAACCGGGCAGGCGATCGGCACAACCGACGAACTGGGCATGGCCATCGAAGACCGACCGGTTTCCGTACCTGACCTCTTTGCCACCATTCTGGCCGCACTGGGGGCTAACCCTCACGACGAACTGTACGCAGGCAATCGTCCCGTACCAGTGACAGACGGCGGACAGCCGATTGCCGAACTGTTCTCCTGAACGCCGAGCAGTGGTGCTGTGGATTGCTGTGCAGGGGAGATGGTCATTGCCTTGAAGTGGATGAGTCGAGCCTGCATGGCGTGAACCCGAGGGCCAATGTGACTATCCTCTGAGTCCTCTGGCTTTTCACCACCCTTTGCAGGCAGGATCCACATGCACGCTCATCTTCGCCGTGCGGCGTTTGGTGCCGGAATTTTTGTTGTGATGGCACTGGCACTGTTCACTTCACTTTCCGCACAACCTGACTCAAGTGAGCTTCCGCGACTGGTAGGCGATGGGGTTGCCGATGACACTCAGGCACTCCAGTCGCGCATTCTCAAGAGTGCCGGACAGTTGGAATTGCCGGCCGGTCGATACCGACTGACGGCAACACTCGAAGTCCCGCTCGATCAGCGAGGCCCGTTTGCTCTGGTGGGAGAAGGGGCCACGCTCATCATGGCTGCGCCCGGACCAGCGCTGCGACTGCGAGGAACGCACTTCAAATCGGCCGACCCGCAAAACTACACGCCGCAAATCTGGGAACGCGAGCGAATGCCGCTGGTGGATGGACTGGCCATCACGGCCGAGCATCCGGAAGCGGATGGCATTGAAGCGGTCGGCACGATGCAGTTGACGATCACACGTACGCACATCCACAAATGCCGCCATGCGGTGCGACTGGTGGAGAACAACCGCAACGTGCAGATTTCGGATTGCCATCTCTACGAGAACAGTGGCTGCGGCGTGTACTACGACAACGTCAACCTGCATCAGTCGAACATCACCGGCTGCCATATCAGCTACAACGCGGGGGGCGGTGTCGTCTGCCGGCAGGGGAATGTTCGCAATATTCACATCGCCGGCTGCGACATTGAAAGCAACATGACGCCCAATCAGCCCGCCACGGCGAACGTACTCATCGATTGCACTGACAGTGCAGCGGGGACCGGCGAAGTGGCGATTACCGGGTGCACAATTCAGCACAACAATCCGTCTCCCGATTCCGCCAACATTCGCATTCTCGGACGGAGCAATCCAAGTGCTAAGCTGGATCTCGTGCAGGAAGGGAACATCACGATCAGCGGCAATGTGATGAGCGACGTGCAGGTGAATGTTCACCTGCAGAACTGTCGCGGTGTTACGCTGACCGGGAACACGATCTGGCAGGGATATCGCCACAACCTGCTGATTGAGGATTGCTCCAGTGTTGTTATGGCGGCCAACAATCTCGACCGCAATCCCCGGTACAACTACGGCAATACGGCAGACGCCAACAACAGTGTGATCATTCGCCGCTGCGAAGACTGCACCATTTCCGGCCTGCATATTTCCAATGTGTGGCGTGATCCGGCTGGACTGCTGGTGGAAGATTGCCGCCGCATTCATCTCTCGGACAGCACGATCCTCGATTGCGACAACTGCGGTGTGTGGTTGAAGAATGTGACCGACAGTTACATTCACGACCTGTTCATCCGCGATGACCGCCCGGGGAATCCCAGTGTGTCATTGCAAGAGACAGGCGGCTCGGACACCACGATTCGTAACAACGTACTCCAGCGTCAGTGAACTCGGAACCGAGACAAGGACAGGAGCGACCAAATGAACACGCGAACGGGAATTGTATTCCTGGCGACATGCCTCCTGGGAGGGATGCTGGCATACGCCGAAACACCGCCTCAACTGCAATTGAGGGACGTGCAGCGAATCTGGGACAAGGCCCCCCACAATGCGTTCACTGACCTGCTGTTCCACGAGGGACGCTGGTACTGCGTGTTCAGGGAAGGTTCGGCGCATGTGTCTCCCGATGGGGCGTTGCGGGTGCTCACTTCCACGGATGGCGAGCACTGGGAGTCGCTGGCACTGGTTACT
>JAGQPW010000023.1:13761-15237 GCA_020426515.1 Planctomycetaceae bacterium | reverse complement strand
AACGGGGCAGGGATGCGGGCTCAGGACGACATTCGTTATCACTCGTTTGTGTGGTTCTCAAAAGACCAGGGCAAGACATGGAGTGCCCCCGTTCAGATTGGTGACCCTGGCTACTGGCTATGGCGGGCACAGTGGAATGATGGTCATTGCTACAGCATGGGCTACAGCACTGACAGAGATCGCTCGAAGCGGGACGTGAAGTTGTATCGCAGCGAAGACGGCCGCCATTACGAAACGCTGATTCCAAAGCTCAACCTGCCCAACGGCTGCGGCGAAGACACCATCCTGTTTCGTCCTGATGGTTCAGCGATTTGCTTGTTTCGACACGAGACAGGCAACCGAAACGGCATGTTAGGCACCTCGCAACCTCCGTACGATCACTGGGAGTGGCGCGAAGTCAACGCCCGTATCGGTGGCCCAAACATGATCGAACTTCCCGATGGACATATTCTGGCGGCGACCCGGTTGTACGATGGACGACAACGGACTGCGCTGTCCTGGCTGGACATCAAGAACGGTCGACTCACCGAGGCACTGACGCTTCCCTCGGGAGGAGACACGAGCTATCCGGGCCTGGTGTGGAAAGACAATGAGTTGTGGATCAGTTATTACTCGTCTCATGAAGACAGGTCCAGCATTTATCTCGCACGTGTGACTCTGTCCGAAAGGCAGCTGGAAAATCCGTAGCGGCAATACGTCGCGAGTTTCCCCAAGTCGTCGTCGGCTCCATGAGCCCATCTCATTTACTGAATCATTTGGGCATTTCATGAACTGGGATTTCTTAACGGCCGCACATGTCTCCCTTGCACTGACATTGCTGCACGTAACAACCGTCACCGCCATTGCGTTGCGAGTGGTGATGCGAAAGCCACCTGTCGGCGTGGCGCTGGCGTGGCTGCTGCTGGTGTCTGCCTTTCCCGCGTTTGGAGCCGGAGTTTACCTGCTCATTGGAGAACGCCGTGTGGGACAGCGAAGGGCAGAACGCATTGCGAAGCATCGTGCGGACTATCGCAGGTTGTCGGAGCAGGGCATTCATCATGGCCTGACCAACGTCAACTGGGACCGACATCATCCAGATGCCCGAGCCATGAACCAACTGGGAGCTCGACTCGTCGGGGTGCCAACAGTGGCTGGCAGCAGTGGGCGGCTACTGACAAATTCGGAAGAGATCCTGCGATGTATCGCGGCGGATATCGATTCCGCGACGAGCAGCGTGCTGATGGAGTTCTATATCTGGAATCAAGGTGGACTCGCAGATGAGGTCGTTGCTGCTCTGATTCGCGCCACGAAACGTGGAGTGGCCTGCCGAGTTCTGGTGGATGCAATCGGAGCGCGGCCCTGGTGGAAAGGAAAACAACCGGCCGAATTGCGAGCTGCAGGAGTGAAAGTTCAGCAGGCGTTTCCTTCAGGATTGTGGCAGATGGTGTTCGGCCGCAACGATCTTCGCCTGCACCGCAAGATTGTGGTGATCGACGA
>JAGQPW010000023.1:12414-13663 GCA_020426515.1 Planctomycetaceae bacterium | reverse complement strand
CGTTTCCTTCAGGATTGTGGCAGATGGTGTTCGGCCGCAACGATCTTCGCCTGCACCGCAAGATTGTGGTGATCGACGATCGCATTGCCTGGACGGGCAGCATGAACCTCGTCGATCCGCGCTACTTCAAGCAGGATGCCCACTGCGGCGAATGGGTTGATGCCATGGCGCGAATGGAAGGGGCGGTTGTCTCTCCGCTGGCGATGACGTTGATTGGCGACTGGGTGCTGGAGACGAACGAATCCATTGAAGAAATCATCGATTGTGCCGGACTGGATGTGGTGGAGCCCAAGGGCGGGGCCGACGTGCAGGTGGTTCCTTCAGGTCCAATTGAGACCGATGATGGCCTGCTGCTGATGCTGCTGACGCTGATTAATGCGGCCCGTAAAGAGTTAGTGCTGACCACGCCCTACTTCATTCCGGATGAGTCACTGATGCGTGCCATTCGGGCGGCAGCTGCAAGTGGTGTTCAAGTGCATCTGGTGCTCCCGGAAAAAGTCGATTCCTTCATGGCTCGCTACGCCAGTCGGTCGTACTACGCGGAACTGATGGATGTGGGGGTTCAGATTCACCTGTTCAAACGCGGGTTGCTGCACACCAAGTCGATTACGGTCGACAACTGCCTTTCCATGTTCGGAACAGTCAATCTGGACATGCGCAGCTTGTGGCTGAACTATGAAGTCTCACTGTTCCTGTATGGCGAAGCCATCGCCACGCCGATTCGCAGTCTGCAGCAATCGTACATCCAGGACAGCGAACTGCTGTCCCCGGACGAATGGAAGAAACGTTCGCTGCAGCACCGCATTCTGGAAAATGTGCTGCGTCTGACCAGTCCGCTGCTTTAGACAACGACTGTCGACTTCTACACCGGCTGCTCCGCCAATTTGCGCAGCACTTCGGCTCCCCGTTTAATGGTGTCGTCCGCTGCGGCATACGACAGTCGGAAATGCGTATCCTGCGAGCTGAACACGTTGCCGGGAATAATAAGCAGATTCTGTTCGATGGCTGCCTTCACAAACTCGGTGCCTGTTCCCCATGGGGCTTTCAGGAACATATAAAATGCGCCTTGTGCTCCCTGGATATCAAAGTGTTCGCCGAGTTCGGATTTCATCAGGTCGCGTTTGCCACGATACTCTTCAACGCGATCAGAGATGTCCAGGCCCCAGGCTTCGACGCCGGCCCACTGCATCGGATGCGGCGCGCAGACGAAGGTGAACTGTTGCAGCTTGATCATCTGCTGAATCACGTG
>JAGQPW010000023.1:10249-12314 GCA_020426515.1 Planctomycetaceae bacterium | reverse complement strand
GCGGGCCCGTGACACCAACCGACTCGCCAGCCAGTCATTGAGTGCGACTTGCTGAAGCCGTCAATCACGATGGTCTGATCGTTGAATCTGGCAGGGCTGACAAATTCTCCGTCGTAACAGAAGGCGCGATAGATCTCGTCGCTGATCAGGGCGATGTCCCGCTCCCGACACAGATCCGCGAGGGCTTTCACTTCAGCTTCACTGCTGACCGCCCCCGTCGGATTGGCAGGACTGTTGAACAGAATGACTTTCGTTTTGTCCGTAATGGCGGCCTTCACGCGGTCGATGTTGATGCGGAAGTCAGGGTAGGTGTCTACCTGAACGACTTTGCCTCCGGCGAGTGTGGTGAGGTGTTTGTACATGACAAACCACGGGTCGAAGACGATGACTTCATCACCCGGGTTGACCAGTGAACACAGCGCCAGCATCAGCGCCCCACTGGTACCGCTCGTCACAAATGCCTGTCGGTCGGCGTGACCGTACTCAGTGGCCAGATCCGACTGAATGAGTTCCAGCAGTGGCTTAATTCCCTGGGACTGGCTGTAGGCGTTCCTGCCATCATCCACGGCCCGATGCAGAGCCGCCTTGATGGGCTCTGGCGTATCGAAGTGCGGCTGGCCGATACTGAGATTGATCGGATTTTTCATGTTGGCCGCAAGGTCGAACACCTTGCGGATTCCGGAAGCATCAATCAGCCGCATCCGGTCGGCAATCCAGCGGTCACTCATGGGGGCAGTCGTCAATTGAGGTTGATGATTGAGTCGTTGGCCTTCATAGTAGTGAAAGCCTCGAAACGAAGCACGAAACTCCGGAGTGGAATTTTCTGCATGGAGGCAGGGTGCGTTCACCAGACAGTTTCGACTTCGAAGGGTTCGCATTCACTTCATGCCATCCCGACTCCGGCGTGTTGAGTGACACCTCCGTTTGTCTTCCGAATCCTCCGCTTGAGGACGAGTTGTTCATGCCTGTTGACCTGATCATCGACGGCTACAATCTGTTGCATTCGGCAGGGCTTGCGCGGGCGACTTATGGACCGGGAGACCTGCAGCGGGCACGACACCGTTTGCTGATTCGGCTAACCAGTCGTTTGACACCCGACGAGATTCTTCGGACGGTCGTCGTCTTTGACGCCGCGGATGTCGCGGCGGGAGATGAGCGGGAAGAGCAATTCCGGAAGTTGCGAGTGGTCTACTCACCGCCGGGCCAAGAAGCGGATGACGTGATTGAGGAACTCATTGCCCGGCATGCCGCTCCCAAGCAGCTGATGGTTGTTTCCAGCGACAACCGATTGATCCGGGCCATCCGCCGCCGCAAAGGAATTTCATCAACGAGCGAAGCCTTTCTCGATGAACTCGACAAACCACGGAGGCACGTCGTGGTCCCCGAAGTCGAACCGGAGATCGATCCATCTCCACTGGATGCTGAAGCCGTTGACGCGTGGCTCAAAGAGTTCGGAATGGCCCCTGATACGCGTGTGCAGTCAATCCCCTCGCACACATCCGCGCCGAAACCCGAAGAACCATCTCCAGTCGACGCTGACCGAGACAAGGGATGCCTGCCAGCGACGGATGAGTCTTCACTGCTGGCAGAACTGGAAGAGGAATTACGCCGGTGCCTCGACGAGAACTGAGGGAATTTATGCCAATTTTGCATCTAAAAAATGGACGGGGAGCCTTGTATCGTCCATCGCCAGCGCGATAAAATCCGTCAAATGTAAGCCATTCTACAGAATGCCAATTGCAGTACGTCATTTTGCGTCGAATCGCAATTGTGGGCCACACGACCGAGATCACCACTTACCAAGTGTGGTAACCGTACTACAGTTTAGTTGGAGAAACAGACTAAGCGAGTATTGAATTCACAGTGTCGTGTAGTTGATTTGGATCGGCAATTTTATGGCAAACGTTACTGACATAGCACAAGGCGTGGCTTACCTGCGAGGGATCGATGGGTCGGCGGAGTACACTCTGTTGCCAGCAGTTGGCTATACGGTGGGACGGATGCCCTCGGTGGCAATTCCCGTGCGTGGTGCGTCTGTCAGCCGGCTGCATGCTGTCATTGCCGG
>JAGQPW010000023.1:0-10149 GCA_020426515.1 Planctomycetaceae bacterium | reverse complement strand
ACGGTGGGACGGATGCCCTCGGTGGCAATTCCCGTGCGTGGTGCGTCTGTCAGCCGGCTGCATGCTGTCATTGCCGGAGATGGTCGTCGCTGGATGCTGACTGACCACAGTTCCAACGGAACGATGGTCAATGATCGGCTAATTAGTCGACACTCGCTACAACATGGTGACCGGATTCGCTTCAGCGATGTTAGTGAATTCGAATTTACACTGGGCGACCTGGCCGGTTCATCAACACTGACTCACGTCCATCAAACCGAAAAGCTCGGCCATCAGGACGACAGCGTTCCAGCGTGGAGTTCATCAGCCGGCCCTCTGATTATTGGAACGAGCAAGTTAACCTCGGCATTGCGGATTCACATCACCAAGGCGGCGCAGTCCAGTCGACCAGTGGTGATACGTGGCGAGCGCGGGACAGGCAAACGGCTCGTTGCGGCCAGTATTCATGCTCAAAGTGAACTTCGGGCCGCTCACTGTCGCGTTCTCAAGTGCAGTTCGCTGACAGGACCGGAGATTGAAAAACTGCTTGCTGCACCAGAACCGGAAACCATCGTTCTTGATGAAATCCTGGACTTGTCCGCCGAGGGACAGACTGCCTTACTGGAAGCACTGCAGACAACTTCACGGAGTTCGACCGAACAGTCTCGTCGGTTCATCTCGACGATGTCCCGTTCCCCGGAAGATGCAATCGATTCCGGAGAGTTTCTGGCGGATCTGTTTAATCGGCTCGCCATTGTGCAGATTCTGATCGACCCATTACGTGATCGACTGACCGAAGTCCCTGAACTGGCCACATATTTTGCCCGCACAGCCTGCCAGTGGGCAGGGGGGCATGTCCTGTCGATTTCGGAAAGCGCAGCCCGAGTTTTGCAGGAGTATGACTGGCCTCGCAATGTCACCGAATTACGGAATGTCGTGGAACGGGCGGTGCTGTTTTGCGACGGAAGCGAGCTTGAGCAGAAGCACTTGATGGCCGGATTTTCGGCGTCGCGGCAGGGGAGCGAGCCGTTTGAGGGACTGTCGCTGGAAGATGTGGAACGTCACCATATTCAGGCGACTCTCGACTCCATGCACTGGGTCAAACTCCACGTCGCCGATGTCCTGGGCATTGAGCGATCGACGCTGGACCGAAAGATCAAGAAGTACGAGTTGCGTCGTCCGGACTCTCTCCTGCGTGGAGATGACGAAGACGCCGAGTGACCGGTCGCGACCGTTACGGCTTAATGCCCACGTACAGTGTGGCGATGCCAAATGTCAGGGGCGTAAATGTGACGTTGGTCAGTTCGCAGTCTTCCATGATCTTGGCCAGTTCCTGACCACAGGGAAACTGTGACACCGAGGCGGGCAGGTAACGGTAAGCTTCCTGGCGGTTCCTGGCTACAAGTTGTCCTACACGCGGCAGTACTGTGTTGAAGTACCAGCGGTAGAGCGCTCCAAAGACGGAATTCATCGGTTGCGAAAATTCGAGAATCGCCACGCGACCACCGGGCTGGCAGACGCGAATCATTTCCTTTAACCCGGCCTGAGTGTCCACGACGTTTCGCAGTCCAAAGGCGACAGAGACAATCTGAAACCGGTCATTCTCAAATGGCAACTGCTGCGTATCGGCTTCCAGGAACTCAATCTGTGTGGCGGCCTCGCCGAACTGAGTCTTTCTGCGGTCAAATTTCTCCCGGGCGCGTTCCAGCATCTCGGGAGTGAAATCGGTCCCGATGACTTCCACGGTTCCTTTGGCCGCAGCCCAGTACATCAGGGCGAGATCACCCGTACCGGTACAGGTGTCAAGAACCGGAGCGTCTCCCTGAATGGGAACCTTGCGAACGGTGAACTTCCGCCAGTAAATGTCGATTCCGCCGGACAGCAGATGATTGAGCAAATCGTACCGCCGGGCGATTTGTCCGAACATCTCTCGAACACGTTGACCGGACTTATCGACAGTGGGCGTAGCAGCAGCAGGCATGATCAATCTGTTTGTGCTTGAACGTTGTGGGCTTCGCAGTATGCAAAACCGCAGTCACGCGGGCACTGTAACCGATTTCCCCATAAGAGTGGGATGGTCCGGCGCGAGAAGAGAAGGGGGGAATCGCCGCGATGAAAGGAACAGCCAGCGTCAGGAGAGTGGAGATTCGCGACGCAGCACGTCCATCAACTTCTGAATCCCCAGAGGTTTGGGAGAAATGAGCAACTCGCCGGCAGCGAATCCACAGGTCTCACCATATAGCCGGGCCTGACTCTCGACGAGGCGGAACACCCGATCTTTGGTGGGGGGGAACTGCGTTTTGTAGGCGCGAATGGATTCGAGTTTTCTGGAAAGTGTCTCGCTGATGTCGTGTACAAAGGTGCCTGGAGAATCAGGAAGCTGCAGCGAACCGAAGCCGAGTGGATACCACAACTGTTGCCGGATGGTGTGAACCGGGAGGTGATCGAATTCGGCGTCCCATTTGGACAACCGGGAGTAAAACACTGCGGCATCAGTAATCTGCATCGCCTGCCAGTGATCAGGAGAGGCCATGGGCGTTTTCCCGGCAATTCCGAGCACAACTTCCGGACGATAGCGGCGAAACTCTTTGGCCAGCATCACACGGGCTTCGTACGAGTCGAACAGTCGGCGATTGGGGAGCGTAAGCACCTTGCGGAGGTGAACTCCCAGTATGGTTGCCGCCTGCTGCGCTTCCTGAAGCCGCTCTTCCGGACCGGAGCTTCCAGGAGTCGGCTCACCATCGGTCAGGTCGATAATGCCAACTCGCAGTCCCTGCTGTACCAGCCGGGCCAGTGTTCCGCCAATGGCGATTTCCACATCGTCGGGATGAGCCCCGACCGCGATCACATCGAGTTGTTCCACCACGGTTGCGTCCTCGGTGTCGACAAGCTGTCAGTCGACAAATTCCATGAAGTGACCGCATCCATGTTCGGTCAGTGTGGACTGCAGCAGCGTCTGGCGTTCCCACGCATTCATTCCACGCGTGACCCCGAACAGCATGCAGCCGGAGACCAGACTGGCGACTTGAACCACCCGCATCGGCAGGGCAAATTCCTTGAGGTCGGCGTGAATTTCACAGTCGCTGCAGATTTCTCCGTACTTGGCTCCCTGATAGGTCAGCTCCAGTCCCCGAAAGTCATGGCTCCATTCGTAGTCGAACGGACCATACTCCAGACGACGATGAATCACCCAGAACTGGGTCTCGTCGAAACGGATTCCATGATTCGCTGGCACGGACAGGAACTCTCACTGCAGAAACACACGGGGATTCGGCATGCGACGGTCACCCCGTTGAACGAGAGGCTGCGTCAGATGCGTGATTCGATCTTACGCAGGCTTACGAGACAGGAAAAGGTCAGCTCTGCGAACTGCGGAATGTTCGGCAGAATCTGACACACGCCTCTCCATTTCCAACCGGTCAACGAACTGGGCCCACCAACTGGAGCCCAACGGCGACACTGGCTAGCATTTCCATACCGATCCACAGAAGTCGATGGATCGTTCCCGAATTCCCCAGACAGCTCACAGGAACCCCGATGATTTTTCGACGACGAACCATGTTTTTCATGGCGCTGGCCACTCTCTCGCTGAGTTGGCTTTCTTCGCTGAACGCACAGGAAGGCTACACACCGGTCGCTTCGCTGAAGACGCTGGAACTTCAGGATGGCGACTCCATTGTGTTTCTGGGCGACAGCATCACGCATCAGTGTTTGTACACCCAGTATGTTGAAGATTATTTTTACACGCGTTTTCCGCACATGCGACTGAAGCTGCACAATGCCGGCGTGGGCGGAGCCCGGGCCTGGGATGCATTGCAACGCTTTGATGCTGACGTGGCTGCTTACAAACCCAAGTATGTGACCATTCTGCTGGGCATGAATGATGGAACCTACCGGCCCTTCGATCAGCCCACCTGGGAGACATATCGTGCAGACATGACTGAGCTGCTCGGGAAACTGGAAGGCATTGGAGCGACACCGATTCCAATGACTCCGACCATGTTTGATTCCCGTGCTGACCGAATGAAGCCCAAGAACAATCGGCCTGAGGACTCCACCGCGCTGTACAACTCGGTCCTCACCTACTACGGCACGTGGCTGCGTGAAGTGGCTGGCGAGAAGGGTTATGGATTTGTCGACATGTGGGGTCCGCTGAATAACATCACTATGGAACAGCGGAAAACCGATCCGGCCTTCACGCTCATCAAAGATGCCGTCCATCCGGGCCCCGATGGCCAGGTTGTGATGGCCGTCGCCATTGTGAACGATCTCGGACTGTCACGCTCCGTTTCTTCCATTCGATTGACTCAAGGCAAGGACAAATGGAACGGTCATGCGGCTGGCGGGGAACTTTCAGACATTGAAGCCACAGAGCAGGGCGTTGCCTTCACCTTCCACGGGACATCACTTCCCTGGGTCATGCCACCTGAAGCACAGCTCGGCGTGGAACTGACCAAACTCGGACATCGACTGAGCAAAGAGTCGCTGGAAGTTCATGGCCTGCCGGCCGGCAAGTACACCCTCTCCATCGACGGCGAAGTGGTCGGAACCTATTCGTCCGACGCCTTGGCTCGCCACATCGAACTGCAGGGCAATGACAAGACGCCGCAGTATCAACAGGCACTGAAAGTTGCACTGCTGAACAAGAAACGCAACGAAGGCCCCGTTCGCGGTCTGCGTGGCGAGTGGGGTCGATTCCAGGGCTTTGCCCGCGACCGTCGCAATGCTGAACAGAATCCCGACAATGCCGAGCTGCAGGCCAAGGTCCAGAAGCTGACCGAAGTGATGGCAGGCATCGAGGATCGCGTCGCACAGCACAATGCGGCAGCTAAGGAAATTGAAGATCAGATCTTCCAGGAGAATCAGCCCAAGGCACATCGCTATGTGCTGCAGCGCGCGGAATAACGTCCCGTGTGCGGGATGACAGTGATCGCCAATGAAGAACGGGCACCTGCATGTCAGGTGCCCGTTTCTATTGAGCCCTGCAGTGCTCTCGCCTGTTCAATTTCAACGCGGGCCAACGTCCAGCTGTTCGGCCTGCTGCTGATAGCGACGAAGCGTCGCTGCAGAGATCGAGTCTTCAGGCTGCAATTGAACCGCAGCAGTTTGCCAGCGAATAGCCTGATCGAGATGCCCCAGTTCAAAGTGTACGCGGGCGAGAGTATCGAGGATGGAAGCGTTCTGTTCCTGTGACAGTTCAACTGCTCTTTCGGCCAGCGTCAGAGCCGTTGCCAGATCGCGATCGCCTCGCGCAATAACGATGTTCCAGGCCATGGAGTTCAGCTCTGCTGCATTATTCCAGGCCGACTCGATGAGCTGCGACATTAATGCAGCCGCTTCCTCGCCCCGACCGGCACGCTGCAGAATGGAAAGCCGCTTCAGCCGAATTTCGTGACTCTGCTGATCATCATTGGCCAGCGTCTGCATCCTGGAGAGCAGAGCGAGGGCTGCATCCCATTCCCTGGATTTGGCTTTCGCATTGAACTGCAGCGTCAGTTCAGACAATCTCTGCTCCAGTTCGCGCAATTCAACAGCTTCCGCGCGATCCCACGCTCCGTCGACAACTTTCGACAGTGGCTCGTCAATGTCTTCGGGGCGTCCAATCCAGTCGACGACGCCATCGCGTCCCACAATAAACGCCTGCGGAATCCCCTTCAATCCGGCGGCTCGGAAGTAGGCTTGTGTCATGATGCCATCACGGTCCTGGGCAAGGCGGTAGGTGATGACCTCCTTCCAGGTGCGATCGGTAGACTGGTTCTCGGCAAGAAAACTATTGACCTCCTCAGCACCTTCGCTGGTGATGCCAATCAAGTGTATCTTGTCGCCGTACCGGGACTGCAGCTCACTCAGGTGCGGCATGCAGGCTCGGCAGGGCCCGCACCAGGTGGCCCAGAACTCAATAACGTACACCCGTCCTGGAACCAGCTTTTCAATGGGCTGTCCGGTGTACCACTGTTCAATCATCAGCGGCGGTGCCGGATGGCCAATGTTCAGGCCCGACAAGGCCGGGGCTGATGATGATTCCATCGGCGAAGTTGAATCGACCGACTGTGCCAGCAAGGGCAGGGGACAGAGCAGACTGCAGAAAAGTCCGATGGTCCACCAGCGCCGGACGGGTTTCGGAAGCCACCACTTCATGAGATGTCACATCTGAAGGCAGAGAGTCTGGAACGGCATGAATCAGGCTATCACCGCAGCCACCGCCTCGCAATGTGCAATCAGTACGGAGTAGTCACTGCGCGGATGGCCACCTGTTTCACCGACCGCATCTGGCAAGGACGTTTCCGACCGACTACAGTCCTGCCAGACAAGTTGGTAGAGCCGAGGACTTTGGCCCATTTCGTGCCGGAATCTTCAGGCCGCCTCAAGAGACATCATCAAGGATACCTGCCGATGGCCATGTTCGAGCACGAACTGATTCTTCCCTGTTCCCCCAGCGCGGCGTTTGAATTCCTGCGTCGACCAGTCAACATCGCCCGCATCAGCGAGCCGAACATGGGGTTGAAGTTCACCTCTGCACCGGACGTCATCGAAGAAGGCTCGTTGCTGGAATTTCAGATCGTCAGCTTCAATCAGGTCCACAAGTCGGCCCATCGGATTTCCCGGTTTGAGCCACATTCCATCTTCGAAGAAGTTCAGGAGAAGGGGCCGCTGGCGGCGTGGGAACATGTGCATCGCTTCGAAGTCCATCCCGAAGGAGTGAGGCTGATCGACGAAATCGATTTTGAATTGCCCGGCGGACTGCTCGGACTGTTCCTGAGCGAAGACAAGATTCTGGATTCACTCGAAGACGGCTTCTTCTACCGCAGCAACCAGCTGCAGCAACTCGCCAATGCCGGCGAGATTGTTTGATCACTGACACGGAAGACCACGATGTCCAACACCCCTCGCCTGCCCGGTCAGAATCGCCCTTCCACCACCCGTCCCGGCGGCGATACCGGCTTCTGGTTTGGCATGGCGTTCATCCTCGGCTCCATCGCCGGGTTCATGGCCATAATCACAGCTGTGCTTCCGGATGCGATCTTCCTGTTCGTTGTGCTGTTCGGTTTCGTCGCCATGATTGCACTGCACTACTTCACCTGGGGGCGCTGGCTGAGCAACATCGTCAAATCAGAAGACCACGAAGACGATGAGCCCGCTTGGCCCGAGGCCCCACTGCCACCAGACGTGTAACGAACACGCGGTCAGCTGTGCCGCTGGAACCATTGCGAGTTGGCAGTCCGTACTTCGCCACAGCTGGCAGACGGCAAAATGAAAAAAACGCCCCGCCCGACACTCATGTCGGGCGGGGCGTTTGCGTTGAGCATGGTATGCCGAAACACACCGAGTGAAGCTAATTGATCGCGATCAATTCGACGAGGAAGTGAAGCGTCGCGTTGGGGGGAACAGCGTCGCCTGCGCCGCGGGCTCCGTAGCCGAGCTTGGCGGGGATGACGAGTTCAATCATTCCCCCCTTGCCAACCTGCTGCATCCCTTCCGTCCAGCCAGGAATGACCTGGTTGAGGCCAAAGGAAATGGATTTCTTACGGGCGTAGGAACTATCGAAAACCTTGCCGTTGTCGAGCCATCCGTGGTAGTTCACCTCTACCGTCTGACGGGCCGTTGGTTTGGGACCATTCCCCTGACGGAGAATGCGGTACTTCAGGCCAGATGGAGTGGTGGTGAAGGTGTAGGGCGCTGTCGCATCGATCATGCCCGCGCCCATCGGGAGTTTGGGGTAGGGGACGCCGGCAGCATCGTCCGCCTTGCCCATGCCAGTCATGGCCAGCATCAATCCCACCATGCAGCCCGCAGTCAGTCTGTTCATCCGCATCATGCACCTGATTCAAATACGTTCTGTGATCCGTGTTGCCTGGACAGCTCAACCCCTCCGAGGAAATGCCCCAGGCACGATGGAACTGTACCAACTGCCACGGTTCGCCCCAAAGAGGGAAATCGGCGACTTTCGAAATGCTCCTGGCCTGCAGCATTCTGCTGGAGATGGGACTTTGCTGGCAAAGCGATCCCAGAGCAGATGTGAGGCGATTCCAACTACGGAGCGGGATTCTGTGCCGCAGCGGGGATCTTCTGGATGACACTCCAGATTGCATCTGCGATCGCCGCCATTCCGCGATCGCCGGGATGGCCAGCGACGCCCGGATGTTCAAAGTCCCGCTCGGCACGGGCATAGTTCAACGGGTCAGCATCGAGCCCTTTGAGGTCGACAAAGTGGCCACCGGCCTCCCCACAGACTTTCCGCATGATGTCATCCTTTGCCGAATTGCCCCAAAAGCAACTGCGCACAATAAAGGTTGGGTGTCCGGAGTGATCGAGCCGCTTGAGAAGCGAAGCAAACGCTTTCTCATAGCCATCCCGAGCCTCCGGTGTCTCCAGGGCAGGAACATTCTCGCCAATGGCCAGAATGATCAAATCGGGAGCGTAATCGTCAGCGATTGGTTCCCCTGAAGCGGTGTCTTTCAGCGCCGCCGTGAAGTCCCAGCTGGCGTGTTGTCGCTCAAAGTCTGCAATGTTGTACGCACGCAATTCGGGCTTCCCGTGGGCCGCCTTCTCGATGTGCGCCAGCAGTCGATGAGCGAAGTCCTTTTCCTTTGCGCTGGCAGCCATACCCCAGTTGCCTGTCCACCCCTGGCTGGGCGGGTGGAAGGTGATGCTGTTGCCAAGCACCAGAATTTTGCTAACAGGGAGTGATCCGATTTTGAGCTCGGGAGCCGGTTCCGCTGCACTAAGACTGGCAGTCATCGACAACAGGCAGGCAAACGTGATGAACGCTCGTCGCGAAATTCGGGGCATCGTGCAACCTTGTACTGGAGAATTCGACCGCCCGAGTCAATCCACAGTTGCAGATGTGACCGCAGACGATTCGTTGTCAATCGAGGGATCCGCCGTGGCTCGTCTTATCCCGGAGCACAACCCGCAGGATGGCGGGCGGTACTGCCATGAACTGCGAGCAGCAAACCTCGGTAATATCATCTGATTATTAGTGGCAAGTCAAGTGCCCGATGCGGAGATTTCGGCGTGTGGAGTTGACCAGCACGGTGGTTGAACATGCGATGCAGTGACTGCGGAGCAGTGGACTCCCCGTCATTGGAGCATTCCCCATTGGCATCGGCATGCAGGGAGCATGCCCTGCTTGCTGCCGGGAGTTGCATGGTGCCGCAACTCTGAGCTCCGCGTGGAACTCGACTCCGTTTCGCAGGACCGACCATCACTGCGCAATCGTCTTCTGCCATTCGCTCTGTCGCATCTCGTCCAGCACTCCCTGCAGTTTGCTCCGGACTGGCAGCAGTTGTGGATCGTCCGCTGGCAACGGGGATTGTTCCTGAGGGTCGGTCAGAACATCGTACAGGTCACCGGTGGAGTACAGTTTGTGTTGCACAGTGCGGGCGTGCCGGGAGGCTTGTTTACGTTTGCCATCCCGTTCGTACCAGCAGTAGATCCATTCGCGGCGAGGGCCGGGAGTGCCTTTCAACACAGGGAGCAGGCTGGTGCCGTCGAACGGAATGTGGTCGGGCAGGGGCTGACCAACGAGGTCGGCGAAGGTGGGAAGGAAGTCGGTCAGGTCGACGAGCCCTTCGTGCACGCCCGGTTTGATCTGGCCGGGCCAGTTGAGGATGCAGGGGACGTGCGTGCCGTTGTCGGTCGTTTTTCCTTTTCCTCCCTTGATCGGAACATCGCCGAGCATCGAAGTGATGGCTCTGTTCGTGCCGTTGTCGCCAATGAAGATAACCAGTGTCTGTTCCTGCAGCCCGGCCTCCTGCAACGTATCCACCACGCGGCCGACCAGCTTGTCGACATAGGCGACCATGTCGGCGAAATACTAGATATTTCCCCGACATTCCTTGCCCACCACGGTCGGGTCCCAAGCCTTGCTGTCCGGCGTGGGGACATGTGGGGAGTGCGGGAGAATCATCGGGTAGTAAGCGAAGAAGGGGGCGTCCTTCTTCTCGCGGATGAACTGGCACAACGCATCGCAGACCAGGTCCGGACCATACTCTCCCTGCGTGAAGTCCACCTGCTGGCCTTCAATCTCCAGACCGGGATTCGGATAGCGAGGCGGGCGGCGATTGACCTGCCACAGCGTGTAGCCATCGAACCCGAACTTGTGCGGCCCCTCCAGTCCCCCTTCCAACTGCCATTTGCCGGCAATGTAGGTGGGCATGCCGGCGGACC
>JAGQPW010000239.1 GCA_020426515.1 Planctomycetaceae bacterium | reverse complement strand
CGAGTTGTCCGATTCCAGGTTGCTCACCACCAGTGGCTGGCCCGCGGCATCGTACGCTGTCACCGATCGCGTCTCGTTGTCCAGCCACTTCTCGATCTCCCGACCGGAGGCATCGTAGACGAATGTCGTGACTTGCTGGCTTGACATGCCGCTGATCCCCCGTATTCGATTGCCAACCTGCGATTTCGTCCCAGCGTATGTTACTCAATGGCAGGTGGAAGTCCATTCATGCTCACCCTGCTGACGCGATGTGAGCATGGCACACAACTTTGTCGCAACAATGCCACCCCGCCGCTCCGATGCCCTCCGACTCACACGCCCAACCACCATCGTCACCCTCTGGATTTAGGGACGCCCTCTGCGGACCAACCGGAGCTACCCTGCGAAGTTTTCCCGAAGAACTGCTCAAGTCCAGTCCAGTCCGACATTCCCGGAAACCTTGCCGGTACGACACGTTGCTCTAGTTCGAACCGTCCATCTCTCAAGATCCAGATGTCAAACCACCGCATGACGATGTGGTCCTCCCCAAGCAAGATGCACGTACCGTCACCGCTCGCTTCGCACTTACCAGCGAGAATTCCCGTTTGAGTCCTAGTGACTCGATCGGTCGTTAATTCGATCAACAGCAACTCGGATTCATACACGGCAACTGCAGTGTTGACAGTTCCTCGCACGCACATCGGGCGATCCGACACACGGTTGGTGCACGCGATTTCAAAACGCCAATCCGGGCTACTTGCTCGCAAGACGTGCCCATTTTCGTCAATGGCAATGCACTTTGACCAGGTATCCGTAAAATATCCGTCTCTTAACGCCGTAGATGACTTGATCTTCCACTTCCGTCCGCTGGGCCATCGAACAAATACACCTTCATTGCCAAAACGAACCCACGGCACCTCGTCGCATGACACAGCAGGTTCACCGTCCATGGACACGTCGATCAGTGTTGGCATTGGCGAATCTGCAGCAACGTGGCTACCACACACATCCAAAAAATCAAGCCACTTTTTACGCATATTCAGTTGTAACACCCTCGAACTTTCCAAGTCGAGAATCAGTGACGCTGAGTATTGGTCGCTACAAAGAACGCGCCGACCATCATGACTCAAACGAACCCGTCGCACATACGGAAGGAGCCCCGTTCTCAAGGTCTCGCCACCGGTGCCGTTAGGGCCTCGGCGGATGACCCCCAATTCTCCTCCGTGGTTTCCAAACGCCACTACGCTTCCATCACCCGACACGGCAAAGTCGAATGCTCCGCAGACTCTCGTTGGCAACATGAAATGGATCAGCCCCAAGAACACCAATATCGCGAAAAGCGTAACAAGACAGAACCGGCTGACTGGACTTAGACTTTGCCAAACACGCACTACGACACTCTGGGACCGCGAAAACGCGGAACGCCGAGTTGAAGTCTCAGTGCCTCTGAAATGACTCGTCAATGAATTTCTCAATTAGGCGGGCAAACGGGATACGACCCAAATCCGAATACCGAAAACCATGACTCCTGAATGCCAGTAAGGTGGTCACCCGAAAACGAAATCTTTATCGGAAAATCTCCGTCCCACGTGGTGTGATGCACTGAATTGTAACCCGATCCAACGTGAAAGACAGCCCAGCTCCGCCCCACCGTGACATAACGAGGTATGTCCTTGGCTGCTGCCAAAACGTCGGGCGACGTGGGATTGACCCAGACGTACAGGCCATAATGCCCCTTGTACGGGTCGCCGATTGAGACAGAGTAGCCAGCCCTCTCCAGTTGCTTTGTCTCCGGCAGTTTGCCGATTGCCTCGGCATGGTCGAAGCAATAGGTACTCTGGGACAAAGCGGCCTTCGCAGCGTTTGCCCACGCCCTCCACGCCGAAAGCAGGTCTTCGGTAACCGGAATATTCTCATACACCCTTGTTATGTCTACTGAGGAAAGAAAATATTTCTCACCAAAGTGCTCCACGACCATCTTGGCGATAGCGTCGGGGTTCCTCGCATTGCCACGCACAAATTCCAACGAGATGGATCCATCCTTTATCGCCGAAACAAGGAGCGGGGATAGTCCAGGATGCGTGGAATAGAAAGCGTTCCACCAGTCGCCATAGTTCTTTTGTTCAGGTAAGACGAAAGTGTCTCTGTATTTCTTTGCGAGTTTATCGAGAGCCCTGTAGTGCCGGTCCAGCTCCAACTGAAGTTTCGATGTTGAATAGTGGATTCCCCAAAAGCGAGATTTAGCTTGTCGGTCCTTTATTTCAGCGCGAATGCGATTTATTTCGATTTGGTGGCTGAGGGCAAGCAGAAACGGATGCTCAGACTCTTTTTCATTCCGGTTGTACGACACCTGTGCCGGTGGTTCCGTGCCACTGGGATCAACCCCCGTAACCGGATTATTCCCAACATACTCATACAACCCGGTCGTGCCGCTGGCGAACAGGATGGGGTCTTCCGATGTGAATCGGTTTTGATCGGGGCGGTATTGGCGGTGTCTTATGTAGAAGTCGCCGGTTTCCTCGTCGAAGTAATACCCCAGTTCGCCCACGTATGTGAACTGGTTGGGTGTCGAACCGGTGCTGGATTCCAGTTGGCCGAACGCCGCGTAAACGTACGTATCGGTTTCGACGGCGTTGCCGTCGGTCAGCACCCGGGTGCTGCCCAGCGCATCGAAGTGATAGAACGTGGACTCGGCCTCGCGGTGCTGGCTCACGAGGTCGCCGTAGGGTTGCGGATTGAGCGTGTACTCCGTTTCCACCAGACCGGTCTCATCCAGCTCCCGAATGATATTCTGGTTGTCCCACACGAACTGCACCGTCCCGGCGTCAGTCTCCTTGGACAGCCGCAGTTCATCCGAGTTCCTGTTGACCGGGGCGTAGGCGTACGTCGTCACCACATCGTCAGGCTGCTCCACCCCGATGAGCTGGTTCTCATAACTCCACGTGTAGGTCGTCACATCACCCACGGGTGTCTCGATTGATCGCTGGTTCCCATCGGCATCGTACGTGTACGTGGTGATCCCCGAGAGTTCCTCGGCGGTCAGCAGCCGGTTGGCGGCATCATACGTCGAGGTGGTGAGATCGGAGTCGACCTCCCGCAGCAGCCGGTTCCCCACCGGGTCGTACACGAACGTCGTCCGGGAGACCTCCACGCTGTCCACCCCCTTCGCTTCGCTCACCAGTTGGCTGGTGGAATCATAACTCCACAGCGTCGATTGCTGCGCACTCAAGGCGTCCGTTTCCAGCAGCGACGTGCGATTCCCCACCCCGTCGTACTGGTATTCCAGCGTCAGGAACGGGGAGCCGCTGTCATCGGCCTGCACGATGGTGGTGATCTGTCCCGCCGGGTCGTAGGTCAGACTGGTTCGTGTGCCATTGTCCAGCCACTTCTCGATCTCCCGGCCAGACGGGCCGTACACGAACGTGGTGACCTCGGCATGTTCGTTGACCAGTTGGGTCAGCTGGGCGTTGGCATCGAACGTGTAGGTCGTTGTTCCCTGCTCCGTGACCCGCGTGCGGCGGTTCCCGGCGGCATCGTAGGTCCAGGTCAGCACATCGTCCGTCGGCCAGACCAGTTGCACCACCTCGTTGAGCGAATCGAACGTGCGGGTGAACGTCCCGGCGGTGGCCTCGATCACCAGCGGGTTCCCCACCGGATCGTACGTCCACGTGGTGCGGGTCCCATTGGGATAATGCCGCTGGACCTGCTGACCGGCGAGGTCGTACACGTAGGTGGTCCGGTTCCCCCGCGCATCGATCCGCAGATCCTGCTGTCCAGCCGCATCGTACCCCATCGTGGTCCGCTGCCCCAGCGGGTTGACGCGGGCGATTGGCTGCCGGGCCGCATCGTACAGGAACGTGTTCCGCTGGGCGTTGGCATCGACCAGGGCCGTTTGCAGGCCCACCGGGTCGTACACCGAGG
>JAGQPW010000238.1 GCA_020426515.1 Planctomycetaceae bacterium | reverse complement strand
ATGGTGTGGGTTACGATGACGTGGATTATGTCAATGAACTCCCCACGCACATGCCAGTCTCTGGAATCCATATACAGTCCCCGTAGGGCCGGTTCCACCGGCCTATTCGCCTGATAATATTGCCATTCACCATTGCCGTCCGGTAAGACCGGACCTGTAAACGCACGGCTCGCAGAGCCCGTGGCACCCAAAGTTCGGCCCGACCACCCAATATTCGCTGCAACGTCCCTTCGGCATGCCCACGCTGCTTACGCGGCGTAGCATGGCACCTACTGGACATTTTTCCCGGTCGCCCCCTGCCACCGTAACAACGTCAACTAATACCCAATCGAGAACCGCAGCAGTGCGGTGCTGTCCAGGTCCTGATCGCCGATGTGGGACCGGTATTCGAGCTTGCGATTGAAGACGTAGCCGGCTTCGACAGACCAGTGCAGGCACTTCCCTTCTCGGTGTTCCCAGCCCAGCAGCAGGCGGAGGTCATTGAGGGTGACGCTGTCATCAGCGCCGGAGGCGCGGCGAACGGTCCACGAGCCGCCGCCAAATTCGCCGACGAAGTACACCGTTCGCTGACGGTCGCCGTCGTTGTAGTAGCGGTAGCTGATTTTGGGACGCGGGAAGGTCACTTCGACACGCAGTTCGTCACTCGGGGTGTACACAAGTCCGGCCGCCGGGAGAAAGCCGACAGTATCGCGGTCGAAGTAGACGAACCCGAATGCAAAATCCAGCGCTGGCGACCAGCGATAGAAGCCAAATACGCGGCTGGGAAGTCGGAGCGAGTCGCCGTTGACCGCTTCAAAGTCACTGTAAATTCCGGGCGAGATTTCGGCCATCATGCGCCATTCGTCATTGAACGGGATGTACAGCATCGTCGTCAGCGAGAAATCGTACAGGGAGCCGGGGAGGTCGGTCGATTCGGGCCCATTGAGGGTCCGAAGCGCGAATTGTGGCGTGAACCGAAACATGGGAGCCCGGGCAAAGTGAAATGTGGCGCGGGTGTCCAGTTCAAAAATGCCCAGTTGGTCTCCGGAGCCGGGCAGAACTGTCGTTTGCAGCAGCCGCTTCGACCACAGGATGCCGCGCTCGGTGTAGTCCCCCGGAACAAGAGGTGGTGGTTCGTTGGGGAGATCGTCGGCCCCGGAAACTTCGAACGGATACTGAACCGGCTGAATCTGGTAGGACTCTGCGGTGGTACCGATTTGCTGCTCACGCTGTTCCCGCAGAGGGGCGTAGTTGAGCATTTCCTCGACATCGGCCTGCTCGTAAATGGAATGGCCGGCCGGAAAATAGGAGGGCTGAGGCAGTTGTTCAGGTGCCCGCAGTTGTTCAGGTGCCTGCTGCGGCAGAGGTTCGGGAGAACGAAATGGCTCCGGCGCCGATGGCGTGGGCAGTCCGAGTTGTTCCGGGAACTTGTACGGATTCTGGGCCCAGCTGCAGCGTCCACAAACGCTCCAGCACAGGAGTCCCACAAGCAATGCCCGGCGCAAGGCCATCCGGTCCCTTGATTCATGAGGTCACTCACCGGAGTGGCGCGGCCCGCTCCGGTGATAGATCGGCCTGATAGAGAGGCGTATCCACGAGCGTCAATGGGCGATGCGAAACTTGGTACAAAAGTGGCTAGAGAACTGCGAGAACTGCCGAAATCGCCGCAATTTGGGAGCTGGCCGCCCCGGGTAGGAACAAGAGCGTGCGTTCACTACCCTGCCCTTCACAGGAGCTGGAACCGGACCCTCTGAGAAGGATGCCGAAGTGGCGAAGAAGCCGAATTTAAAGCAGCGTGGCGCGGTAATTCGCACCCATCAGGCGGATGGAGTCGACTCCGTCGCCGTGTACGATCCGACTGAGGTGTACCGCTTCTATCTCGAACGAACCTGGGATTCGGAACAGGCCGTGGTGGCGTTTATTGGACTGAATCCCTCAACCGCAACGGAATATCAGAACGATCCCACGGTCAACCGCTGTCAGAACTTCGCCGCTGCGTGGGGGTACGGCGGGTTTATCATGCTGAACGCGTACGGGCTCCGCAGTACGGACCCGCGAGGTTTGAAGACGATCGACGACCCGGTAGGCAGCCTCAACAACCATTATACACTGCTGGGCGTCGAACGGGCGGCACTGGTGATGTGCTGCTGGGGAACCCATGCCGGACTGGGAAATCGGCATGAGGCATTACGGGAACTGCTCAAGGGGCGGGAAGTTCACTGCTTTCGCCGGACGAAAGCGGGCTATCCGAACCATCCGTTGTATCTCCGGAACGACTCCCGGCCGGTCCCCTACTGGACGCCCGATTCGTCCCAGTGATCCCCCACGGGTTGACGCTGGAGGCAAGCGGGCTGACAGGTCCAAACAGTCCCTCTTGAATTCCTGAAAAAATGGGCAAGGAGAACTCTCTTCATCCGGCGGGCCGGAATTGCTAACGTATCACCCGCATGGAGTTTCGCTTCAGTTGCGATTCAAAACCGCCCCGCAGTGACACGGATGACGAGATGCCCGCGAAAGCGTTCTTCGACTACAACCAGTACAACTACGACAAGCCCCTGTACGACATCAACGAAATTCGCCGCGTGAATCCGCAGCGTCACGAGATGGAACAGCTGACGGGGATCGTCTGGACCGACACCGAGAATCACGCACTCATCGGCTACAAGGATATTGCCGACGACGAGTTCTGGTGTAAGGGACACATGCCCGGGTTCCCACTGATGCCAGGCGTGCTGTTGTGCGAAGCAGCCGCCCAGCTGGCCGGGTTTTATTCCCGCAAGTACGACCTGCTGGAAGCGGGCGACTACATGGGTTTTGGCGGGATGGATAACATCCGCTTTCGCTCGCCGGTTTATCCACCAGGCCGGCTGATCATCTGCGCCAAGCTGCTGAAGATGCGGGTGAAGCGGATGGCCGAGTTTGAATTCCAGGGCTTCGTCGACGACAAGATGGTGTACAACGGCTCAATCATTGGTGTGCCGATCAGCCGCGATCGCCGCTCCTGATTGTCTTGCTGCGGCACTTCTTCCCCCGGTCATGGAAGACCGAGACCTTTCGATCATGGACTCGGGATGCGGACTGTACTCACGTTGATTCTTGCGGGCGGCAAAGGAACTCGGCTGGAGCCTCTGACACTGGAACGGGCAAAGCCTGCAGTGCCGTTTGGAGGCTGCTATCGCATTATCGACTTCCCGCTGTCGAACTGTATCAACAGTGGATTACGTCAGATTCTGCTGTTGCCGCAGTACAAGTCGGCCAGCCTGGATCGGCATATCCACCGGACGTGGAGCTTCCTGCCGAGCGATCTGGGAGAGTTTGTTGAGGTCCTGCCGCCGCAGCAGCGCATCAGCGAGCACTGGTACCGGGGGACTGCGGATGCTGTTTACCAGAACATTTACAGCATCGAACAGAATCGACCGGAGCATCTGCTGATTCTGGCTGGTGATCACATCTACAAGATGGATTACAGCAAACTGATTGAAGATCATCTTGCCCACGATGCCGATTGCACGATTGGCTGCCTGCCGGTTTCGCTCGAAGAAGGTCGGCAGTTTGGAGTCATGGGGATCGACGACAATCACTGGATTCGGCGGTTTGAAGAAAAACCGGGCGAGCCATTTCCGATGCCGGGCAATCCACAGCAGTGCCTGGCGTCGATGGGAATCTACGTCTTCAAGGCCCAGTTTCTGATGGAACAGTTGTGCCGGGACGCCCTGCTGCAAAACTCCGCGCACGATTTTGGCAAAGACATCATCCCGGGCATCATCAATTCCCGGAAAGTTCGTGCGTACCCGTTCCAGGACCGCAATACCGGCAAGACGGCCTACTGGCGGGATGTGGGGACAATTGACGCTTATTTCGAGGCCAACATGGACCTCATCTCAGTCGAGCCTCAGCTCAATATGTACGACGAGACCTGGCCCATTCGGGCACATCAGCCTCAGTT
>JAGQPW010000237.1 GCA_020426515.1 Planctomycetaceae bacterium | reverse complement strand
CCAGTGTGATACTGACCAGTGTGATACTGACCAGTGTGATACTGACCAGTGTGATACTGACCAGTGTGATACTGACCGATGAGAGTCACTCCGCTGCCGCCGAAAGCAGAGGTGGGAGCGGGGCAACGATGCCGCAGCCCATAGGGCAGGGGGCGTCGAACAGCCCAGGCAACAGCCAAAAGTGAACCGCTCCGGTCCAATCGCATCCCACGAACTTGACATTCCGCCTCAACTCCTCGTAGCATTTGCGGCTTGCGGAACTCTCCGTCTCGATTGAGGTACGGAATCAGCCGCTCAAGGAAGAAGCAACTCGTTTGAAATTAAGGTGTTAAGGCCATGGCTGTTCCAAAGCGTCGGCAGTCGAAGTCCAAGTCTCGGAAGCGCGCGGCTCACGATGCCGTGAAACCGATGAAGCTGCAATACTGCCCACAGTGCGGCACTGCCGTTCCTTCCCATGTTGTCTGTCCAAATTGTGGTAATTACCACGGGCGGACCATGGTCGAATCCGCGGAGTAACCTCCGATGCGGATCGCGCTCGACGCGATGGGCGGGGACTTTGCCCCGGGAATCAATGTCGATGGTGCCATCGAGGCCCTTCAGGCAATGCCTGAACTGGAAGTCTTGCTGGTTGGCGATGAAGCTGCGCTGCGCCCTCTTCTGGAAGCTTCCGGATACTCCGGTGAGCGCCTGCAGGTGATTCCCTCAGAGGGTTTCGTCGGCATGGAGGAAAAGCCCGCCGATGCCCTCCGCCGCAAACCCAACTGCTCCCTCGCCGTCTGCTGGAAGTTGATGGCTGAGCGAAAGGTCGATGCGGTTGTCAGTGCTGGCAACACCGGGGGCGTGGTCGCCTTCGGTCTGCGGACGCGGCTATTCCTCAAGGGAATCAAGCGACCCGGCATTGCAGTCGTTCTGCCGACCGCCACTGGTCAGACGCTGCTCATGGACGTCGGAGCCAATCCCGGCGCCCGGCCTGAGCATCTGGCCCAGTATGCCGTCATGGGGAGTGTGTTTGCCCGCGAATTACTGGGGATTGCTTCGCCTCGCGTTGGCCTGATGAACATCGGCAGCGAGGACGGCAAAGGAACGGACCTGATTCGCGAAACCCACCAGCTGATCCTCAGCAGTGGCGTCAAAGACCACTACATTGGAAACGTCGAAGGCCGTGGCCTGTACCACGGGGAAGCCGATGTGATCATCTGTGAAGGCTTCGTGGGGAACGTTGTCCTCAAAGTCAGCGAGGGAATGGCCTCAATGATGATGCAGAGGCTCGCTCAAGAAGTCTGTTCGTCGCTGAGCAGCGAACGGGGTACCGCTGCTGCGGCCTTTAAAGCAGCCGGCAAGAGTTTTGAACACAACGAAGTGGGTGGAGCGCCGCTGCTCGGGATTGACGGCATTTGCCTGATTTCTCATGGGTCAAGTGACGCCCGCTCCATTCGCAATGCACTTCGAACCGCGGTCGAACTGAAAGACCGTCGGGTAAACGCTCAGATCGTAGAACTGTTAGGGCAGACCGAACTGGCCGCCGGTTAGTTCGAACAGCTCCTGAAGCGTGCAAGCCACGATGATTCGCATCATACTGCGAGAACGGTCTGGCTTCGCCCCTGCAATCGACACTGTGGTGTCCTAAATGACGTCTCTCACTATGCCACGCACTGGTTTTCTCTTCCCCGGTCAGGGGGCTCAACACGTCGGAATGGGCAAGCAGATCAGCGAGCAGTTTCCCGCTGCCCGCCGCCTGTTTGAACAGGCCAATGAGATCCTCGGCTACGATCTGGCCAAGCTCTGCTTCGAAGGTCCCAGTTCTGAGCTTGATTCCACGGTCTACAGTCAGCCCGCCATCTTTGTGACATCTCTGGCCTGCCTGGAAAAGTTGAAGGCGGAATCGCCTGAAATCGTAGACGCCTGTGAAATTGCAGCGGGCCTGAGCCTGGGGGAATACACGGCACTGGTATTCGCCGGGGCGATGTCCTTTGAGGATGGTTTGCGGGTGGTGCAGCAGCGAGGTCAGGCCATGCAGGACGCCGCAGACGCGACTCCCTCGGGCATGGTCAGCGTGCTGATGCTTCCACTGGAAGAAGTGCAGGCCATTCGCGAGGCCGCATCCTCCAAAGGTCTGCTGCAGATTGCGAACTACCTCTGCCCGGGCAATCTGGTGCTCTCGGGCGAAAATGCCGCCTGCGAATACGCGGTAGAACTGGCCGAAGCCAAGGGCGCGCGGGTGGTTCCACTGGCAGTCGCCGGTGCATTTCACACGTCAATCATGCACCCCGCCGATGAGCGTCTGGCGGCAGCTTTGGCTCCTGTGTCGATGCAGTCGCCGCGCATTCCCGTCATCTCCAACGTGGATGTTCAGGCCCACTCAGATCCCGAAGAACTCAAGCAGATCCTTGTCCAGCAGGTCATCAACCCGGTCCGCTGGGAAGACTCGATGCGGAACCTGCTTGACCAGGGGATTGAGCAGTTCTACGAAATCGGCCCGGGACGCGTACTGACCGGTCTGCTCAAGCGCGTCAATCGAAAGACTCCCTGCACGGTCATCAACGATTCAGCCACCGTGTAGGAACATCGTATTCGGCACTGCGGTTGTCGCTCTTGTCGCAGGCCATTGCGGACATCAGAGAGAGAACTGCAAACATGCCCCAGTCTTTGAAGTCGTGCGGCGTGCTGATCACACGCGGAGATCCGATTGACTCCTTCCTGCTGATGGAGCATGCCGATCGCTGGGATCTTCCCAAAGGGCACGTCGATCCAGGCGAAACCGACATCGAGTGCGCGTTGCGGGAGATGGAAGAAGAAACGGGCATTCCGCGCAGTGCTGTCCAACTCGATCCCGACTTTTCGTTCGTCCAGCGCTACGAGGTCTGCAACAAGCGGACAAATGGTGTCTGGGTCCCGAAAACGCTGCTGATCTTTCTCGGCACGCTGGTCGAAGACAGCCCCATCACGTTGACCGAGCACATTGGATGCCGCTGGTTCCCCTGGGCTCCGCCGCATATGATTCAGACTCGGGCGATTGATCCGCTGCTGGAGGCCGTGGAGGCCTACTTGCGGGACAAGCCCTGACCTGGAGGGACGAATGACCGGCCGCGCACAGCAGTTTGATTGTCGAGCCGGTTGTCATCATGCCGCGGTGCGAGATCGCAGGGTCCGCAAGCGATCCGGATTTTCGCTGCTGGAACTCGTAGTTGTCCTGGCAATCATTGGCCTGCTGATCGCCATGGCGCTGCCCGCCATTGAACGCGCCCGCGCCGCCGCACGGAAGACTCGTTGTCTAAGCAATCTGCGAAACCTCACCTTCGGAATCACTCAATTTGAACAGGCGCAGGGTCGCCTTCCGGCCTCCGGCAACGTCGGACTGGACGCCACTGGCAACATGCGCGAGTATCACAACTGGGTCGTGACGATCCTCCCCTGGATCGATCAGCAGAACCTCGCGGCCCAGTGGAATACCGAGCTGCCGCTGTCAGAGTCACCAAACTCTGAGTTAGCAAACACGCATCTCGCCGTCCTCACCTGTCCCGAAGACAACTCGGTGCAGGGGAGTGGCGATCTCAGTTACGTTGTGAATGGCGGCGTCGGATTCACGATTCGCAATGCCAGTGGTGTCGACGAATGCCCGGTTGATGTCCAACACACCGAGCTCGATCTGAACGCCAACGGCATCACGTGTCCGGCAGATTCGGAACTCGATGGCCATCCTTCGGACAGAGATCGCTTCAAAGCGATGGGGCTGTTCTTTCTGGAACCATGGGGCTCGGAAGGGGGGCAGCGCCATTATCGTCTCGATGACATTATCGATGGCACCTCGCAAACGATCCTGCTGACCGAGAACGTCCGCACCGGGACCGATCCACTGCGATCCGAGGTTTCCTTCGCCTCATCGAATCCGCGGCAATGTGCGTTCTACATCCCCAGTCCATGCATTGGCGGCGAC
>JAGQPW010000236.1 GCA_020426515.1 Planctomycetaceae bacterium | reverse complement strand
CGAGCAAGGTCTCGTGCGGTGCGCCGGGAATCGCTTTGCCGATCACCCGGTGAATTTTCGTCAGTTCCTGCATCAGGTTCTGCTGCGTCTGCAGGCGACCTGCGGTGTCGATGAGAGCGATGTCCGCTCCCAGTTCCTTGGCCTTCATGCAGCCTTCGTAGGCCACGCTGGCTGGATCAGCGCCCGCTTCCTTGGTGACGATTTCGCAGCCAATCCGCTGGCTCCACATGGTAAGCTGCTCGACTGCCGCTGCGCGGAACGTATCGCCCGCAGCCAGCACCACTTTCTTGCCAGCCTTGGTGAACAGATTGGCGAGCTTGGCGATGGAGGTGGTCTTGCCGACGCCGTTCACACCGCAGACCAGAATGACCGTGGGGCCATCAGTGCTGAGTTGCAGCGGCGAACAGGCATCGCTGGCATCCCAGCGGACGTCTTCGCCCCCTTTGAGCTGCCCCTTCAGGTTTTCCTTGACCAGCGACCAGATGGCGACGGGATCAATCGTTCGTCCCCCGAATTCCTTCCGCAGTTCGTCGATGATCTCGCCTGCGGCGACGACACCCATGTCGCTGGTGATCAGTCCACGATGAAACTCTTCGAGCTTCTCCTCATCGAGGATCTCGCCCGCCTTGAACAGGTCGCGCACATCGGTCCGCAGCAGATTGGTCGTCTTGCGGAGTGCGGACTTGAGTTTGTCGAAAAGACCCATTGCGAGTGGCCGGGGTTCAGGGCATCGACTTCGGTGGTCTCGCTGAGGGAAACGAATCTCTCGCGAAGACGCGAAGACGCGGAATTGGACGATTCTCTTGGCGTCGATGGAGCCTCAGACTGTTTCGCGTCTCAGGACCTTCGCGAGAGGTTCGTTTCTCCCGCGAAGGCTCCGGAAACGGCTTCAATTAGCTGCGGTCGGCCTGCGGAACGTAAGCCGGGAGCTTCTGGGTGGCGAACATCTCTTTGCCGGTGTTCAGCTTCGCCAGTCGCAGACGGCCATCGATCATCGGGACGCTGACCCAGTTGTCGCCAATCAGAGGCCGAGCGTACTTCAGGAAGTCGTCGGTCACATCGGTGCCGCACTTGCTGATCCACTCGCTTGGGAAGTGGCGGTCCTTTTCGGCCACTTCGGCCAATGGCACTTTGTCGTAGCGGACCTGGTAGTTGTCCCAGTCGTTGCGAAGGATCGTGGACATGTAGCCATGCTCGCCAGCGGCTGCCAGCAGGGCGGCCTTCTGGCCAACGTAGTACGATTCTTCGAGGTCGACCGTAGAGGCGTACACCATGTCGTTGCGCTGGTGCGTGCCCGGCACATTGCAGCGAGCGGCTCCCTTCACGGCGAGGCCGCGATCGTTCAGAGCGTTGGTCAGCATCTGGCCGACGGTGATTTTGCTGGATGAGAAGGTCGGGTGTCCGAAGGAATCGCGGACGATGAACTCTTCCGGAATTTCCAGTCCGGTAATGGAGAGGCCTTCGCTGACCACGACAATCGCACGGCCACGTTCACGCAACATCTGGTTGATGTTTTCGTGAATCTGCTCAATCGTCACTTCGCGCTCGGCGAGGTAGATCTGCAGTGGCAGTTCACGCTTGGGGTCAGCCAGGCGGGCAGCAGCGGGGATGTAGCCGATTTTGCGGCCCATCGCCTGCAGTACCAGCACGGGGTCAGCCGGGCAGGAGCCGTTGTTCTCTTCGTTGGACTGCTGGATGTAGTGTGCCCAGTAGCGAGCCGTGGAGCCGTAGCCGGGGGTGTGGTCGACCAGCTTGAATTCGCTGTCACCGACATCATTGTCGATCGTTTTTGGTCCCCCAATGCCAACGACATCGAGACCCCGCTCACGGGCGAGATTCGCCACCGTGTACGCGGTGTGCATGGAGTCGTTGCCGCCGATGTAGCAGAAGTAGCCAACATCGTGGGCCTTGAAGATTTCCATCAATCGATCGAAATCTTCGTTCTGCTTGGCCTTCAGCTTGTAGCGGCAGGTGCCGATCGAACCCGCAGCCGGAGTTGTTCGCAGCAGGGCGATTTCTTCGGGGTTCTGATCGGACAGGTTGAGGAGTTCTTCTTTGAGAACCCCTTCAATGCCGTGCCAGCCTGCGTAGACTGTGCCGATCTCGGACATCTCCCGCGCGGTCTCAACGAGCCCTCGCAGCGTGTTGTTGATCACCGGAGAAGGACCGCCCGACTGGGCGACAATCATGTTCTTGGCCATGTGAGAAATCCGTGAATGCTCGCAACCTGCAAACCAGTCGCTGCTCCGGACGAAGCAGAAGCAGCGAACGAATCCGGATGGTAACGGACCCGCCGAAGAATGTGAAATAAACGGAGTTCGATGCCAAACGACGCGTTTTCGGCCATTCGCGGTTCTGGCGAGCCGGGCGACGTGAGTCCCCGGGCCTTACGGCACCGGGCTCGCCAGGGAAGCCGCAGAATGGACAATCGTCGCCGCAGCCGTCAAAACAGTACCTGCGTATGCGATGTCTCTCCCCGGCTGTCTCCTCGACAGCTCGTTCCTGTTCCAGCCCCGAAAGCCTCCCATGCTCCTGTTTGATGCCCATCTCGATCTTGCCTGGAATGCGGTGGAATGGAACCGCAACCTCGAACTGCCGACCAGTGAGATTCGTCTGTTCGAGAAGCACTACACCGACATCGTGCCCGGCGACTGCACTGTCTCGTTCCCGGAGATGCAACGGGGAAATATGGGGCTGTGCGTGGCCACGCTGCTGCCTCGTCTGCATCGCAAGGACAAACCGCTGACGTTCTACCAGTCCCGCGAATCAACCTATGCCGCGGGTTACGGTCAACTGGCGTACTACCGGGCGATGGTCCGCAAGGGGGTGTTGCAAGACCTCCCGACCGGGGCCGCTGTGCGTGAGCACTGTGAGTTGTGGCAGAAGTTCCTGACTGGGGAAGTGACGGATCGTCCGGCGATCGGGTACATCCTCAGCATGGAGGGGGCTTCGCCGATCCTGAATCCACAACAGGTGGATGAATGGTACGACGCCGGCCTGCGAATCGTTGGCCCCGCGCACTACGGCCCCAACGAATACTGTCACGGCACCGGCAGCGTGGGGGGCCTGACTGCCGATGGCCAGCAGCTGTTGCGGGAAATGGACCGCGTCGGCCTGCTGCTGGATGCCACACATCTCGCCGATCAATCCTTCTGGGAAGCTCTCGATATTTTCGGCGGCCCTGTGCTGGCAAGTCATCACAATTGCCGCAGTCTCGTGCCCAGTGATCGCCAGTTGACCGATGAGCAAATTCAGGCGCTCATCCAGCGCGGCGCGGTGATTGGAGCAGCGTTCGATAACTGGATGATCAAGCCGGGCTGGGTGAAATACGTCACTTCGCCCGACTCAGTCTCCATGAACGACATCGTCACGCACATCGATCACATTTGCCAGCTGGCGGGCAACGCCAATCACAGCGGCATCGGCACCGACCTTGATGGCGGCTTCGGCCGCGAACAGTCCCCTGGCGACCTCGACACCATCGCCGACGTCCAGCGCATGTCCGAACTCCTCTCGCAGCGAGGCTACAGCGATGCCGACATCGAAAAGATCATGTGGCGAAATTACGTTGAGTTCTTCGAACGGAACCTGAAGTAGCGGAACGTGCGGCGAGCCGAGCGGTGTCAGTCCCCGGTTTTACCGTACTATGCACAACTGCCCGAGGGCTGACGCCACTCGGCTCGCCCGATGGACGAAATCCCACAGCAGGTTGAATCGCCCTCAGTGCCAGTCCGTCGACCGGCGCTGGTGGCGTTTGCCTGTCTGGCCGTGGGGATGGTGTTGGATCGGTACGTGCCCGTCGAACTCGTCTGGTGGCTGGCAACGCTGGGGTTGCTGCTTGGCATCTGCCTGTTGCTGGGGCGATGGGCTGGTGGTCGTGTTTTGACGGGGTTGCTGGTGCTCACGCTTATCGCAGCGGGCGGGGCGCGGCACCATGTGGCGTGGCAGGTGCGGGCACCGGACAACATCGCGTTGTTCGCTTCGGGGAATTCGCAGCTGATGCAGGTGCGGGGG
>JAGQPW010000235.1:1420-4056 GCA_020426515.1 Planctomycetaceae bacterium | reverse complement strand
TGTTACGCCACTCGATGCCGCACGCGACTACGTGCGCCGCGGCTGGTGCGTCGTACCGATTCCGTACAAACAAAAGCGACCTGTCCTCAAGGAGTGGGAACAACTCCGCCTGAGCGAAGCTGATCTGGATCAGTACTTCGACCAACCGGCCAACGTGGGACTGATCCTCGGGGAGCCTTCCGGCAACCTGGTCGATGTTGATCTCGACTGTGTCGAAGCCAGGGCCATCGCCAGCAACTACCTGCCGGCGACGGCCGCCAAATCGGGCCGCGCTGGTGCAGCCGACTCGCACTGGTGGTACATCGCTGCCGATGCGAAGACGGTGCAACATCGTGATCCGGTCACACGGCAGATGATCGTCGAACTCCGTTCGACCGGTGGCCAGACCGTTGTTGGTCCGAGTATTCATCCGAGCGGACAGCCGTACGATGTTCTGACAGGCGAACCAGCGGTGGTGCCGGCAGAGATGCTGACAGCCTGCGTGGAGGCGCTGGCAAAACGTGTCATCGAACTCCGGCATGGAAACACCGATCCGGTTGCTGCCTCGGGCAACGGTCGCACCGATGCCGTGGCGCGCACAGGGTCGCACCCTGACCGGATCACCACACACCAATCGTCGAACGACGTCGAATCTCGCGCCCTGGCGTACCTCGACAAGCTCCCGCCCGCCATCAGCGGCAATGGAGGCCACGCGGCGACATATACGGCAGCGACAGTCCTCGTACACGGGTTTGAGATCGACCCGGAACACGCGCTGACGCTGCTGCTCAACCACTTCAATCCGAGGTGCGAACCGCCGTGGTCCGAAAAGGAACTCCGGCACAAAGTCACCAGCGCTGCGACCAAACCTCACAACCAGCCACGCGGATGGCTACTAAACGAAACCCGCGAGCAATCGATTGATGTCGGTGTTGATATCTCCTCGCTGGTCGGTCAGGCCGAGGGCACAGTGCCGACGGTCCGCGCAACGGAACGTGAACCGCCAGCTGACAACGCAGATGATCCCGGTCCCATTCCGACCGAATTGCTGCGTGTGCCGGGGTTCATCTCCGAGGTCATGGATTTCTCGCTGGCGACAGCTCCCTATCCGAATCAGCCACTCGCGTTCTGTGGCGCACTCGCACTGCAGGCATTCCTCGGCGGTCGCAAGGTTCGCGACCAGGCGGACAACCGGACCAACCTGTACCTGCTCAGTCTGGCGCACTCATCGTCGGGGAAAGACTGGCCGCGTCGGGTCAACACCAGGATCCTGCACGCCATCGATCAGGCGAATGCCCTCGGCGAACACTTCGCGTCCGGCGAGGGATTGCAGGATGCCCTGTATCTAACGTCCTGTATGTTGTTTCAGACGGATGAGATCGACGGCCTGCTGCAGTCGATCAACAAAGCCAAAGACGCCCGGTACGAGGGCATCCTCGGCACGCTGCTGACGATGTACTCAGCGGCTGCCAGCGTGTTTCCAATGCGGCGCAAGGCTGGCAAGGAGCGTGGTGAGACGATCGAGCAGCCGTGCCTGGTGATCTATGGCACAGCGATCCCGACTCATTACTACTCCGCGCTGAGCGAGAGGATGCTGACGAACGGATTCTTCGCCCGCATGCTCATCGTCGAGGCTGGCAAACGCGGGGAAGGTCAGGAGCCGAGGATCGCTGATCTCCCACCACGAATCCTGGAGACCGCGACCTACTGGGCGAACTTCAATCCCGGCAAAGGGAATATGGGGAAGTTCTTCCCGATCCCGCACATCGTTCGTTACACCGATGAAGCCCAATCGCTACTGATCGATGCCCGCCGTCATTGTGAGGCGGAATACGCCGAGGCTGAAGAGCGTGGCGATCCCGTGGGCACAACCGTCTGGGGCCGGACAAACGAGCACATCCGCAAACTGGCGCTGCTGTACTCAATCAGCTCCAATCATCGCGAGCCATCAATCGATGCAGACGCCGCCAATTGGGCCACTCAGTTCGCAACGCATCAGACCCGCCGAATGCTGTTTATGGCGCAGAGCCATGTCGCGGACAATCCGTTTCACGCCGAATGCCTCAAGCTGCTCAAGAAACTGCGGGACGCTGGAGGCCGTATGGGACGGAACAAACTGATGCGGACGATGCATCTGAAGATGGCTGACTTCGACCAGATCATCAGCACGTTGCTCTCGCAGGGTGACATCAATTCGGTCGAAATCCCGACGAAGACGAAGCCGGCGTTCGGCTATCAACTCGCCTCGGAAATCCGTCACGACGAAGGCTGAATCCGTCACAATCCATCACGATTCGAGGGTCAAATCAATGCGATTGGGAGGATTGGGAGGTCTGAAAAGCCGAATCCAGCACAATCCGTCACACCCGTTTGTGACGGATTCGGTGACGGATTTCAGGAGCTGTAAGTCAATGAAATATATGAAAATACTCTCTTATTTACTCTCTATAGAGAGATCCGTCACACGCACCCCCACTCGCGCAGATTTTGTGTGTGAGGGGGTGGATGACGGATTTCCGTGACGGATTCGGTCTTCTTGCCCTCGGACAGAACGTTCCCAACCGGAGAAATTCACTCGATGACGCGCTGCTGTTTTGACTGCGACTACTTCCAGATTGACGGCAAAGACGTCCCAGAGGTCTCTGAAAGCGATTGGA
>JAGQPW010000235.1:0-1411 GCA_020426515.1 Planctomycetaceae bacterium | reverse complement strand
TGACGCGCTGCTGTTTTGACTGCGACTACTTCCAGATTGACGGCAAAGACGTCCCAGAGGTCTCTGAAAGCGATTGGAACGAAGGTCGTGCTGAAGGGGAATGCCGGTTCGGTCCACCCGTACTCGGACCAGAGATCGAACGGAACGGCGATATCTTCCGATGCTTTGGTGAATTCCCCAAGGTGCTGGTCACCGACTGGTGTGGGCAGTTCCGACCACGCCCTAAGTGAGGCCACGTCAACGCCCACGTTGGCCCGTGTCGCGTTGACTCGCGGAGGTTGGCCAACTTACGCGGGTCGCCCAGCGACGCGACACGTGGCCACCAGTGGCGTCGGCGGTTGAGGCGATGGTTCCTTCCGAGGCGGGGGGCGAAAGGAGATACACGCGGGAACCGTCGCCGTATCGACCACTCTTTCTTTCGTGCCGGATTTTCAATTCCGATTGCAACAGTCCTGCTCATGACCACTTCCGACAAGATTCCTGTGACAACCCGCCTGAACAGGCCGTCCGGGCGGATGCTAATCGCCGTCGCCCGAGTGGCTGGCCAACCGGAGTCGTTTGTCACCTATCGCCCGGCGATCTGGTTCGACGAGACCCCGACAGTCTGCCGACGCAGCCGCTGGTCCCGGACGATGCGCCGACTGGAACGCTGCGGTCTCGTGATCCGCCAGGTCGACCGCAGCCGGGATCGTGTCCGGAAAGTGGCTGTTACAGAAACGGGCTGGCATTGGGTGATCGAAAACTGCGGTCCCGGAGCCGTGCTGCCGCTGGAGTCGCTGTGACGCAGAAATCGAATCCTTGGAACGGCGCTGTTCGGCGATTGGCAGCCCATTGGGAATCCGAAGGTCGCATGCAGCGGCGGGTGACGAATCCCTGGGAACGTGCAATCTCCAGCATGGTGCAGTCCTGGCGAATTCGCCACAGCCAATCGCCACCGAATCGCGATGCTGCCATTGCAGCAAGACCACTGTCCGACTGGGAAAGCTGCGTACGACGCATGTTGACCGCGCTCTATCAAACCAGTCATCGACAACGGGAGAAAGCAACATGGAAACGCTGGTGCCGAGCACGCAGTCGACCGCCGTTCCGATACATCCCGCACGATTTCCGCTCGACAGATTGAGGCCATCGGAGGCTGTGCGACTGCTGAATTCGACTTCGCTGGGCATCGTGACGAGTGAGCGCCAACTCTACCGCGACCGGCAGCGAGCTGGATTTCGCATCGGCGATGGTCGCCGGATCGACCTGATCCGCTTCGTCGCGTGGCTGGCTGAACAACGGCACTCTCGTCCCGAGCGCTTCGACGACGTACTGCCAATCAGAACCCCAAAGAGCAGCGAAACCGTGACCGTTCAGGAAGTCCATGATCTCCTGGTTCGCCAGGACTTTCGCTGTGCATTAACGGGTGAAC
>JAGQPW010000234.1 GCA_020426515.1 Planctomycetaceae bacterium | reverse complement strand
GACCTCGTACCAGTACATCACCACGGGATCGTTTCCGCCCGGATCTCCCCCGTTATGAGCGTAGTACCGCTTGCCGGTCACGAAGTCTGCCGTGCCATCGCCATTGATGTCCGCGTGAATCAGGGCGTGCGTCTGTGAAAAGCTCTCGTCCACGATGTGCGTCTTGAATGGCTGCTGCTCATCGGCCGTCCGTTCGAAGAACCACACGCCATAGGCATGTGCACAGCTGGAAATCAAATCCTGGTCTCCATCCAGATCGAAATCGACGGCGTAGATGTCCACCCCTCGCTGGGCCTGTCCGGGCTCTGTTCCGAGGATGTGGGGGTGAAACTCCCAAGGCGACGCATGGCGATCTTCCGGCGCTTCCCACCAGCCATGCATGATGACCACATCACGACGGCCATCGCCGTTCACATCGGTGGCTCCGAGGCCGTGGTAGTACTTGAAGGTGCCGTTCGTGGCGGGATCGCCGGGCATTGAGACCGGGGTAAACGTCCACTTCTCATTCACCTTGTCCTTGGCGGGGATCTCCAGAAAGCCCATCTGCTGTTCGGGCTGCGAACCACAAATGACTTCCGGCTTGCCATCTCCGGTCAGATCGGTGAACAGCGGCGTCTCATTGCAGATGGAATGCCAGATTTCGTGGGCGACCCAGTGCCCTTCTTTTCCCTGTGGATTCTCGTACCAGTGGAACGGATCGCCGGGAAAGCCCACGATGATCACATCCTGCCAGCCATCCTGATTGATGTCGTAGGCCCAGTTGCAAAAGCTGTGGCTGTATCCATTCCCGGCCCAGTAGTCACCGGGGGGACGAATCTCGTGCTTCACCCAGTTGGGGGCTTCGTACCAGTAGTCGCCAGCCACGACATCATTCTTGCCATCGTTATTGAAGTCGGCGACAGCGACGCCTTCGGAGCGAAATCGTGAATCCAGTTGGATACGGTCCCATTCCACATCGCCAGCAACAGCGGGCGCGACAGTGACCAGGAGACCTAACAGCAGTGAGCACGAACGCAGCATGGAAGTTCTCGTTGAAATGAGGGGGAGGGCAGGGGAGTGACTCGGGACTTAACCCAGGAAGTAATCCGGTTCACCACCGGGATGCCACTTGATATTGCAGCCAATGCTCGGCTTCTGCTGATCGGAAACCGGCTGGCCGCTCAGCACGGCATCGCAGGCGGCTCTCAAATCGGCACCCGTCACCGGAATTCCACTCTGAGGTCGGCTGTCGTCAAACTGCCCGCGATAGGCGAGCTGATGATTCTTGTCGTACAGAAAGAAGTCCGGTGTGCACGCCGCCTTGTACGCCTTGGCAACATCCTGCGTTTCGTCGTACAGGTAGGGGAAGGTGTAGCCGGCCTGTTGCGCCTCCAGCTTCATTTTGTCCGGCCCATCCTGCGGGTGTGACTGCACACTGTTGGAACTGATGCCGACAATCGCCAGTCCTTTGGCCTGATACTCCTTACTGAACTTCGCCAGATCTTCCCGCAGGTGAATGACGAACGGGCAGTGATTGCACATGAAAATCACCAACAGCGGCTGGCCGGAAAAATCCGACTTCGAGACGGTTTGACCGTCGACATTGGGCAGCGAAAAGTCGGGGGCAGCACTGCCCAGCGGCGACATGGTAGAGGCAGTCTTGACCATGGTGTTTCTCCTGTGGCGCAAAGTTCCATCAATTGCGGGATTCTGAACCATGGAGTGTGCGGAATCGGGCAGAAACATTCAACGCACCATGGGTTCCACGGGGATCTCTGCAGGCTTTGAGAAATTGTTGACTGGCCATTCGCAATGGAGCCTCCGACCTGTGGCTTGCGGCTGACATCCGCCCCGGACAGAATGCTGAGCGACCAAGCGGGGACCTTTCGTCATGGCCTATCGTTTTAAGCTTTCGGAATCTCTGTGCGATGGCGTTCGCCGTGTTGCCAGTGAGTTGCTCGAAAAGTCGATGCATGTGCTCACTTCCACTTCAGTGGAGCAGCCTGTCGCCGTGCATGAGTTCCGAAAAAACTGTAAGAAGCTTCGTGGCCTGTTGAGGCTCATTCGTCCGAAACTGGGCGCGATCTATGAGCTGGAGAACTCCTGGTATCGCGACATCGCCCGCGAGCTGTCACGAGCTCGCGATGCTCAGGTTCTGGTTGAAACTGTCGACAAGCTGCGGGGCGGGAGTCGCAGTCCGCGCACAACTGCAGCCTGCGATCACCTGCGGCAGAAGCTGGAGCACAGGCGACGCGAAGTGGTTCAAGACCGGGCCGCCTTGGACAAGCTGTTGCCCCGATTGGCTGAACTGGTTTCCTCGGCCCGCGATCGGATGCAGGCATGGCCTCTTGAGGAATCTGGATTTGGCTTGATTGGGCCGGGGCTAAAGCAGATCTATCGCAAGGGACGCAAGGCCTATCAGCAGTCGCTGAACGACCTGACTGACGAACGATTGCACGACTGGCGCAAGCGGACCAAGGACCACTGGTACCACACCCGGCTGCTTCGATCCGCATGGCCCACAGTGATGCGGGCGCGGGCCATGGAACTCAATAAGCTGGGGGAGTTGCTGGGAGAGGATCACGACCTTGCCGTACTGCAGTGGACGCTGCAGGAGGAAACGGACCTGTGCCGCAGCGAAAAGGACCGGGAACGCATCATCCGCAAAGTAACATCCCGCAAGCAGCGGCTCCGGCGTCGGGCTTTTCGGCTCGGAGAACTGATGTTCGCCGAATCCCCCACAGCGCTGGTGACCCGCCTGGAGGCCTACTGGGTGGCTGGTGTTCGCTTTCCGACTTGATACTCAATCCGGACGACTCACTCGCTTGCACTTCGTGCTGGTAAGGAGGCATTACCTGGGATGTTCTTGGACGTGAATCGTCCAGGTTAGCTCTGTTCGGGCCGATACGTCGCACAGGAGCGAGGCGTCTCCCACAGGCTCACTTCGACGACGGGCATCTTCCGCTGCTGAGCCTGCTCGCAGATCAGCCGGGCGATATTCTCCGCCGTTGGATTGGAATCGATCAGATACAGCTGCTCTCCCGATTTCTGAAGCATCGCCACGACGGGATCGCGATCGCACAGGATCATGCGGTGATCGAGATGCTCATCGATCCATGTGCGCAACTCACGTTTGATGTCGCTGAAGTCGATCAGCATTCCGCGTTCGTCCAGCTTTTCGCCTTCGAGCACAATGATGGCCCGCGCGTTGTGCCCATGGAGGTGCCGACACTTGCCGTCGTAATTCAGGAGTCGATGGCCGTAACAGAATTCAATTTCCTGGGTCACGCGGAACAAGGGAGTTGGCTCACTGGCAGGAGAGTGTCGTGGAATGGCCGCGGAGTACGGCTCGCGAATGGTCTGTCGGGTATTATTGCAGGGCCGGGTCCGCATCGGCAGCGGCCTTGTCGTACAGTTCGGTCGGAATCAGGACATGGGCTTCGTAGTCATCACCATTGAGATGCGCGGCGATGGCCCGGGCTGTGAGTTGGCCCATCCGTTCGGGAAACTGGATCGGGTCGGCAAAGACTTTACCTTCCTTGATCGCCTGTTTCCCCTCCATTTGACCATCAAATCCAACGATCGTCACCTGTTCCGCCTTGCCGGCCTGGCTGAGTGCTTTCCACGCACCCAGGGCAGCGGGGTCGTTGATCGCGAAAATCCCGCGCAGGTTGGGATACTGCTGCAGTGAATCGCCGGTGGCCTTGTTGGCCGGGTCTCGCAGGCCGCCGCAGGGGAGTTCCGCGACCACGTTGATCTTTCCAGAGTCGCGGCCTGCATTGTGGGCATCGAGAATCTCCTTGAAGCCATTCACCCGCAATACACAGGAATTCTTTTCCGGCAGGGCCAGTACGAGCACATCGCCCCCAGCCTCGCCCAGTGCCTTCACCATGGCCTCACCAGCGAGTTTGCCCCCCTGGTAGTTGTCGGTGCCGACGTGCCCGGCCACCTGAATGCCTTCGGCTTCGCATTCCAGGTCACAGGTGAATACCGGGATCCCGGCTTCGTTCGCCTTCTTGATGATCGGGCCCACAGCGACGCGGTCGACTGGATTGAGCACGATCGCCGTCATTCCCTGAGCGATATAGTTGTCGACATGCTTGGCCTGATTTTCGAGCTTGTCATCGGCATCGCTGACGACGACCTCAAACCCATGCTTACTGGCCTCTTTGGTCAGTTCATCGGCAATTACCTTGAAGAACGGATTCTTCAGGGTCATCGCGGAGTAGCCAATGGTCCCTTTTTTCGTGGGCGTCCCGGAGTTCTCGCCGTCGACTTGTGGAGTGGCCGGTTGCACCACTTCCACAGCAGACTCGGATGAGCAGCCTGGCCCCAGGAGGTACAGGCTCAGGCA
>JAGQPW010000233.1 GCA_020426515.1 Planctomycetaceae bacterium | reverse complement strand
TCATCACCACATCGCCCGCTCATCGGTGTCCACCATCAGCCGTTATCGAACCGCCACCGAACACCTACTGACGTTTCTCACATCATCGCGTGTCCCGCAGCTGACATCTCAATTCCGCGCGGAACACGTGGAGCAGTTCATCCGCTATCTGCGAACGATTGAGGTTCATCCCAATGGGCATCCAAACTCGCCACGACGCTCATTGCGAGACAAGGGGATTCAGTTCATCCTGCAGACGAGCCGTTCGCTTTTCGCGTATGCCATTCGCAAACGGCATCTGCCTCCTTACTCCGAGAATCCGTTTTCGGCGCTGAATATTGACCAGATGAACATCGAGGATTCCAAACCGATCCGGCTGTTCACTCCTCAGGAAGAGACCGCGTTTCTCGAGGCCTGTGACGATTGGCAGTTCCCTCTGTTCTTGACGCTGATGTTGACTGGAATGCGCCCCGGTGAGCTGACGCATCTCATCTTCCCGGATGATACGGGAACTGATTTCGGGGAGCTGGCGGTGCGGAATCGCCCCGGCCTGGGTTGGCAGGTCAAGACGCGCAGAGAACGGACGATTCCGGTTCACCCCGCTCTCCGCGATGTACTCCACTGCATCGTTGGTCCACGCGAGCCAGGCCTGCTGTTTCGTCGACGACGCTTCCACCTCCCGGCGTCAAAACCGGTTCTGAATGGAATGAAGGCTGCGGCTCTGGAAGCCGAGGCTCAATCGCGGATCGAGACTATCCGGAAAACGGTGGACGAACCACTGGACCGCGCAGGACACCTCAAAGTCTGCCGGGAAATTTGGAGCGACGCCGGAATGATCCGGACGGACAAGATTCGCAACGAGCTGATCCAGGTCTGTCGAACGGCCAAACTGGATTCGTTCACATCCCCGAAGATGCTGCGGCACCTGTTCGCCACGACGCTTCAGGATGCCAATGTCGACCCGCTCATTCGCAGCGAGCTCATGGGACATGCCACGGGATCCGATTCTCGCAAGCAGCCGCTGGGCATGACCAGTGTCTACACGCATACCCGCCCGGAAACCAAACGCCGGCAACTCGAAGTCGCACTGAATGCTCGATCAGCCATCGCGGTTGCTCAGGAGTGGCTTGCCCGTCATCGACCCGTAAATTAATCCGGTGATTCGTTGTTACTGGAGAACTGCGACTTCAGTTCCTCCATCCGCTGCATGATGGCATCGAGCAATGGACTGAATGAACGGTCAACCGCCAGCTGATACTGCTGGCGGAGTTCGTTGATGTGCGTATAGGTCACAATCGGCGTTTGGCCGGGAGATTTCCCCATCAAGTAGCGGCGATAGAACAGGGGGACGCCGGCGTTCTCCAAGGAGGTGCTGAACAGATGTCGGAAGTCTTTCAGTGTCGACTTCTTGGGCCAGTTCAGTTGTTTGGCCAGCCGAAGAAACTCACCCTGAATCTGGTCATAGGTCATGCCGCCAGCATCCTTCAACAGCTTCACGCGGACCTTGTCTCGGGCAACCGCATCGACATGCGGCAACTTCCGCACGCGACGCTGGTATTCCATGATCAAGTCGTCGACTGAACTCACCGCCAACTGCGGCTTCTCTTGAGCGTCCCAGATTGTCCGCCGGGGAAACAGAAGAATGGAACCAGGTGACCCGCCGAAGTCGCAGAGCAGCTGTTCCAGCGGAGCGACCAGCGGCAGCCGTTTGTCACACAGGCCCTTGGTGTCGTACCCCATCTCAGGACGCCCAAGGACGTGGATCCAGTCCTGTGTCATGTCATCCCGGAAGACCTGACATGGTTCGGAAGCTCTCAATCCGTACAGAATCATCGGTGCGAACAGCCGCAGTTGGAAGGCATCGCAACTTGCCAGGAACTGTGTCGCCATCGTGATCGTGACATCTGTCTCACTGAACAGATCAGGGCGTCGACGAGCCTCCCGAGACTTGGTACCTGAGAAGGGATTTCGAAATCCATCCGGCATCAGGTTCCCCCGCTGGGGATCGGCCGCCCAGGCATACATCCCGCGGACCACATCCAGAACGTAGTCCTGTGATTTCAGGGGACGGAGGACCGTATTGGGATGGCCATTCGGAGGCACCTGACGGTCTTGCAGAAATGCCTGGAACTCCTGACTGAATCGGCGGTCCACGTTGGTCGCCCAGCGGTATCGTGACTCCACATTCGAGTCCGTCGCAAACGCCAAGAAGTGCTGAATCGCTGACTCATAGCGTTCCACTGTTCGCGGCGAGACCTCTCCCCCATTGCAGCGTCTCCGCAGATCGTTCAGGTATTCATCCGCCAGCATCTCCTGTCGAAGCCGGGCCCGCCCTGTCCCGCCAGAACGAAAGTGTTCCAGCTTCTGGTCAATCTCTCTCGCTCTGGAGATGGCGGCGACCAAATCGCCGTTAATTCGATCGGAAAGCGACTTCCGCGCAGCCGGATCCCACCACTGAAGGACGTAATGGTCAACTCGCTGGTAGACGCGGACTTTCTTTGGGCCAATAATTCCCTGTGGAAAGTCTGCAATTCGGCGAAGCGTGTGCCGCTCGCCGTACTTTGCAGACCAGTCCGATGGTGGTGGGTTTGTGGTGGTCCGATCCATGCATGCGCTCCCTCGCGGATTGATGGGGTTCCGCGAGATAGGCAGTTGCGCGCCGATGAGGGCTTCACATGCAATCAAATCTGTTCGAGACTCTGGCCGTGGGCGGCCGGAGGTTCCGTTTCAAGCTTTGCCGCAAGCCGGACACAGCACTTGGCCCTGCCACCGTTGATCACTGGTGGATGCCAGTAACGGAGGTCTACGCTCAACGGCAGCGGAAAAATCAAGCCAACCAAGGCAATCACCGGGCTGTACTCGACTTCTATTGGGCTTGTTGTCAGCAAGAAAGGGCGACCAATGAGAGGGACGCCCAAGAGCGTTTCCTGCTCGCCGGACTGCTGCCCATGATGCGATCTGATGGCGGTCGTCGAATCTTTGCCGATGCGTTCCCTGCTCGAGGAACACAACTTGAAAGAAGTGCCGAGATTGAGAATCTCGAATTGGCGATCAGGTCACAGGCTCGACAGACGCTGAGTTGGGATGGGTTTCGCAATCGTACAAGAGACGCGTTGACGCCCAGAACAGAGTATTCAGCCGATCAACGGGAGCAATACACGGCTTTCGTCCATGGACTATTGGACGAAGCCTGCCAACTCCTGGAACGGGGTGACGTCCAAGGTGCGATGCTGGCTGCCTCTACCAACTGGTCCGACCTCATACGAACATATGGCCGAAGGAAAGGCCATCAGGACATCAAGCTGATCCTGGACATCCTGTCGTATGAAGGAAGAGCGGCCTTCCATCATGCTTATTCTCTTGTCTGGTCAGACCTGATTCCTTTCCTAGCAGCTCGCCATGGAATTTCAGATCCAACGGCCGCATTCCTGCGGTTCTGGCATCAAGACTGGATCAGGCCCGACCAATCCAACCCGAACTGCTGCTATTCACTTTTTCATGGACATGTCTTTGCACTGCATCCCTGCGGTGCCCGTTTTCTTCTAACGCCAAGTGGTCAGCGTCTATTGGGCAATTGGCTCATCGAGCTGGAATCCAACCAACTCCTCGAGCAGGTTCTACATGGCCTGTCGCTATCGGCTTTCGAATACAGACGGATTCTCATGGATAGGGCGTCATTACGCCCCGATGATCAAGTCGCGAACGTGTCCGAAATTGAGGACCTGCATGCCCAAGATCTTCAGAATCGATCTGGTCACCGGCGTCTTCCAGGTCCTCGTTCTGATGATTGAATGGCCAGAGTCGGGCCTTCTCTTTGACCGCTGCTGACCAATGCGTGGCCTGCCAGCATTGGCAGATCACGCCCCATTGCAGCAGGACATTTTATGGCCGCAACCCTTGGCCAACGAGTCGGCAAGAATTCACACAGCAACCTCTCCGCCATGCTGAGTCATGGCTTTCATTGCCCCTCAAGAAGAAAGGAGCGCCTCTTGCCGAAACGACCATCTCGGCCTGAAACTCACCCAACCGAAGTCTCCTCCGAACCTGGTTCGCAACTGCAGCGACTGGCCTCACTGTGCGGCGATGGTGAAATTCCCTTCCCTTCAGACCTCCCGCCTCAGGAACTCCGCACACTCGCTCAACTCGTCAGACAGCACCGCCGAGCACGGCTCCTAGACTTTCTGGCAACGAGAGTCGCCGAATCGATCCATGAGATTCAAGGAAATGGCCCCTTCTAATAGTTCACCAGAAATGCCGGCGATCAGCTGGCTGGTCCTATCGCCCATCAAATCACTGCGGTGAATCTTTGCGAGCAACTGCCTATTTCGTGTCAGGCGTGTTGTCCGACCGGCTTCTGCATTCC
>JAGQPW010000232.1 GCA_020426515.1 Planctomycetaceae bacterium | reverse complement strand
CTTCCAGGCCTTCGTGTTCCCGCGTCGACGTGACAGTGGACTGCCGTCCACGGCTGGGGCTCTTTCGCCCTTTCGGGGCTGTCATTGCTGCATGCACGAGACACACCGGGATGATAATCAACTCCACTGACGCTCTCTCGTCACCGAATCACCTTAACGAAGGTCCTCAACACGGACGAGGAACGACGCCATTTTGGAAAGGGTTCGCTCCCACCTGTTTTCCTACCCACTCTCTCCTCCCCACCACCAACCGATCGCAAAACCGAGACACTTATTCATCGGACGTTCCTTAGTTGTTGTGCAACCTCTATGTGACCATGCTCCAACACCTTCGTTTTAACACAGAGTCCTTCGGCAGCAGTACAGGTACATTGAATGAAATAATCGCACGAAAGTGACTCGTGCAATTAGTGTAGTTGAACGAAAGCCGCTGTCACTGTGAGGTTGTGAAAAGAATCTCGCGGCGGCTGGAAGCCACCGCTACGACATTTCACTACGGGTTCGGTGGCGACGTACAGATCAGGATGACCAGTGATTCATTGCCGGTGTTTTCAATTCCATGAACACACCAAGGCGGGAGATAGATAAAGTCTCCCTTCTTCACCTGGCGTTTGTAGCGATGGAATGTCATTTCGCCTTCGCCTTCCAAAATGACATAAGTTTCTTCCGTTGGATGAGACCCCGGCTCCAAGACAACGTGTGGTGGCACATAGAATTTGACCAGCCCCATGTTTTTGGCGGGGGCTTTCGGATTGACGGGATGAACGACCCGCACTCCCACGCCATGGCAACGCGGATAAACAACAGGAACACCGTCCTGGTCGCTGACGATCATCGGGTCCGGCGGCGTCTCTGGCTTCGGGACGTCGGGCATCTGATCTTCGCTGGTGTAGCCCTTGAATTGTGTGATTTCTGCCACGGTTGACTCTCCTTGCTTATGATCGAAATGGGGATGGCTTAAAGTCTCCGCTCCGCTTACGTTGTCTCCGCGCGAAACGTTTGCACGATGTGTTGCTCGTGTCCTGGTGTGCCTCCGGCGTTCATGGCCATGTTGCCGCCATCCAACGGAATGATGGCTCCGGTGATCCACTCCGAGCTATCCGAGGCCAGAAAGACCGCGAGTCCCATGATGTCGTTCGGTTGGCCCAGTCGTCCGGCGGGGATGCCGCGCAGGAACCGGCCTTCCAGAGTTGGATCGGCGGCCATGCGGGCTTCGAGGCTCGGGTTGATCACTTGCGCCGGTGTGACGCAGTTGACCCGCACACCGCGACAGGCCCATTCGGTACTCAGCTCGCGGGTCATCTGAATGACCGCTCCCATTGCCATGCTGTAGGCGATGTGGCCTCGACCGAGCGCCGTCGAACTGGCGAGCGAGCCGATGTTCATGATTGAGCCGCGTCCCTGGGCCAGCATCCGGCGGCCCGCCTCCTGACACATCGCGAATCGGCCGACGACGAGGTTCTGCAGCACGCGGTGCAGATCGGCGATCGTGAGGTCTTCGGGTTGGGTGAGGTGTCCGTCCCCTGCAATGTTCCCGAGAAAATCGACACGGCCAAAGCGGGCATCGATCTGCTGAAACAATTCGGCAATCGCCTCGGGATCGGAAACATCGGTCTGCGCGATCAGCGTTTGGCTGCCGAGCGATTGAATCTGAGCGGCAGTCGCTTCGGCCCCGGTGAGATTGCGATCGACCAGCACCGTGTGCGCGCCGTGCTGCGCGAGAGCCAATGCCGTCGCGCGGCCCAGTCCCTGAGCGGCTCCCGTGACGACGGCGACTCGATCGGTCAATGAAAACAGACTGCTACTCATCACTTGCCTCCTCCATAGATGAACGACCGGCATGCCAATTTCGTAGTGACGTCGCGCTCAACACACCGCCAGACAACAGAATCGCGGCCATCGACCAGAGTCCGAGTTGGCCCAGGATCGACGCGCCGAAGAAGCCGCCGATATTGGCGACCGAGTTGATGAGCGCAATGCCTCCCGCCGCGGCGACGCCCGACAGGAACACGCCGGGCAGAGTCCAGAACACTGGCAGCATGCTCATCATCCCCGCTTGAGCGACGCAGAGCCCGATCAGCGCGACGATCGGCGAGGGCCCCCAGGCCACGAGACTCCATCCGCCGGCGGCCAGCAGCGCGGAGCCGGCCAAATGCCAGCGCCGCTCGCCGGTGCGATCGGAACTGATTCCGACCAACGACATGACCACGATCGCGCACAGATGCGGCAGCGCCGTGAGTAGTCCGATCTGAAAGTTGGTTGCGGATTGGTACTGCTCTTTGATGAGCGTGGGGAAATAGGCTCCGCCGGCGTTCGAGCCGACCGCCACCGTGAAATAGATCGCGATCAGGAGCCAGACTCGCGGTTGCAGCATCGCCTGCCAGCGATCGGGACCGTGATGCTGGCGACGGGCACGGTCTTCTTCGGCCAGATGGTTGATCAGCCATTTCCGCTGATTGTCGGACAGCCAGCGGGCATCGCGCGGCGAATCCTGCAAATAGAACAGGACCGCGATCCCGACGAGCGAGGTCGGCAGCCCCTCCAGCAGAAACAGCCATTGCCAGCCATGCCAACCGTTGACGCCATCGAAGTGATCCATGACCCATCCGGAGATCGGATTGCCCAGGACACTGGACAAGCCAATAGCGAGCATGAAGAACGCCGTCATTTTGGCGCGTTGCCGATCGGGGAACCAATCGCTGAGGTAGAGAATGATGCCGGGGAAGAAACCCGCTTCGGCGATACCGAGCAGAATCCGCAGCGCGTAAAACGTCCAGATGTCGCGGGCGAACATCGTGGCCGCCGAGACGAGCCCCCAGGTGATCATGATCCGGGCAATCCAACGCCTGGCGCCGAACCGTCGCATCAGCAGGTTGCTGGGGACCTCGAACAGGATGTAGCCGACATAAAACATCCCGTAACCCAGGTCGAACGTGGCCTGACTCAGCCCAAGATCGTCCTGCATCGCCAGACGGGCGAACCCGACGTTGGCCCGGTCGAGGATGTTGAGCATGTAGAGCAGACAGATAAACGGGACGATCCGCCAGGCGACTTGTCGCATCGTCGATTGTTCGATGGTGTTCGGCATGGAAGTCTCTCAATACAACACGATGGCTCGCCCCGGACCGCCATGGCAATTGCGTATCTTGACAGCCGCAAACAAGAAATACGCATCCTTCGGAATCTCGCCTACGTTAACGAGAAACTCGACACCAACCATGTCTCGCGAACCCAATGCCCAGTACGTCATCAGTGCTCGCTGTGGGTCCACTCCGCCAAGGTCTGGTGCGTCGCTGGCGACACAGCGAATTCCCTTTTCCTTCAGGTAAACGATCGTGTCCGGACCTGGAGCAGGCCAGCCTTCTGTCTTACCGCCGAGCGGGTCGAGCCAAAGTCCGGAGTCGTCCGGCGCAGGCTGCAAATGTTTCCCAACATGTCCCGTGTGGAAGATGACAATATCGCCTGCCCTGATCGGACCGTGTTTCGCTTCGTCGGCCTGGATCAACGCGACGGTGATTTCCGGGGACGCCGGCCAGTGACTGGCGTCAGTTGTGCCAACAAGATGACGAACATCAATGACGCGGGCTTCGCCGCAGGTCCAATCGAGCGGTATTTGCTCGGTCGTTTGGCTGCTGATGCCGCGCGGTCCATGCTTCTGTTCATATTCCTCCAGCCAGCCGCGGACTTCAGGTGCATAGTCCACCTTCTCTTGAGTCGGCGGCAGCGCGTAGCTCGGCGGAACAAGGTGCGTCCCCGCCATCGCGTCCATGAGATGCCCGTGATGCCACATGTCGAGATACTCGGAGTAGAGGAAGTCGACCTTCAGATAGGTTTGCCGATGTTCGCCGGTACCGACACCAGGGTGCGTGAGCGGCAACCTCGGCGAAAGCGTCGGCGACAGATCAATCGCCCGCTTGTGCTTGCAAGACTCGATCAGCCGCTTTGGCAGATCACCCCCGACGATCGAGAAGGCTCGTCCTTCGCCATACGGCCCCCCTTCGTGCTTCGGCCCCAGCAGACAATAGAACGCACCGGTGGGCGGCAGTTTGCCAAGGTTTGTCGCGCCTTCGGTCCAGATCATGCCGTACTTCAACCCGGCGTAATGAGTTGGCTCGGCGAGATTGGGGAGCGGCCCCATGCTGGCGCTGTCGGTCCCCAAAGTCAGCACGCCACGCTGGCCGAGAAACTCCATGCAATCCGGGTCTGGATCGGGATAACCGGGAGCCTTGCGATCAAGAATGTCGGCGATGAAACGGCGGCCTTCTGGCAACGGTCGATAGTACTTGTCCGAGTAATCGCTCCGGAACAAGACCACGTCGCCGAAACCGACCGGACGATGCTGTTGCTCGTATCGCGCGACA
>JAGQPW010000231.1 GCA_020426515.1 Planctomycetaceae bacterium | reverse complement strand
GTGCTGCGCTCACGCTCCGCCAGCAGGTGCTATCGCCCGACCATCCCGCGATCGCGATCAGTTCCCTTCATTTGGGAAGGCTGTATGAAGCGACGTTGGATTTCGAGCAGGCCCAATCGGCCTACGAGCAGACGCTGCGAATACTCACCTCGGCCTGGGGCAACGCGCATCCTTCTGCAGTTGACGCCTTGAGCGATGTGGGACGGATCTCTCTGAAGCGGGGATGTCGGGCGCGGGCAAGTGAGTGTATGCAGCGAGTCATGCAATTTAGACTGCGGGAGGTCGCGTCCGCAGCGATCGTCCAGTCGGAGCGTCGACAACTCGCGACAGTATCGAGATTGCGAGGCAGCCTTGATGCATGGCTATCCATCTCGGCTCCTCGCGAAGAGGAAGACGATTCGCTCCAGGGCGTGGAATCGACGTACGAAGGCGTTTTCGCTTGGAAAGGGCAGGTGCTGACCAGGCAACGACACGTTCGGCTGAGTTCACTGGAAGAGGAGCTCGTCCCTCGATTCAATGAGCTACAAGCCGTAACGACCACGCTTGCAAGTGTCTCGCGAGCGTATCCGGACGACCCTCGGCGTGAAGGAGCATGGCGAATCCAGATGCAGAGACTTCTGGAGGAGAGAGAACGCCGCGAAATCGAACTCAAGCAGCAGAGCCGCATCTATCGAGAAGCGACCGGAGATGTCACCGTCACCGACCTGAGACGTCTCTTGCCGCACAGGACAGTGGTCATCGATTTCCTGGAGTACAAGCAATCCGTTTGTATCGACAAGGAACGAGACGTGTGGACACATCAGCCGTGCCTGGTGGGGTTCGTCGTCCCGGCGACCGAAATGGGACATCGCATTGCACGGATCGAGCTGGGATCGGTGCGACCGATCGCCGAAGCGATTGCGGCATGGCGAGAAGGGGGGTATGGAGCAACCCTTGAGGCTGCTGCAGCGATCGCAACACTAAGGCAGCTGATCTGGGAGCCGTTGCTGCCGTATATTGAGCAGGCCGACACCATCCTCCTTTCCCCGGACGGTGTACTGGGGAGACTCCCGTTCGCAGTTCTGCCGGGTCGCCGACCAGGATCGTACCTCATCGAGGATCACCGCCTGGCGTTCGTTCCGGCAGCAAGACTCCTGTGCGATCTGCTCTCACGCCCCAAGTCCTCACACTCGTCACACGGACTCCTGATGATTGGTGACGTCAACTACGACGTTGCATCTGACTTGCAGTCAGGCACTGCAGCGCAGGACAGAACTCTCCCAGTAGACCAACTCGCTGTTTCGCTTGAAACAAATCACAGCTATGGCACACTGCCGGGCACTCGGCGCGAAATCGATTTCGTGCGGCAGTCATTTGAAGGCACATTCAACTCCGCGGCAGACAGGACAATCTCGCTGACAGGAGTCGAGGCAACAGAGAGACGGTTCCGGCAGGAAGTTTCAGCCTACCGCTACGTGCATATTGCCACGCACGGCTTCTTCGCTCCGCCGGAGCGCGTGTCTGCGCTCGAAGGATTCCGATCAGACCTTGATGGCTCAAGCGGATCAGACTCGGTCGATGATGAGCTCGGCAGTCGGTTGCACGTCATTCATGGGACGATGCCCCAGTTGTTGTCAGGACTTGTATTCGCAGGCGCAAATCGTTCGCCCCTGCCTGGACGGGACGACGGGATCCTGACGGCAGAAGAAATCGCTTACATTCCTCTTGATCGCGTCGATCTTGTCGTCTTGTCGGCATGCGAAACCGGCCTGGGAGCCGCCGCTGGCGGTGAAGGACTTCTCGGAGTCCAACGCGCGTTCCAAGTCGCTGGGGCGCGGTCTACAGTTGCCACTCTGTGGAAAATCGACGATCTGGTCACGCAAAAGCTCATGTCAAAGTTCTATGAGAACCTCTGGGGCAAGCGGATGTCGAAACTGGATGCATTGCGTCAGGCCCAGTTGTGGATCCTCAAGAATCCGGATCAACTGCGCGACCTGACTTCGGATGTTCGCGGCGTCGTACGTTCTGACGTCCAGCAGCCTCGTCAGTCTCCAGCCTACTACTGGGCGTCCTTCACGCTCTCCGGTGATTGGCGGTAATTCGAATTGGAAGACGAGTATGAATCAATATCAATCTTGTCTGCCATCGTTCTCCTTGGCCGCTCGTTACCGACGATCGCTGCGCTCGATCGCAACCGTTGCTGTCGTATTGACACTTGCTGCTCATGCAGCAGGTGAGTCGACGTCTACGAAACATGCACTCCTCGTTGGTTGCTCTCGGTATCCGCACTTAAATTCATGGTTCGAACTGCGAGGACCGGTGAATGACGTCGTACTGTTCAAGAAGGTGCTGAGCGAACGGTACCGATTTCCACGCGGTCAGATAAGCATTCTGGCGGCGCATCCCGAAGCGAAAGGTTCGGCAACGCGGTCCAACATTGAACAAGAGTTCAAGAGACTCGCGAAAGAAGTTGGCCACGGAGATGACGTGGTCATCCTGCTCTGCGGGCACGGCAGTCAACAGCCCGACGACGACCCGGAGAATCCGAATGACATCGAACCAGACGGACGAGATGAAATCTTTCTGCCGGAAGACGTCAAAGGGTGGGACGGAACGTCCAGACGGGTCGAGAATGCAATCAGTGACGATGAACTAAATGCCTGGTTATGGCCAATTGCAGAGAAGGCTGCGACGGTATGGGTCATTCTGGACGCGTGCTGTTCTGGCACGGGGATCCGAGGAACTGGGGGGGAAGTGGCCCGTCAAATCCCTGTTGACGAATTGATCCCGATTGAGGAACTCAGGGCCAGCGACGTTCGGGCCGGCGACCAGAGCGTGGTATCCAGCGACCGGCTTCCGTCTGTGTTTGAAGTTGGCGCTCGTGGAGTGGTGGCGACGTATGCCGCGCAACCGCACGAGACGACGCCAGAACGACTGATGCCCTATCAAGGTGGAGATCGAATCTATCACGGACTGCTCAGCTATACGCTCTGTGAGTTGTTGCAGAACGCACAGACGCCGATGACGTATCGGGAACTTGTGCAGGCAATTCACAGGAGTTACGTCGCCAGAGGACGAACCGGCCCGACGCCGCTGATCGAAGGCCCCGCCCAGGATCGTGTCGTGCTCGGGATGGAAGAAATTCCTCGGCGGTCGCAGATCGTGCTGACAGCACCAAACGAGGAACCGTGGTCGGTCAACGTTGGAAGTCTTCATGGCCTGACGGCTGGATCCATCTTGGAGGTCTACCCTCCGGCAGGAAGTGCGAATGCAGAGCAACTGCTGGGGCACGTTGTGGTTGTCCAAGCTGCCGTGACAAAGTGTGAGGTGAAGCCAACGGGATTTGGAAAGTCAGATGCTGTCCAATCACTGCCAGATGGCGGGCGATGTCGAGTCACGTATATCGATTTCGGTGATCAGCGACTTCACATGATGGTCGACAAGAATGACGTCTCGAGAAAATCGGTTCGCCCGGAAATACTGACAATGCTCAATCAGCGCGTCCAGCAGTCAATCAATTCTGACTCGCCGGTTGCGATCGTCAACGATCCTGCCGCTGCGCAGTGGTTTCTTCGCTGGAATTCCGGAGGTGTGCGACTCGTCCCTGCCGACGGGGCAACGGACCATTCTGACGCTCCATCAGCGATCTACCAGGAGATTCCGATTGATGAGCATTTCGGCAGGAAGTTGCAGAATCGGCTCGCGAGAGTGGCCCGTGCACAGGGGCTCGTCCGAATGGCGTCTGGCATCTCTGAGTCAACTCACGGCCATTCTGAGGGAGTGCAGATCGATCTCTTCACAAGAGATGGCTCGCCAATGAACTGGGAGTCGACAGGGCTCAACGTGCGGGACGGTGATCAAGTCCTGGTACGCCTTCACAATGCGGCCAGGCACTCAATGGATGTCACCTTGCTTTATGTCGACAGCGATTTCGGCGTGTCTTGCCTCTTTCCAACTCTTGGCGAATTCAATCGATTGGCCGCAGGTGAGTCACAGTCGCTTAAGCTCGTAGTCAACGCAACGACTTCAGGACTTGAACACATGATCGCGATCGGTGTCCGGAGTCGGGGGCAGGTGGTCGACTTCACTGCTCTGGAGCAACCATCTCTGGAGAGAGTTGCACGAGAATCGCAGCGGGGCGGGGCCCATCGCGGCGTTCATTCTCCACTTGGCCAAGTTCTGCAGTCGGCGATGTTCGGAGTTGGGGGACAGCGAGGAGTGAATCGTCGTGACCTCCTGGATTATTCTGTACGAGTTCAATCTTGGCATATTCAGCGGCCACAGTGACCGAAGGGTCTTGCTCACGAACTTGACGTTGCCGCCTATACACGAGCTTACCGTGTGCATATCAGCACGACGGACAGATTAGCGTGCACGCTGGTTCATCAC
>JAGQPW010000230.1 GCA_020426515.1 Planctomycetaceae bacterium | reverse complement strand
ACGACCGGGTTCGATGCGCCCAACGTCGATTGCCTGGTGTTGTTGAGACCCACGCTGTCGCCGGGACTGTACTACCAGATGGTTGGACGCGGGTTCCGGCTGCACCCCGGCAAGGCGAACTGCCTGGTTCTCGACTACGGCGGGAATGTGCTCCGCCATGGCCCCGTTGACCAACTGCAGGTCGTTGAAAAACGTGGCGATGGCGATGGACCGGCCCCAGCGAAGGAATGTCCTGCGTGCCGGGCGCTGATCGCCCCGGCGTATACCATCTGCCCACAGTGCGGACATGAGTTCCCACCGCCGGAACGAAAGAAGCACGAATCGCAGGCGACTAATGCTGGTGTCCTCTCCGGCCAGGTCAGTGATGCCGAGTTCGACGTCCGGGATATCCGGTACAGCGTCCACACCAAGAAGGATGCCGACGACGATGCACCCAAGACGCTGCGGGTCGACTACCGGCTCGGTCTCGACTACTGGGTGAGCGAGTGGATCTGTTTCGAGCATTCGGGCTGGCCGCGCCGTAAAGCCGAGCAATGGTGGCAAGCTCGGTCTCCTGATCCCTGCCCGGATACCGCCCAACAGGCGTGCGACCTGGCGAACAACAGTGCTCTGGCGCTCACAGAGTCGGTGACCGTGCGTTCGGTGGCTGGTGAAAAGTTCGACCGCATCCACAGCTGCAAACTCGGCCCAAAACCGGAACTGAGTCCGATCTGGGAACCGGTCGATTTGTCGGACGTCCCGTTCTGACGCCACATGTTCCGCAGCTGCAGAATTGCTTCAGAATGCTGGCCAACAGCGCTTGATGTGTCTGCCAAAGCATGGCTCCATGTGTCACGTGAAGACCAACCAGCAACACGGGAGCCAGAGATGACCGACGAGACCAGAAAAGAACGCGAACACAACTTGCGAGACATCTTCCGCACGATGGAGGCCCACCGGGCGCAGGCAATTCGCGAGGCCTACTACAAGGCCATCGAAGGGCTGAGCACGCTGGCGGTGATGCTCGAAATGGCGGACCTCGACATGGGGAGCCCCTATGAGTGCCTCTTGATCGAAGAACACCTGATCGCCTGCCAGGCGATGGACGCCATGAAGGCCAGCCTGCTCGGACGCATCCTCTGATGTGTGACCGGGCAGCATTCCACACCCAACTGTTGTCCGGTGACTGATGCCCAACCGTTGGACAATGAATGTCCACGAATGCCCGCAGTGTGGCTCGTACCTGCGGTTCAGTGGCGACGTGCATGCATGCCATCCATGTGACGATTCTCACGTTCAGTACAACCTCGCCACCACGGATGAGGAGCAGGCAAACCTCTCAGAGTCGATCCGTTGGGTGTATGGGATCGACAAGCGGGCCTGGGGTCGCGCTTGGATTCGGTATCGGGAGATTCTCCAGCGAAAGCGGGCGGACCGCACTCTCAACCTGAAAAGCTGACATGGGGATCGAGATTCGGAGCGCCGGTGGTGTGAAGCCCAATTGCCATCGGCTCACAACGATGACTTCATCGACAACTGCGGTCGGGCGAACCTTATGGAACTGATCACGTTCCGTTCGGTGGTGGATCAGGAATTCGGCTGAATTCTGAGTGGCAAGTTAGGATCAATTCTCCAGTCGAGCAAACTCTTTGCTCTGGACGCCTGGTCTACGCCAGGAGAAGGATCTGCGGTTTGGCGCGGCGTGGACGAGCGATGATCTGCAATGGGACGGAATTTCCCTCCCTGAACGCGCTGGCACGCCATTACGGCATCAATCGATGCACGATCTGTCAGCGATTAAGGCGCGGCATGACGATCGACGAAGCTGTTCGGACTCCCATTCGAAGACAGCGGAAAAGTCGTCGTGCAGCTGATGGACGCCTCCTTTGTGCCAACTGCCGTCGGCCCATCGAAGTGACCGGCAACAAATGGAACCATTGTATTCCTTGCACACGTCGGTATCAGGCCGAACGGAAGCACGGAGTTCCTCGCGGAACGTATGTCGCCTTGTGGGAGAGGCAACGAGGAAAGTGCTTGTGTTGCGGTGATCGACTTCAGGATGCAACTCGACGAGCACCACACATCGATCATTGCCACCAAACTGGAAGAATCCGGGGCATGCTCTGCCATTACTGCAACACTGCCCTGGGAATGGTGCGAGAGTCTCGCCAGAACGCCTTGGCCTTGGCGGACTACATCCTGACATTTTGTGAACCTCTGAAGCGATCGCCGTCATGAGCTGTGTTCTTGTGATTTCGGACACGCATTGTCCAGGAATGCGTCGGGGATACGTCGACTTTTTGAAACGCATCGCCGATCGTTACGCGATCAATCGCGTGGTCCACATTGGTGACCTCGTGGACTTGGCGGCGATGTCGTTCCACGAAAAACACGTCAGCCTCAGAAACGCCGTTCAGGAAGTCAAAGCAGCCAGAAAACAAGTGGCCTCACTGACGAAGGCGTTCCCCAAGACGGACTGGCTGATCGGCAACCACGATGCACTCACCGAGCGCCAGGCTCAGGTGGTGGGGATCCCGGAGTGTATGCTGCGAGATTACGCCGACATCTGGCAGGTTCCATGGACCGTCCATCCCCGGTTCACCAAGTTGCGGATCGATGGCGTCATCTATTCGCATGGCGACAGCGGTCGCGGCGGACAGGATGCAGCGTTCCGTCAGGCCAAGGACAACTTCCGCTCCACGGTCATCGGGCATTTTCACAACCAGGCCGGCGTCCGCTGGTGGGCCAATCCCGAGTTCCGAGTGTTCGGACTGTCGGTCGGCTGTGGCATCGACGCCAGCCGGATGCAGTTCGAGTACGGCCGCAAATTCGCTCACAAGCCGATTCTCGGCTGCGGGGTCGTACTCAATGGCAAGCAGGCGTATTTCGAACCGTGGCTGCTCCGCAGCCGCTGAACCAGATCTCAGGAATAGAGCACATGATCATCACGCTGACCAATTTCGAAGCCGAGCCAATCGACGAACGTGAGACATCACGCGACCACGTCCCGCTGATTTACCTGGCTGGTCCTTTCACCGAACCGGACCCGGTGGAGAACACGCATCGGATGATCCGCATCGCCGATGCTCTCCTCGATGCCGGGTTCACGCCGCTCATTCCGCACCTCACTTTGGCGTGGCATCTCGTCTCACCAAAACCCTATGCCACGTGGCTGGCCTATGACCGTCAGTTGCTGACGCGGTGCGACGCTTTGCTGCGTGTCCCGGGCTACTCACGTGGTGCGACACAGGAACGCGAGTTTGCGGTCGAACTGGGAATCCCGGTCGTCCGTCCCCGGTCGGCCAACCCGGCCGATTGCGTCGCGGCCGTGATGCACTTCTTCGCGAACTGAAAGGAATTGCTTTGAACGAACAGACCACCGTCCACTGCACGGAATGCAGTGAGGAACGCTCAGGCTGTCCTGATTGTCATCGCTGCCATGTCTGCTGCCGCTGCAGCGCTGGAGAAGGCTGATGCTCTGCTCCCGCTGTCGTACCGAATTCGAGCTTTCCGACTCGATTGGCAGCGACTTTCGACTCTGTCAGGACTGCTGGGAACACGAGTGCTCCCGCCTGTGGTGGTCCATGATCGCCGCACTCGCTCCCTCTGAGGATGAGGATCAAGACTTGATGACCGAACACGATCTGCCACGCATCTTCCATCCGGACGGCTCTGCCGAGAATCCAAAAGACCGTATCGGGGCTGGCAAACCACCGCTGCATCTGATTCCACCGGCGGCTGAGATCCTGGAAGCGGTCGTGATGGGACTCGGTGCCCGCAAATACGGATCGTTTAATTGGCGAACCTCGAAAATCCGTACCACCGTCTATATTGCCGCTGCCAAACGCCACCTGGCGCAGTGGCTCGATGGACAGAATGACGATCCGGAGAGCGGCGTTTCCCATCTCGCCCATGCGAGAGCCTGCCTCGGTGTGCTCCTGGATGCCATCGCGACCGGGAATGTCATCGACGATCGGCCTTGCGCTGGCCCGGCCACCGAATTGATTGAGAAGCACACCAAGGCCGTCAGCCTGACATCGCCTCCACAGCTGCGCTAGCGGAGGGACCACGGGAACGATGGGCCAAGTTGGTCACGACGTTGTCACACCACTCGATGCCGCACGGGAATATGTGCGCCGCGGCTGGTGTGTCGTGCCGATCCCGTACAAGCAAAAGCGACCAGTCCTCAAGGAGTGGGAACAGCTCCGGCTGAGCGAATCTGATCTTGATCAGTACTTCGACCAGCCAGCAAACGTCGGACTGATTCTCGGCGAACCGTCCGGCAACCTGGTTGATGTCGATCTCGACTGTGCCGAAGCCCGGGCGATCGCTAGCAACTACCTGCCGGCGACGGCCGCCAAATCGGGCCGTGCTGATGCAGCCGACTCGCACTGGTGGTACATCGCTGCCGACGCGAAAA
>JAGQPW010000022.1 GCA_020426515.1 Planctomycetaceae bacterium | reverse complement strand
GTGATGCCTTCGCTCTCCGCCGAGAAGTTGGTGACGATGCGATGCCGCAGGACAGGCGGTGCCAGAGCCGCAATGTCGTCGGTGGAAACGTACGTTCGGCCATTGAGCAAAGCTCGGGTTTTTCCACCGAGCAGCAGGTTCTGCACGGCTCGGGGACCAGCACCCCAGCCAAGCCATTCGGTGACGAAGTCGGGCACACCGGGTTCGCCAACGCGGGTCTGGCGAACCAATGCCAGGGCGTAGTCAGCCACATGGTCCGTCACAGTCACCTGACGGACGGTTTGCTGCAGCTCCAGAATTTGCGGCCCATCCAGAACAGGCTGAATGTCGGCCTTCTGGATTCCGGTCGTCTGCATCGCGATGAGTTTTTCCTCCTGATAGGAGGGATAATCCACGAAAACCTTGAACATGAACCGGTCCTGCTGCGCTTCGGGCAGCTGGTAGGTTCCTTCCTGTTCAATCGGGTTCTGCGTCGCGAGCACGAAGAAGGGATCGGGCAACTGGTGACGGGTCTTGCCGACCGTCACCTGACGTTCCTGCATGGCTTCCAGCAGGGCGGCTTGTGTCTTGGGCGGTGTGCGATTGATTTCGTCGGCGAGAATCACATTGAAGAACAGCGGGCCTGAGAGGAACTGAAACTCGCGATCACCGGTCGATTGATTCGTTCGCAGGACTTCCGTTCCGGTGATGTCGGCGGGCATCAGGTCGGGAGTGAACTGCACGCGGCTGAAACTCATCGACAGGCAGCGGGCCAGCGTGCTGATCATCAGCGTTTTCGCCAGTCCCGGCACACCTTCCAGCAGGCAGTGGCCACGACTGAACAGAGCGATGAGCAACTGGTCAATGACGTCATCCTGCCCCACAATGACTTTTGCCATCTGCGCCTTGATGTCGCCGTAGGCGCGATTCAAGGTCTCCAGGGACGTCTCAATGGACTGTGTGCTGTCCGACATGATGTTTCGCCTCGAACATGGAACGGGATGCAATGACGGCAAGACCCAGACTCGACACCGGGCGCAGGCTCTGGCATGGTACGGGCACAAGAGAAAAGTTGGTAGCGGATGGCAGGCAATTCGACAAGGTGTGCCCGTTTTTTCCCGGTTGGCAGGATCGATGAGGGAGTTGCTGTGGCGTCCGGCCAACGCGGTTGCGTCGATCGATCGATCTCCTTACAACTCATGACGGAACCATTGCCCATTGTCCGAAAGGTCGTTGATGATTCGTGTGAAGGCTGGTCTGCTCTGGAGTTATCTGCTGGCGTTGTGCAGCCTGATCGCAGGGACTGCATCCGCAGCGCAGCAGCCCAACGTGCTCTTCATCTTTGCTGACGACCAATGCTTTCAGACGTTGCGTGCCTACGGCTACGAAGACATTGACACGCCGAATCTGGACCGGTTGGTTGCACGCGGGACCACCTTTTCCCGGTGCTACAACATGGGAGGCTGGAACGGGGCCATTTGCGTCGCCAGTCGAACCATGTTGAACACGGGGCGATTTATCTGGCGTGCCCACGAATTGAGCCAGCAGTGTGAACAGGAGCGGCAGGCCGGGCGATTCTGGTCTGAGCACCTGAAACAGGCTGGCTACCGCACCTATATGACCGGAAAATGGCACGTGGCCGCTCCGGCAGACAAAGCCTTCGACGTGGCTCGCCACGTGCGTGGCGGCATGCCCAAGCAGACGGACGCCGGTTACAACCGTCCGATTGATGGGCAGGCCGATCCTTGGGATCCTGCTGATCCGAAGTTTGGTGGCTTCTGGGAGGGTGGCAAACACTGGAGCGAAGTGGTTGCCGACGACGCCATCGACTATCTGCAGGAGGCCAAAGAGCGGCCGGAGCCGTTCTTTATGTACATTGCGTTCAACGCGCCGCACGATCCGCGGCAGTCTCCCGCTGACTATCTGGCCAGGTATCCACTGGAGCGAATGACCGTTCCAGCCAACTTTCAGCCTTTGTACCCGTATCGCGACGGGATCGGCTGCAGTCCCTCGCTGCGGGACGAACACCTGGCGCCTTTTCCACGGACCGAGCATGCCGTCAAGGTGCATCGCCGTGAGTACTTCTCAATCATTACCCACCTGGACGCTCAAGTGGGGCGAATTCTGGCCTCGCTGGATGCCTCAGGCAAGGCGGACAAAACGTGGATCGTGTTCACTGCCGATCACGGGCTGGCCGTTGGCCAGCATGGGCTGATTGGCAAGCAGAACATGTACGATCACAGTGTGCGTGTCCCTCTGACCGTTGTGGGGCCGGGAGTGGAAGCTGGCCACACGATCGACACGCCCGTTTACCTGCAGGATGTGATGCCCACGACACTCGAACTGGCCGGGATGGACCGACCAGATCACGTCGATTTCCGAAGTCTGATGCCGCTGCTGCGTGGTGAACGGGTCGAACCTTACGACGCGATTTACGGTGGGTACATCGACCTGCAGCGGATGGTCGTGGATGAAGGCTACAAGTTGATCCTGTACCCCAAGATCAAAGTGTGGCGGTTGTATCATGTGGCCGACGACCCGCACGAATTGCACGATCTGGCTTCCAAGACGGAAGAACTCGAACGTGCCCAGCGACTGTTTCATCGATTTCTCAGGTTACAGGACGAAACCGGCGACACCCTGAACGTGCGGGATGCGTTTCCCGTGCTGGCTGGCTCCTCCTGAGGTCGATGAACGGGACAGGTCTAATGGCCAATCGTTTTGTTGTGCGGTACGGCGTGATGCGTCACGTCGGTGAGTATCAGTCGCGCGGTTCCGATGAGTTCCGCCGCGGTTCGCAGGTGATGGTTCGCAGCAATCGGGGCACGGAATGGGGCGAGATTTTGTGCGAGGCCACTCCCCGCACCGCCGAATACCTGGGCAAGAGCGACGTTGTCGGAAAGATCCTGCGGCTGGCAACTCCAGAAGACGAACGGATGCGCGATGAGGTCCATCAGGCCGAACAGACAATTTTCGCAGACAGCAAACGCCTGATTTCCGAATCGGGTTTGCCGATGCAGGTGGTTGATGTCGAAAAAGTGTTCGGTGGCGAACGCATTGTCATCTACTACCTGTCCGAATCCCGGGTCGATTTCCGCGAACTGGTAAAAACGCTGACCAAGCATTTCGGCTCTCGAGTGGAAATGCGTCAGCTGGGGATTCGCGACGAAGCCAAGCTGCTGGCCGACTACGGCGATTGCGGAAAGCCCGTATGCTGCAATACGCATCTTCAAGAAATGCCGCCCGTCTCGATGAAGATGGTGAAGGCACAGAAGGCAACTCTCGATCCGACCAAGATCTCAGGACGCTGCGGGCGTCTGAAGTGCTGTTTGCGGTACGAATACGAGACTTACGAATCGTATCGCAAGGAGTTGCCCAAGGTCGGCAAATGGGTCGTGACCAAGCAGGGCAAAGGGCGCGTACTTTCGCAAGAGATCCTGGCCCAAAAACTCCTGATTTCCTACGAGGACAATCGTCGTGTCATGATTGACGCGAAAGATGTGCTGACTGTTGTGAGCGCAGGGGGACCATCAACCGACGTAGCCTCGGATACAACTGCGTCGTAGCGATGCCGCCAGGTCACAAAACGTGGTAAATCATGCGGTAACACCGATCCAAATCGATTTCGAAGGGGCATCTGGTTTTGTTTCAGCCGCAGTCGTTCATTGACACCTTTTCAACAATTCCAAACTGGTGTTGCCGGGTGCCGGTCGTCACTGGAAAAATCTGAAACGTCGCAATTCACGACGCCATCAGCACTCACGCGAGGCGGAATGAAAATCGGGCAGCTTCATCGTCTCTTTACGTTTGACTAACTGTCCAGCCAAGGTAGTATCGGCCTCAGTGAATCGAACATCTCGGAACGGTTCCTCTTCCACATCGAGACGATCAAGGTGGTCACTCGAAACGGATCGAAGACACGAGAAAACCTGACTGCTGCCTGTCGGCAGTCAGGGCCATGTGGGGCAATCGTGTTGGGCCGAGGACAGCTTCCGCTCCCCCCTCCATCTCCGCAACCGCGCTTTCTAAATTGTCGCTCATTGCATGAGCGTCAGTCAGTGCAATTGCACAGTGAACCCCGTCAAGCCGGGACGGCTTAGGACGCGGGGATGGTATGTACCAAGGGTTGCAAGATGCCGCCCGCAAATCGCGACGAGCAATCTCTCCATGCATTACGCAAAGCACTGGAACAACGAATTGGAGCACGACGCTACAAGCAGTGGTTTGGTACCGCTGCCCGATTCGCCATCGAAGGAGATGCACTGCTTGTCGAGGTGGGCAGCCCCTATCTGCTGAACTGGATCGAGCGTCACTACAGTGGCTTGCTGAAGGAACTCTGCGTTGAGCAGTTCGGCCCCGCGCTGCGGCTGACTTGTCGCGTGGGGACTGCACAGCAACTCGTCCTGTCGCCAATCCCGGAAGACGTCGCCGACAAAACGGTCACCCCAGTGTCCGTGTCTCGCAAGACTGCGCCGACCGCAACCGAATCGACTCGGGGACGAGGACGCTGTCTGGCGAAATTGAGCGACTTCGTCGTCGGGCCATGCAACGAACTGGCCGTGGCGGCCACACGCCAGGTTGTTGATCAACCCGGTGATGTGTCCTGCATCTACCTGCAATCAAATGTGGGCAACGGCAAGACCCACCTGCTGGAGGGCCTGCAGCGAGAGTTGCGCCGCACGCACATGGGACTGCAGACACTGCTGATGTCGGCGGACCAGTTCACCAGTTACTTCATGCAGGCGATGTCGACCCGCAGCACGCCCAGCTTTCGCGCCCGATTTCAGGGGATCGACATCCTGTTGCTGGATGACATCGACTTCCTCGACAACAAGCGGGGCACGCAGGAAGAATTGCTTCAGGTGATGAAGCGTCTGGAGGAACAGGGAGGCCAGGTTGTCGTCACGTCCAATCGGCATCCCCGGCTGTTGACACGAACTTCCGAAGAACTCATTTCACGTTTTCAGGCCGGCCTTGTCTGTCGGATTGAAGGCCCTTCAGAAGATGTTCGACGCGAGATTGTCCAACGTCATGCTCAGCGCCAGCGCGTGACGCTGTCGGCAGGAGCAGTGCAGTTCATCGTCAGCCGCTTCACACGCAATGTGCGTGAACTGGAAGGGGCCGTGAATGTTCTGGCCGTCTGGTCCCGAATGAACAACCGCAAGGTGGGGACATCAGCGGCTCGCGAGGTGCTGGGTCGTCTCGAACGGGACTGCCTCAAGATTATCCGTCTCACGGATGTCGAGCAGGTGGTGTGCGATGTGTTCGGCGTGAGTGAAAATGATCTGCGGGGCACGTCGCGCAAGCAGGCTTCCACGCAACCCCGGATGCTCGCGATGTACCTCGCTCGGCGTCTGGCCAATGTTCCCTACAGCGAAATTGGGGAGCACTTTGGCAAACGCAACCACAGCACGGTCATGTCGGCTGAACGCAAGGTGGCCGCTCAACTCGCATCCGGAACGCAGGTGCGTCTCGGTGGCGAAACCTGGCCACTCAGCGATCTGATGCAGACACTGGAAGACCGCATCCGCGCAAGCTGAGTCAGCCTGCCTCAAGTCAACTTCGGGGACCATGGATGGTTCCCCCGAGTTGGACGTCCGCTCGCACGGCCTTCTCCCAACGTGCAAACCTTTGCCGCAACCCGGCCAACTCTGATCCAGCGGGCCTCAGCTGTTTGAGCATTGCTGGCGAGTTCCTCTCCCATGCTGGCAACCGTGTCGGTACAATCGTTCACGTATTGGCCGCCACTCGGAATTCAGCAGACTTTGAACAAAGTTCGCCCCATCTCCCACGCGATGCTTCAAAAGGATGTTCGTATGTCTCGCAACAGGATCGGCGACGTGGGGTTCGCGATCGGAAATACGGTGTCGGGAGCAGTGCCCGATGTCTATCTGGGAATCGACCCCGGCCTGAATCGGACCGGTTATGCAATCTTGCGCCGAACACCGAAGGGGCCGCGACTAATTGAAGGAGGCGTGATCCGTTCAACAGCCAAGCTCACGCTGGCCGAACGTGTCCATGAAATTGGGAGTGGCGTGCGTGAGTTGCTGGCCGAGTTCCAGCCTCAAGCCGTGGCCATCGAGCAGGTTTTTTCGATGACCCGCAATCCCAAGACGGCCGTGCTGATGGCCCATGCTCGTGGCGCCATCCTCTTTGCCGCTGCCGAACGTCAGGCCTCCGTGATTCACTATACGCCCCGACAGGTCAAGAAGCTGCTGACCGGCTCCGGAACGGCCTCCAAGGAACAGATTCAGGATGCGGTACGGCACGAACTGAACCTGGAACGCATTCTTGAGCCGAACGATGTGGCCGATGCGAGTGCCATTGCCCTGTGTCACTATTACAGCTGCCGGTTTGCCGTTCCGGCTGCTTCGTAATCCGACGTGCTACTGGCTGGGATTCCGAGCCCATTCCGGCAAGGCACTGTTGTCCGGTCGCGGGGCAATGACATGACCATTGCGAGTCTTCGCCACCGGCTTCGTCTTGATCTGAGTGCTTGTCGCCGGCTTGTGGATGGACCACGGGAGCAACTCCGTTTCCTGATCGACCTTCGGCAAAGCCTTGGGAGCCTGCTCGGAAGATGGAACGGGTGGAACAAGCAGATCCTCCGGTTCGCCTTCAAATGCCGTCGGCTTGACCGCCGGCTCAACGGCTGGTTCGACTTCTGGAACCGGAAGAGGATCGGGAAGCGTTGGCAGCGGCAGTGAGTCGGTTTCCGGCGGCGAGAACGGCATTGGCTCAGCGGGAAGCGGCGGCGGTTCCACAGGTGGAGACTGCGGCGAGACCGAGTTCACCTGCGAAGTGTAAACCTGATGCCCACAGGGCAACATCGTCGGACGCTCACAACGGCACGGGCAGAGCCAGTGATTGATGCGATTCTGGCACCAGTCACGATGGCCGATACGCGTCAGATCGAGGCCGGGGCGATACCAGCGGTCCCAGTGCCCTTCGTGGTCCGCAATGTGATCAACGTGGTCCTGGTAGCTCTCGGTGAAGCCACAGCACTGACACCCGGACAACATCAACAGAATTAGCAGCGCAGATCGCATCGCGCATCCCTCCCCATTGGGAGAGATCGGCAATCCTGTTGGGCAAACTTTGCACATTCTGCCAAAGACTCCAGTTACATCGCAGGGCATTCGCCCTTGCGATCCTACTGTGGCACGATGGCGGCAAACGGCCAGATGAGGGGGACCAGCACGATGGCGACGACCCACAGGACGAAGTTCAACGGGGTGCCGATGCGCATGAAGTCCGAGAACCGATATCCGCCGGGGCCGTACACCATCATATTGGTCTGATACCCGATTGGCGTCATAAAGCTGGCGGAAGCCGAAAGGGCGAGGGCGATCAGGAACGGTCGGGAATCGACCTGGTACAACCGGGCCGTTTCCAGGCAGAACGGAAACATGAGCACTGCGACGGCATTGTTTGTAATCAACTCCGTGAGAATCGATCCCAGCAGGTAGATGACAGCCAGCGCCGCGATTGGGCCTCCCGCGCGGGTCAATTCGACGAGCGCCGTTGCCACCGCCGTAGCTGCTCCGGAATTTTGCAGTGCCGTCCCAACTCCGAATGCAGCCGCGATGGTGATAAGAACCTGCCATTCAATGCTGCGGCGGGCGTCGCCCGTTGAGATGCAGCCGGCAACGACCATAGCCACGGCAGAGAGCATCGCGGCGACAATGATCGGAATGGTCCCCGTCGACATAAGCACGATGAGCGCGGCAAAGATGACGAGCGCAATCCATGACCGGTCGTGACGCAATGGCCTCCAGTCATCGACATCGCTGACGAGGTAAAATGCCGGATCGTGACGGTGGGCTCGGAGAAAATGCGGCCCAACCTGCAGCAGCAGCGTGTCGCCGGGACGCAATGTGATGTCGCCAATCTTCTTTTCGACGCGATGGCCGCCACGATGCACGGCGACCACGGCGGCTCCGTATTTGGCCCGAAATTCGGCATCGCGAACAGTCTTCCCGACCAGCGGGGAATTCTCGGAGATCACCGCTTCGCACAACCGTCGCTTGCGCTGTTGCCGCGGCGAGACTTCGTAGTCGGGATCGGCGATGGGGACCAGCCCGACGATTTTCTCAAGTTCGATGATGCTGCTGACAATGCCCGTGAAGACCAGTCGATCGTTAGCGGCAATGACATCGTCGGGGCCCACCGGGCCGATGATCTCGCCGTCGCGGTCGATCTCGATGAGGAACAGTCCCGGAAGTTGACGCAGTCCTGCCAATCCGACGGAGATTCCAACGAGTCGGCAACCGGGCTGTACGAGCATTTCGGCCAGATACTCACGACGCGACTCACCCAACTGCTCCAGCAGTTCCTTGCGTTCCGGAAGAAGTCTGGGGCCCGCAAGAAACAGATAGGCGATGCCAATGAGAGCGTAAGGCAGTCCGACCCAGCCAATTTCAAACAGTCCCATCTCGGGCAATCCGGCGTCTACCATCAGGCCGCTGATGACCAGGTTCGTCGAGGTTCCGATCAGTGTGCAAGTACCTCCCAGAATGGTGAGGTAGGAGAGCGGAATCAGAAGTCGCGATGGGGAGACATGATTCCGGCGGCTCCAGTCGAGCACCAGTGGCATGAACATGGCGACAATAGGCGTATTATTCAGAAAGGCCGACATCGGCATGACAACAGCGGCCAGGCGTGTCAGGACACTTCGCTCCGTTTTCGCCCCTCCCAGCAAATGGTGGCCGAGGTAATCAAGAACGCCCGTCTCCCGCAGGCCAGCCGCCACCACGAACATCGCAGCGACAGTCAGCATCCCCGTATTGGAGAACCCTGCAAAGGCTTCCTCGGGTGTAATAATTCCCGACAAAGCGAGCACTGCAGCTGCCCCAAGAAACAGCAGGTCGGGGGCCGCAATGTTCTTCAACAGGGCCAGAAACAAAAACGCGACAACCCCCAGCGTGATCCAGGCATCCGTGGTTAAGCGGTCCAGAAAATCCATTGACATACTCCGAGTATCTTCAGTCCACGAAAAAAGGGTTGGAAGCGACAATGGCTTCCAACCCTGACGGGATCATTGTGTCTTGTGGTGACCGTTCTATGTCGACATCACGCAACGTTCCCGGGGGGCGGAGGCCGCCTCGGGACAACAACAGACCGTGTTGGTGCGGATGAGAGTTTGCATGACGGAACAAATCGGCTCAATGGTACTGGCGACTTGAGTGGAGTCCCGGCGACGCGGAACGCCGCCATGCAGGGGACAGTGTCTCGCCACGTCAGGTTCGGGGTGGCCGATGACTATTGCAGTGGAGGTGGAGGGAGTTCGTAATACCGCGGGTCTTCAACCTCTCCGCCCGCCGATGCCGAAACGTGCGGCGGCGGTGGGAGGAGCTCGACGAATCCCAGCTCTCCATCGGGTCGACCGGTTGCCGCCTGACTCTGAGCGGGGTCAACCGCTTCCGATTTGCTTTCAGGAACAGTCGCCAACTCGGTCCTCGGACCGGTTGCATCTGCCGAGGACTGCAGGTCGACAAATTTCAGCAGTTCAGCGGCCTGCAGGGAGCGGAAACCGTCCAGCGGCAACAGAATTGTGATGACCTCTGCGTCCAGCCTTAGAGAAGCAAATTCTTCGAGAGATCCGGCCTTGAACTCCCCGGCGTACACGGCGTAGTCGACATCTTCGGGAACATCGCCTTTGGCAAATGTCTGGGCGGCTCGCTTGTTGAACATCACCAGTGGTTTGCTGGAAAAGCTGCTCCGCACATGGATCACACGAGTGGGAGCGAAGTCTCGCAGCAGCCTCATCACGTGTTGTGTTTCCAACTCGCTGGCCGGGTGTGGTCCTGTGAGCTGATTCGGAATGGCCGTAAATCGAGTGGACGGGAAGTTGCGATTGAGATCGACACCATTCAGGTTCGTCCGCGTGTGTTCTGCGATGCCGTCCGGGTTGGGAGTACGCAGAATCGAGAGGCTGGATTGAGGAAGTGGCCCGGTGGTCAGCAGCTCCACAAACTCATCCAGCAGCTTGACGCTTTCCGTTTCCAGTCCGGACATGCTGCCGGTCAGGAACACCCGTGCTCCACGCTGCCCCGAACTGGCCGTGGCAACCTGAAGTGGGCGCTGTCCGGTCGACTGAAGCGTCAACTCCCAGCCAGTTGGACGATGTGGCTTGTCGACAGGTCGAGCCTCACTGACATTGGCGATTCCCTGGGCAATCGGTCGGCCCCGTTCTTCCTCGACAGGTTCTTCGGGCTTGGTTGCAGGGGCTCCGCGCTGCGGCAGAGTGGGAAATGGGGCGGGCTGCCCGAGTTCGACATCACTCGGATTGCCCCGGGCCGGTGAGCGCGTGGAACGTTGAGGCGGCTCGACTGTCCTGGGTGGCTCTGCACGATCAACAGGACTGCTGGGTCTCCAATTGTCTTCGCGTGGGACTGGCGATGACTCTCGCTCTTCCGGTGAAGTCTGCGGTTGAGGCACCACGGGTGAGGAGGAGTTCGGCTTTGGCTGCGGAGTCTTGAACGTTTCGTTGGACTGATCTGGAGTCGCCGCCGGGGCTGGCTCGGCAGGTTTATTGGTCCGCAGTGGATCGGTTTGCGGCGTCACCTGACTGGGAGTCGCGACGCCGGTCTCGGCCGGTACGATTCCGGGAGGCGGGAACATGCTGGCACGGCCCCAACCGGCGCAACCTGAGCCGAGAGTCAGCAACAGCAAACAGCAGATAGAGCGGAGTACATTCATCGGTCGCTTCGGAGGGGCGGAAGGCACCGGAGGGAAGGAGCCATCCTGTGCTCCCTGATGGCTGGCATCGGCAGTCACCCTCTCCTCTGGAGCTGCCTGACCAACGTTTACTTGCACTAGTCCTGGTCAACGCCCAGGCGGTATGTCAGTTCACGGAACAGTTCCGCGTTGTCGTCGGTGGTCGAGTGGATGTGTTCGGCTTCGCTGATGAAGCGCAGCGTTTCACTTTCGTACAGGCCATGGTCGTGCAGAATGTCGATGAACGGATCGAGGTCGTGTCCGTACATGATGAGTTGCTTGTGCTCATCGAACTGGACTTCCATTGGAATCCGTGAGTTCAGAACGGCGATGCCGCAGCAGCCGTCGTTGAGCAGCATGTCTTCGTAGTCAAGCAGAATGCTCTGCAGGATCGGACGATCGAACGCTTCTCGATAGAGATCGTTATGCAGTTCATGGTCCATGTCGTGGCTGGTTTCCAGCACCACATCGACTTCTTCTCCCAGCGGATCAAGCAGATCGATGAACAGATCGAACAACTTCTCGCGGGTTTGTGCGGCCATGATGACGGGCACCTTAATGCCGGTCTCCTGGTCCTGATACACGTTGTGCCGCCAGCCGGCACTGGGGACCACGGCCAGGTCAAATGCCGGGCGCACGGCATCCGTCAGCAGGAAACTGCCATAGCGGGCAATGCCCAAATGCTCGTCGAGCTGTTGTTCGGTGATATCCTTGAAGCTGCTCTGACTGCCAGCCGGGGTGGCATCGCGGTAGCTGCTTCGATCACGGCGTTTGAGGAATCCCATGGGGGAGGCTCCGGTTTCAGGTTTCGCCCGCTTGATCCCGGAGGACCCAGTGGGAATGCGAATTGGCTATTGGCTTGGCGAAGGACGTGTCGCGAACGTTTGAAACCTAGCACTCGAAATGCCGACGCGATGAACTTGATCTGAGAGAGTGCCGTAATTCGGTCGCGAAATCGCGTGGTCTGACCGACGAGTCCTGCTGGTCAAGCATGGGAAACTGGCCAAAAGAGCCGGATATACCGGACATAGGCCCGCAGGCCGCTTGAATCCGGGCCATGCAAATGTCGTGGTCGCTACATCCCGCTCATTCGGCAGATTTTCGACGCCCCGGATGACTCGCTGCACTGTTTGAGCGACTGGAGGCCATGGAGATGCCCTGCCCTGTCACTGTTACATTCGAGATTGAATGAAAGTGGTTCGCCCTGGTTCACTCGAACGGTAGAACCGGCAGAAAAGTTCATGTGCTGCACTGCAGCAGAATGCGCTGGCCATTGGTGTGATTGAGTCCAGTGAGCGCCGCGGAAAACTGCTCGAGAGGATACGTCTCGAATTGCGACGTCGACAGGACATCCCTGCGAACGAGACCAGTGAGCTTGCGAATTAACGACAGTTTGCCGAGGAGTGGCAGTTGATCCATCCACGGGCCCAGCCAAAACGATTCCACGCCTCCCCCTCTTGCGATCAGGTCGCGGGGTGAGATTTCCAGTGGCTGGTCCGAAAGTGCTCCATAGACAATCAGTCGACCGCCACGATCGAGCAGCGGAACAAACAGGCTGCCTATCGGGCCCCCAACGGGATCAAGCGCGTATCGCAGCGGAGCTCCGGCGAGGTGCGCTGCGATAGCCTCCGTTGCGGCTGCAAGTGTCGCAGGCCTCTCGTCAGGAACATGCACCACGGCATCCGCACCGAGTGATTTCAGCAATGCAACCTGCTCGGTCCGGCGTACGAGACTGAGTGTTCGAAAGCCAAAGTGCTTTCCCAGTCGGACCACCATCCGCCCGACGTGCGACGCTCCCGCCGATTGAATCAGCCAGGCGCGACGCGGCACTTTCAGGAGTTGTCGCGTGAGGATGTACGCGGTCGCCGGATTGACCAGGAATACGGCTCCCTGGTGGTTATCAATCGCGGAAGGCAAGGGGACGCAGTTGTGAGCAGGAAGAACAAGCTGTTCGGCCCATGTTCCGCCCCATCGACAACCAACCGCAACACGTCGCCCTTTGAGAAATCTCCCCAGCCATCCACCGCCACTTTCAATGACGATGCCAACACCTTCAAATCCTGCGGTGGCAGGGACCTGTGCCGCCTGACCGTAGGTACCAGCGATGAACATCCGGTCCGAGGGATTGACCGGTGCGGCGAGCATCCGCACGAGAACTTCGCCCGGACCAGGTTGCGGCGTGGGGATGTCTTCCAGTCGGAGGACCTGCGCAGGATCGCCACAGGAGTGGAAGCGCAGCGCTTGCATGGGAAACCTGCTGGGCGAATTACAGTCGGGCCGGAATCAGCGGCACCGATTCATCATCCTCAATCATGCGTTGTCGTGAGTTGCGGCTACCCGTTTCGCCACGAGCTTTCCGCTCGGCGGCCTTCTCCAGGCAACGACCATAGAGCTTGTTGCCTGCCGGTGTCGGATAATTTCCGGTCAGGCAGGCTTGGCACAATTGTGATTCAGGCCGCCCCACAGAACGGGAGATCGCTTCAATCGGCAGGTAACGGAGGCTGTCGGCTCCCAGCGCTGCGGCCATGCGATCTTCTTCGGCCTGACCGATCGGAACGCCAGGGGAGGCGAATTCGGGAGCGAACAATTCCCCGATTTCCGACATGTCGATGCCGTAGAAACAGGGGGCCATAATTGGCGGGCAGGCAATGCGGACATGAACTTCCGACGCCTTGCCTTTGCTCCGCAGCTGGTCAATCAGCACCTTCATTGTCGTGGACCGGACGATCGTGTCATCCACGAGGAAAATCTTCTTACCTTCCAGCACTTCCGGAAGCGGGATGTATTTCATCCGGGCTTTGTCTTCCCGGTCTTCGCCTTCGATAAACGTGCGTCCCAGAGCCCGGTGACGCATCAGGCCTTCCAGGCAGGGGCGTTTGAGATCGAATGCCATCCCTTCCGCAGCCGCCTTGGCCGTGTCGGGAACCGGAACGACAATGACGCTTTCATCATTCGCGACATCGACGACAGGACGAGCCAGCTCCTGAGCGGCCAGTTCTTCGCCCAGTCGCTTGCGCGTCATGTACACGCTCTGATCGTCCAGGCGACTACAGACGTTGGCAAAGTAGATCCATTCGAAGAAGCAGTGGGCCAACTTGTGGGGTTCTGCAAAACGGATCTTCTGCAATACCCCCTTCTGAATGATGATGGCGTGCCCTGGTTCCAGGTCGTGAATTTCCTCCGGCGCGAAACCAAGATTGGAGAGGGCCACACTTTCACTGGCAGCAGCGAAGCATCCATCCCGATCGGCATAGCACAGAGGCCGGAAACCGAGAGCATCTCGTGAGACGAACATGTCGCCCACGGAGTTCAGGAACACGATGTTACAGGCCCCGTCGAGACGGGCGTACACGTTTCGCAGCAACTGCGGCAGGTTGACACCTCGCTCCTGCTGCGAAATTTCCTGGCTGATGAGATGCATCAGCGTTTCTGTATCGGTCTCGCGGGCGAGGTGAAAATCCCCCTGAGAACGAATTTCATCGCGCAGTTCGGTGTAGTTCGCCAGCTGACCATTGAAGCCAAAGGAGAACCATTTTCGCTTCTCCAGGTGCGAGCGTTCAAAAGGCTGTGCGTAGCGTTTGTCGTCCTTGCCGCAGGTCGCGTAACGGACATGCCCGATGGCCGCATAGCCTTCGTGCTCCCGCATGATGTTGTTGTATTTCGCCTTGTGATTGAGGCGAAAGACCTCCGTCACTGATCCGACGTTCTTGTGCGTGCGGAGCAATTCAGTGTCATTGGGACGATATGTTGTCATTCCCGCCGCCAGTTGGCCGCGGTTTTGAATATCCAACAGCATCCGAGGCATCAGTCGGGATGCCTTTTCGGGAGGGACACTCTTCAGAACGGACGAGCGTTCATCTCCGTAATGGTAGATGGCCGCAATGCCGCATTCATGAAACAGATCAGCCATCCGATCGTCCGTTGTCGGAACCGTGGGGATGGTAACCCCGGCGCCACACACGGCGACCGGACACTTCTTACCCCCGTCTTCTCCGAATCATAACGGGCGATTCCCAGATTGCTACCGGGACAGGCAGCTGGGACCCGATTCACGCAGAGTCTCAATTGCGGAAACTCGACAACAAGCACAGTCGGCTCAGTCCGTGGGACTTACGCCCCATGACACTTCTTGTATTTCTTGCCGCTGCCACAGGGACACGGGTCGTTACGACCAACTTTTTCTTCAAAGTTGCGGATGGTTTCGACCGCTTGAGCGTCACCATCCTCCCCTTCCCCGCCACTTTCCATCTGCAGGCGCGCCTCCTGCGCGGCGGACATGGCCTGATCGTGATGTGCGGACGCATTGGCCCACAGATCATCGAGATACGCAGCGGAGCTCTGTGATTCGACACGGAACATCGTGCTGGTGACAGTTTCGCTGAGCTGAACCCACATTTCGTCGAAGGCCGCCATCCCGGCCCGCTTGTATTCGACCTTGGGATCTTTCTGGGCGTAACCAACGAGACCAATTCCGGACCGCAACAGGTCCATCCCGTACAGGTGCCCCTTCCATCCGTTGTCCAGCAGTTCCAGGAGGACATCCCGTTCAACCTGGCTGAATTCCGGGCGATATCGCTGACTGAAGATCTGCATGACCCGCGCCCGGCCTCGCTCGACAGTCATCCCGGCGAGGTCATCTGGATTCAGGTCAATTTCCAGTTCAGCTTTCGCCCAGGTCGCGAGTTCCGGGAGGCTGATGTCGGATTCGGGGTCGAAGGCACCATCGAGTCGCTGTTCAAACTCTACCCAGGTTTCTGCATCGGGATAGAAGTTGGTGGCGCGTTCGATCAGCAGATCAATCACCTGCTGGCGTTCCTTTTCTTTGAAATCATCGTCAGTCAGATGTGTTTCGAATCGCTGGTTGGCCCAGGCGATCAACCCTTCGCGGTCCTGATGACGGGACATGAAGCGGTTCAGTCCCACGAGAACGGGGAAGCGAATTTCCCGATCGCGGTACTGATCGCGAACCTTCTGCTGAGCTACGGCAATGGCGTCCTGAGGATCTTCGATCTTCGAAAGGTCCTCGGGCGTAATCTCAACGCCAAATTGCTGTCGGAGATAGCCCGAGAGCTGCTGCTGCCCGAAGTTGTCGGCCAGAATGACTTCCAGTGGACTGAAGTCGGTACGACTGAGCATTTCCTCGGCCCGCTCGGTCAGGAAACGCACAAGAGCATCGCGATTGAATGCGTTCTCATCGGCTGATCCTTCGCGGGCAATCTTCCGCAGTTCCCGGTCATTCAGGTTGAGGTGGAACTGCCGATTCGCCCAGCCTGCGAGCGCCTGCCAGTTCCAGTCGCGCTGATCGACATCATCCGGCAGGTTCTCTTCGAGTTGCTCATAGATGTGCATCTCCCCCTGACGGTTTGCTTCGTCCAGCAGGTAGTACCGCATCTGTTCGAGAGTCATGTCCCGGACATCGCTGGCATCGACGGTGATCCCCAGATGCTGTGCGCCGAATGCTGCTGCCGTCTCCCAGCGGTACGCTTCCGAAAGGAACTGCGAGGCCCACTTCTCGACCTGCTGATCGATCATCCCCATCATCAGGTCGCGGACGTTGGCCCCATCGAGAATGCGCTGCCGATAGGCATACACTTCCTTGCGCTGGTGGTCCATGACTTCATCATATTCCAGCAGGTTGCGGCGAGCCTCAAAGTGGCGTTCTTCAACTCGCTTCTGGGCCTTTTCAACCTGCTTGGTGACCATCGAGTGCTCGATGGCTTCTCCCTCCTGCATCCCCAGCCATGTAAGCATGGCCTTGACCTTGTCGCCGGCGAAGATCCGCATCAGATCGTCTTCCAGCGACAGGAAGAAGCGGCTGGAACCAGGGTCGCCCTGACGACCGGCACGACCGCGAAGCTGCAGGTCGATTCGGCGGGAGTCGTGTCGCTCCGTACCAACCACATGCAGTCCGCCAATCTCTGCGACCTTGCGGCCTTCGGCCTTCATGCCTTCACGTTCAGCAATCTGTCGGCAGAGGTCTTCCCATTCCGATTTGGGAATGTCGAGACGCGAGGCATACGTTGTCTTGAGTGTATCCCAGGCGATCTGCTCAGGATTCCCGCCAAGGATGATGTCCGTACCACGACCGGCCATGTTGGTCGAAATCGTCACGGCATTCAGGCGCCCGGCCTGCGCAACGATTTCCGCTTCGCGGGCGTGATGCTTGGCGTTCAGGAGTTCGCACTTGACCCCCTTCTTGTCCAACAGCGATTTGAGTTTTTCGCTCTTTTCAATCGAGACGGTTCCCACCAGTACGGGACGACCCTGCTTATGGACCTCGACGATCTCGTCGACGACGGCGTGCCACTTTTCCCGCTCGGTGCGGAAGATGACGTCCTGATGGTTGATGCGCTGCGTCGGACGGTTGGTCGGCACTTCAATGACATCGAGGCCGTAGATCTTGTAGAACTCGTTCGCCTCGGTCATGGCTGTACCGGTCATCCCGCACAGCTTCTTGTACATCTTGAAGTAGTTCTGCAGCGTGACCGTTGCGTACGTCTGCGAAACTTCTTTGACCTTCACGCCTTCTTTGGCTTCCACGGCCTGATGGAGCCCATCGCTCCACTGGCGGCCTTCCATCTTGCGGCCGGTGTGTTCATCAACGATGACCACCTGTCCGCCTTCGACCACATAGCTCACATCACGCTTGTAGAGGTGATGGGCCTTGAGAGCGTTGTCGATGAGATGCGGCCACTCCATGTTACCCGACGTATAGAAGCTCTCGACGCCGGCAAGTTCTTCAGCCCGGCGGATCCCCTCTTCCGTCAGATGGCAGGTGTGTTCCTTTTCCTTGACCTCGAAGTGGACATCCTTCACCAGTTGCCGCGCGATGCGATCGGCCACGGGGTAGCGGGTGACATCGTCGAACGCAGGACCGGAAATGATCAGCGGGGTACGGGCTTCGTCGATCAGGATGTTGTCGATTTCGTCGACGATCGCGTAATCGAGCGGCCCCTGTACCTGATGCTCAGCCCGCTTCTTGAGGTTGTCACGCAGATAGTCGAAGCCGAATTCGTTGTTCGTTCCGTAGGTAATGTCGCAGGCGTAGGAAGGCTGCCGTTCGTGCGGCGCCATGGACCCCTGAATGGCCCCCACGGTGAGGCCCAGCCCCATATACAGCGGGCCCATCCATTCCATGTCACGTTTGGCGAGGTAGTCATTCACCGTCACCAGATGCACATGCCCGGCCATCGCATTGAGCGCAGCAGGCAATGTGGCGACCAGGGTTTTGCCTTCCCCGGTCATCATTTCGGCGATGCGACCAGTGTGGAGAATGTACCCCCCCACCATCTGCACATCGTAGTGCCGCATTTTCAAATAGCGTTTGCCGGATTCACGGGCCGCAGCGAAGACTTCCGGAAGGATGTCGTCGAGCGTTTCGCCGTTTCGCAGCCGGGCCCGCATTTTTTCAGCGGTCTGCTTCAGTTCGGCGTCGGTGAGCTTTTCGTAGGCGGGCTCAAACTGCTGAATGCGGTCGAGAATCGAGCCGGGGGCAATCTGCGTATTTCCGTCTCTCCCGCGCAAGAAGCCGATGCGGCGAATCTCGCGCTCGTTGGACGATCCGAACATGCGTCGGATCCCAGTATCCAGTGCCTCTGTGGCCGAAGTGAAGAAATCGCCGACGCGATCAAAAAGGTCCATGTGTGGCTACCGATTGGAAAGTCCGTTCTCCGGGAAGGACCGAGACCTCGCGAGTCGACGTCGTGTCGACCATGCAACGCCCAGTCCGTGGGGAGTTTAGGTGAGTTGTCCTGCAGTTCGAAGGGGAAGTCGCGCAGATTGTGGCTGATTAGCAGGTGGTTCGTCAGAAACCTGCCGATCTTGGCCGATTCCGGAAGGATCCTGCCGATCCGCTTGCCAGATCTTCGTAACCTTCGAAGACTTCGCATGCTAGGACTGATAATCGGTCAGGTCAACGGGAGGACTTGGCGAAGCCCGGTCAAGTAATCCGGCGGCCCTCTGCCCGGTACGCCAAACGACACCGCAATCGTTAGAATCTCCACCGGCCAACCACAGCAGAGAGTCGGAGAAAAGCATGGCGAAGTGCGACGAGGGATATGTGTGTGAAGTGTGCGGAAAGTACGTGCATGACATTACCGACAGCGACCTGTACCTCAGGTACGTCCTCGGAGAGATCGACGGCCGACAACTGATGACGGCCCCGGAACGTCACCTGCGATGCAACCCCACGCTAACGCAATTCATTGTCGACAAGTCGTTTACGCCCGTTGTTGCGAACGGGGCATTCGCCAAGGATCAGCTTGACGCCGACGATGTGGCGGCCCGTGAAGAACTGGTCACACGGGCCTGGCGGCGATTACAGGAGGTGCGGGAACTCGGAATTGCAATTGCCGAATACCCGCTACCGGAAGTGCGGAATGCGAGGTGAGGCGAATCCTGTCCCCGACCGCCTGCCACACCGATGCGAGGACGAAGTTTGCCAGAACGCAGACTTGCCGAAACCATCAAAGTTGGTTGACGTTGCCGACGGAATGCCTCTTGCGTTTGAATTCCGACGATGCGTACTTCACAATCCAGTCGCAAACCTGATCAGCTTTGCCCGTTGCGGCAAAGAGCGGGCCGCCCCCGCTCCGATCGGCGTTCTGTGACCATATTTCGTGTCAGCCCTGAGCTGATTGATGGAGGCTTGGTGATGACTGCATATCGACTCTGGTGCGTGACGGCTCTCGCGTGTTGTCTGTTCGTGGTCTCCACTGCAGTGCAGGCCGAAGAACCTCGGGTTGTCGAACTTCAGGATTTGAAACTGACGATTCCCGCCGAGTGGAAGTCGATGCAACCTTCCAGCCGTCTTCGGTTGGCGGAGTTTGCGATTCCCTCTGCGGAAGGAGACACCGAAACCAGCGAACTGGTGGTGTTCCCGCCGTTCGGTGGCAGCGTTGAGCAGAACGTTTCTCGCTGGGTCACTCAGTTCGAGGGAGAGGGACGCCAGGTCAAGATGCGAAAAGGCGCATCAACGCACGGCGACTATGTGCTTGTCGACATGCAGGGCACCTACAAGAAGCCGGTTGGCCCCCCTATTCAGGGGCGGACGGCTCCGGTTGAAAACTATCGCATGCTGGCCGTCATCCTGATGGTCGAAGGCAAGGGCAATTACTTCCTCAAGGTGACCGGACCGCAAAAGACGGTCGCTGGCGTTGTGGATGCATTTCGCACGAGCTTCGGGGCGGATAAAGAAAAGGAAGTCGACTACGAACTTTCCAACTAGGTTCGTGTCGCACCAGGAGCATGGTCGGGGGGCGGTGCGAATCGTCCCCTGTTTGTTTTTCCTCTGTACTCACTCGATTGAAGAAACGTGAACGGACCGGATTTTCAAAAGGCGGAACTCATCCCTGTGATCGCTCAGGATGCAGCCAGCGGGACAGTATTGATGCTGGCCTACATGAATCGCGAGGCGTACGAAGAAACGCTCAAGACCGGTCGTGTCTGCTACTACAGTCGCTCGCGGAAGAAACTGTGGCGTAAAGGGGAAGAGAGCGGCAACGTCCAGGAACTGCTGGGGCTGTACTTCGACTGCGACGCCGACACCCTGCTGGTGAAAGTCAACCAGATTGGCGGAGCCGCCTGCCACGAAGGCTACCAGAGCTGTTTCTTCCGTCGCGTCGACCCGGCTTCCGGCGGGGTCTCCGTGGAAGGAGAACGGGTGTTCGACCCGGCCGAGGTCTACAAGAAGAAGTAGTTCGCCAGTGAAGCCGCAACATCCTCGTTGCCGGTCGGCGCATTCGAATCCCGTAACCCACGAGTTCAAAGCACAATGTCTGATCACATCCTCAAGCTGGGGATTCCGGCTGGCAGCCTGCAAGATGCAACTGCCGAACTGTTCAAGAAGGCGGGTTACCGCATCACCTTTTCATCGCGGTCGTACTACCCGTCAATCGACGATGACAACATCGAATGCCTGCTGATTCGCGCGCAGGAGATGGCCCGGTACGTTGAGAACGGGATCCTGGACGCCGGCATTACCGGCTACGACTGGGTCTGCGAAACACAGGCTGATGTGCAGGAAGTCACCGAACTGGTGTTTTCCAAAGTCAGCCGCCGACCAGTGCGCTGGGTGCTGTGCGTCCCCGAAGATTCGCCGATCCAGTCGGTAAAGGATCTGGAAGGGAAACGAATCGCGACCGAAGCGGTAGGCCTCACGAAGGCCTATCTGGAAAAACATGGTGTCACCGCCGATGTGGAGTTCTCGTGGGGCGCCACCGAGGTCAAGCCTCCGCGTCTTGCCGATGCCATTGTCGAAGTGACCGAGACCGGTTCCTCATTGCGGGCCAATAACCTGCGAATTCTGGACGAAGTGCTGCAGAGCACCACGCGATTCATCGCGAACAAGGATGCCCTGAAAGATCCCTGGAAGAAGCAGAAGATCGACAACATCGCCCTGATGCTTCAGTCCTGCCTCGCTGCAGAAGGGAAGGTCGGACTGATGATGAACGTTCGCCGCGCCGATCTCCCCCGCATTCTGAACGGGCTGCCTGCCCTGAAGGACCCCACCGTCGCCTCACTGTCTGATCCCGATTGGGTGGCCGTGAACACGATCATTGAAGAGTCGATCGTGCGAACCATTATTCCCAAGCTGCGCGACGTCGGAGCGACGGGAATCGTCGAGTTCCCGATTTCCAAGATCATCGACTAAGACGAGACACGAAACTTACTTCGAGCAGCCGCCACCGGTTACGGTGGTGGCTGCTTTTTTGTGCCACGATAGCGACGAGCTGATTCGGCCAGTTCTCTATGCCGGGGCCGGGTCCGCATGTCGGACTGGGGTTACCGGCGGGCGAGCTTTTGGCTCGTGAGCTCGAACTCGAAAGTCCCCCCGACTGCTGACACGTCAGCTTGCGTCGGGAGCCTGGGGTTGGTGGCGTCGGTGTACTGTTTGGGCATGGATTCGACGGCACCGACGTCGGCTGCGGATGCTCCCGGAGGGATGGGAGAGCCGTCGGGTTGTGTGTATCGTGAAAAGGTGACGGCATATCCGCCTGGTTCCACGCCCTGTTCGCCGGAGCGATGGTCGAGTGTAAAGCTTCCGTTTTCATCGGTGACGGCAAATGCCCCGGTTCCTACGGTGTTCAATTTCGGATGAAACACGACCGCAACCCCTTGGGCTGGTTTCCCATCCAGGGTGACCCGGCCCGTCACAGGGACGAGCACGGAGGTGTCAAACTCAGAAGAGGAACCGCCGCAGCCAAAGGCCGCCAGCAGCACAACGGCAGCCAGCCATCGCTGGGAACGGGGCTTTGCAGCAGAGCGGGGCTCGCGAACTGCAAGGCTGTTTGAATGGTGAATTCGTGGAGGAGTCATTGTCCGGGCTCCGGAAACTGTGTTGAGTGGCCCCTTCCCCGCTCAGAAGAAAGGGAGGGAGTATGCTGCGTTTCTGGCTCTCCGTCTCACGTCCAGCCTCCTCTCATCGAGAAAGAGGCTGGATCGGAAGAAGTCAGCAAGCATACGGGCGTGTGCGATTTAGAACTCGCCGATGACCTCGCCATCGGAAATGTAGGCGAGGTTTTTACGTGTCACCGAAGAGATGTTCTCGCTGAGGAAGCGGACGGCACCATCGGTCATCAGAACATGAGCACCGCCGGTGTGGTTGCTGCCAGGCCCTCCCCAACTGCTCGTACGTCCTGCACGGGTGTCTGCATTGGGGGGCGTACGCCAGCTGCAGCAAATCCAGAAGTTAATGCCTTCACTCGCCGCGAGGTCGATACCATTGCCCACCCACTTGGTGTAGCCCCATGTCTGGCCAACGCCGTCTTTGACATCGAGCGTTCCTTCGACAATGGCAGCGGTGTTGCTGGTTCCATCGGTGACGTCGCGGATTCGTGATCCGGAGTGAGGTCCAAACAAACGACGGGTTGTTCCGGACGAGGCGGCCCAAAGCGATACGGAACTCGAGTACCGCTGAACAGAGAAGTCGTAGCTCGTTTTTGATCCGTACATCCCGGCGGAGTAAGCAGCGGCACTGATGGCATAGGTACTATCCGATGAGCGGAACTGCCTGTCACCTGGGTCCGATGGACACAAGAATGCCGTCACCAGATGAGACACCACAGCCCCGTTTCCGTTGGTCGCCGGGTCGCCAGCCATGGTGGCTCCGCCCCGGTTGTAACCGCCAAACGCTCCGCTGAAGTCAGCTTTGTTGTAGAGCGCTGCCTGATCAATAAAGGGAAGGATGTGGAGCCAGCCTCGCTGGTTCACACCGGAAATACCGAGTGTTGTTGGTGAGCTCGGTGAAGTGGCGTCGACAGAAGCATCCCCCATTGTTGAGTAAGGAAATACTCCGTGTGTGTCGTGGTAGTTGTGCAGTGCGAGGCCAAGTTGCTTGATGTTGTTCTTGCACTGGGTGCGGCGGGCCGCTTCGCGGGCCTGTTGGACGGCGGGAAGCAGCAAGGCAATCAGAATGGCGATGATGGCAATGACAACGAGCAGCTCAATCAACGTGAATCCGGTTCGACGCTGTGACACGGGATGCATGGGGGAAGGCTCCATCGGGAAGGAAGTCGGGAGGGATCGAAAGCCGATTCACGGTCGACTGTGTGCAGGGACATCCAGTCCGAGCAAATCATCGTCGATCGTTGAATTCAGCTGTGAAATGCAATACGCAAATCCAGTGCCGAAGGTTCTGTTCGCGACGGGGACGACGCCTTGGCCGGGAGGGAGAACGGCGGCGCCAATTCAGTAGAGCGTGGCTGATTATTCGCAGGGGATCCGTCACGAAACGGCGTGAATCATGCCCCGGAATGCTCACTCAAGGGGCCGCCTCTGCGTTTGGTCGCCCCTTCATTCGGAGGGGCGACACGAGTGGGCTGCATCTATTTTGAGAATTCCCTGGCAGGGCCGTCGTTCACGCGGAGGCAGAAATCATTCGTATGCGCCTGCAATGGAACAGGGCATACTCGCGCGAATCACAGGCAGACAATACCGCTTGGTACATCAGCGATGATTGTTTTGTGCGTGCTGTTGGCATCCAGCGGCACGAATGCGTGATGTGCGACAGAGCTCGCGACGTTCGAATCTCGCGGACGCCGATCAGGTGCGACTGGGTTCGCGACACGGGACCGGAGACGACCACAGCATCTGGTCGCTCCGAGGAAAGCGATCGTCCGGACTAGCAACTGCGATCTCGAGCGGCGCGTCACTTGTGAGTGACTGTGCAGGCCCCATTGGAGGTGACCAGTAACCCGAAACGACTGCGATGTCGACTCGATTTCGCAGGGCTATTGAGCCCACACTGGTGCGTCAGGCGATGCGGTGCGGACGGCGTTGCTTGCAGGCTGAACCCGGAGTGATGGATCGGGCTGCGGAGCGCTAAGTGAATCGGCAAGTGCGTCTCGTCGTCGCGGCGGCTCGGTGAAAGCGGGATCGGTGTTCCCCCACGGATTGCCGAATGGAGGCGCCGGACGCGATGTGTCGGTGTTCGCATCTGCCGAGGGGATTGTTGCAACTCCAGCGGCCCCTTCTCGCCATTCATGTCCAACCTGAGCAACCGAACTCGGAATTCCTGCGCGACGGCGGGCAATCTCTCCAATGTCAACAACGCTGACATTTGGGATAATGGGGATCTCCCACAGGGCTTTGTTTGATGCAAGAGAAGACGGGTTGACCTCCGGACGCCCAAGGTCCAGCCGCATTTCAACCTTGGCATCGGGCCACTGAAGACGAACGAGCCCGGGCATGGAGATTCCGGTTTCATGCAGTCGATAGTTTTCCATGACGGCACGGGCGATCAGGTGGCCGTCACCGCGACGCAGCAGGTGCTCGGTAATCTGTCCGCGACAGGTGTTCACGCGAATAATCCGCTGAACCGTCTCTCCCTGCGGTGTTGTACGATTGGCAACAAGTTCAACGATTGGAGCCATCGGATCGGGCCGGCTGAGCTGAAACTCCTGTTCATTCAGGGGAATCACACCAAAGACTTCCATCAGCCAGTCGGGCTGAATCGGCACGGGGAGTTCCAGGTAGTTCATCGCCAGGCCGACATCCTCGTGACTGGCCGTCATAATTTGCGGCATGTCCTTGGACCACATCCAGAATCGTTCATCGTTCGATCCGATGTCGGCTTCCTGCCCGCCAGACATGGGATGAGACACACGAAGGCGGAAACTGCGGGGAGCTTCCACGGCGATTGATGTGGGCAGCGAGACCGGAATACCGGTGATGGATGTTCGCGCGTTACTGGTGCGCCACGAAGCCAGACCACCACGTGTTTGAGTTCCGGTGATGTTCTGATTGAGATAACCGACCAGTTCCGACTTGGAAACGCCTGGCTCGAGCACACAGGTTTCCCGACGCATCCATTGCGGCGTGTGGCACCCCAGGGCGAACAGCAGAAATCCCCATGTCAGGCCGACACGAGCCAACTGGCGAATCATCACGCGGCCTCCCATTCCGAATTCAGCTGGGCTGTGAGTGCCTCTTGCAGTTCGCGAACTTCATCCTGCGTGAGTTGTTGATCGAGCACCTCGTAAGGGCCTTCGCCACGCGATCCGACGACCGAGAGATACTCCCGGCCATCGTCGTCCACGTGGGAGTCTTCCAGCTTCAGGCGTCGGCGTTGCAGCAGAAACAGCGTCAGCACATACAGCAGCCGTTCTCGTGAAGCCTGTTCCTCGTCGATCATCTGCTCAAACAGCTGCATCAGCACCTCGACATCGACGGTATTGGCCTGGCGCGCTTCCGGATACGGTACGAGACAACGCCAATAGCCAATGGCCTGTTCGGGAGGACCTGTCCACGCATCGAGGTTGTAGTCCAACCGCTCCAGCTGCCCGTTGACTTCCAGCAGAACAGAGACACACTGCTGGCCCGGATGCAGTGGGGCACCAGTTTGGGCACAGTGTTTCCCGAGTGATCGGAACTTGTATTCCATCCGTGGAGATCGCAGATCAGCAGGGCCAACGGTCCATGTTGGCAGTGAAAAGGGCCTGACTCCGGGAATCCTACGGAGAATCCCGGAAACGCCACAAGACGGATTCACGGCGGATGTTAGGCCACTAGTGAACGCGTGTTCCAGTCGCCCTGCCCAAAGCGCGCCTGACAGGAGATCTTGGGCCTTCGAATGTTGCCTTTCTGCATCATTCTGGCAGCCGCAGCCAAATCGTGAGCTAAATTGTTTACGGACCCGTATCCCTTGCCCCCAGAGTTCGGCAGATGACTGACGGCGAATCAAATCCAGAAACCACCGCTACGACGACGGCCTGGCTGACCCGAGATTGGGCATTGTGGCTTGTGGCCGTCGTGGTCTCGGCCATGTCGTTGCTCGCCATGAACGAGGCCGATCCCGATTTGTGGGGGCACGTGCTGTATGGCCGGGAGGCGCTGCGTAGCGGCGAACTGGAAATGCAGTCCTCGTGGAACTACACCGCCATTGGTTATCGCTGGATCAATCACGAAAACCTGGCGGAACTCGCGCTGGCCGCCGCCGACAACTGGGCGGGTGCCGGTGGGCTGCTCGCCCTGAAGCTGTCATTAAGCCTGCTTGTGCTGGGCCTGGTAACTGGTCGACTGCTGTCTCGCGGAGTGCATCCGCTGACGATTGGCTTCATTGTACTCGTACTGGCACAAACCATCGCCTTTCACTGGCACTTTCGTCCGCAGGTCTTTGGATACGCACTGTTCGCCATCGTACTGACGCTGCTCGACTGGTGTTTCGCCGGCTGGGCGGGAGCATGGTGGCTGCGCGATCCGCGAACACCAACCGATGCCGTCCCCCCCTACTCTTCCTTCCGAATGCGGCAGCTTTGGTGGCTGGTTCCCATTGGCGCAGTGTGGGCGAATACCCATGGCAGCTTCGTTGCAGGCGCCTGCATTGTAGTCGCCTATCTTGGCCTGCGGGCCATTGAAGCCTTTTGCATGTGGGGCTCAGCCGGATGGGGGCGTGTGAAACGTTTCGCAATGATGGCTACTGCACTGCTGCTGGCGACGCTGCTCAATCCATACGGTCCCCGCCTGCCGCTCTGGATGTGGGAAGCACTGAATGTTCCCCGTCCGGAAATTGACGACTGGGAACGGTTGCCGCTGCTGACTGGCGAAGCACTCGGCTTCTGGACCATTGTGCTGACCACCATCTGGGCCAGCTGGCGCACGCGGCGAATCGATTTCACACACACCGTGCTGCTGATCCTGCTGACATGGCAGGGCGTCAGTCACATCCGGCACCTGCCGTGGCTGGGAATGGCCTGGGCCTTCTGGATGGCCGGACCGCTGGATCAATTGCGACGCGGCATCGTTGCGGAAATGAATCGGCATCAGTCAGAGGCCATCATCGCCGCAGGCAGTGCACCGGCGCCCGCCAGTGGCCGCTGGTGGATTCAAGGCGGACTTGTACTCTGGATTGCGACCGTCGTCTGCACCAGCTGGCCCCAATGGACCGAGCTCCGCGTCAATCGGGGCGAGTACCCCGTAGCCGCCCTGCAGTACATGGCTGACCACGACTTGTCGGGTAGAACCATTGTGACATTCAACTGGGCTCAGTACGCCCTGGGCTGCTTCGATGCCGCAGAGATGCCATCGCGAGTCGCCTTCGATGGACGTTTTCGCACCTGTTATCCGCAGCAGGTCATCGACATCTATTTCGATTTCCTGTTTGGGAAAGGGACAACGTATCCTCGCTATCGCAGCCCGCTCTCCCCGCCGGTTGATCCCGAGCGGGCACTGCGCTACGAAGATCCCGAACTGATATTGATCAGCCGCAAGCAACAACCGGCGACGAACCTGATGGCTCAGCAGTCCGCAGACTGGGTCCTGCTCTATCAAGACAGCCTGGCTCAGGTGTGGGGGCGACGCGACCTGTTCGATGATCCGCAAAGTTCACGCTACGTCCCAGTGCTGGAACGCCAGCTGACGGACCAGCCGCAGGTGGGATTTGCCCAATGGCCCGCAGTGCCGGTCGCACGACACCGGCAAGTGCCCGCGCAACTTGTCCGTCGCTGAAGGCCATACAATCGCCTGAACTCTGCCACCGGCCAATTCTGTCAGCCAGCTGACATCGCTACTTTTTCAAGTCAAAGTCGACCTGATTTTTCTGTCCCGACGCCAAAGTGGCCTTCAGTTCGGATTTGATGTTGTACTGGGCCGGGACGGCTTCCTCGAACTGCTCTTCCAGGGTCACTCCATCGGTTCCGACGACCTGTTTTCCGGTCGGTTTCGGAGACCGAATTTCCACGCGGTATTCCCCCGGGCTGGGGCCCTTGTCTTCAGTAATCGCGTAGTGACCATTCTCGATCGTCGCGCCGGCAGCTGGTCCCGAGCCCACGGGGATGAATGTGACCGACCCGCCATTCAACGGCACACCATCCAGCTTGACCTCGCCTTGGACCTCTACCCGTGGAATGGTATCGCCACCACATCCCCCCAGCAGGATGCCAACGACGCCCAACACTGCAACCAACAATATACTTCTCATCGTGACTCCAGAAGAATGGTTTCTCAACAGATGACCTTCTCCTCCAGACCGATTCCCCAATGACCGGCCGTACGGAGGACAACCGACCACAAGGGAATCGTGGAGACATTTCGAGTCACTAGAACTCGCCAACGACTTCACTGCCGTTGATGGTGCCCAGCCCCTGATACAGAGTCAGGGAAATGTTATCGGAGAGAAAGCGAACCGCTCCGTCTCCCATCAGGACCTGCACCCCACCGGTATGCATGCTGCGAGCAGCAATGGTGACCGCGTTCGGATTGCTGCTGGCCGTCGTGCACGGTTGATTATCCTGTGGACGATTCACGCATCGCACCACGATGTCCGGAGCCGAACTGTTGGGTGTCACTCGCGTGTAGACGGAGTAGGCATCGGGCTCATCGTTCCATATCCATCCCCGGAAGTCGTTGTCTGCCCCGTACATCTGCACGATTTCCATGATGAGCAGGGAGTTGCTGGTGCCGTCGCGGAAATCCTTCATCTTGGCGCCATAACAGTTTCCCCAAGGTGGAGAGTTGGGACCAGCCCGGTCGATTGTTCCGCTGGAACTTTCGGCCGTTCCATCGCCATCTCGATCGGACCAGGTCCCTTTTCCCCAGTTCAGGGCGTAGCTGCCACGAATGCTGGTATCCGCGTTTGCAGACCACAATTCCATCTTGTCGCTGGGGCACGACAGTCCTGGCACCTGAGCAACGCGGACGGCATCGTTGCTGTCGTCGTGCCAGTTCACATTGAAATTGTATTGGTTGTAAGCAGGAGCCTGATCGATGAACGGATACAGGTGGATGTAGAACGGCTGGCGAATGTTTGTCCGTGAGGCCGACACCCGATACTGCATTCCCGGTGGCATGCGTCCGTGGGTGTCGTGGTAGTTGTGAATCGCCAGACCAATCTGCTTCAGATTATTCTTGCACTGGCTGCGACGGGCCGCTTCGCGTGCCTGCTGCACAGCAGGGAGCAGCAAGGCAATGAGAATGGCGATAATGGCAATGACGACAAGCAACTCGATGAGAGTGAATCCAGAACTCCTGGGACGTGAAGTGGTGACCATGAGTTGTACCTCGAATTGTGAAATGATTGTGAGATGGCTGATGCATCAGAGGTGACTTGTGGTTAGTATGTTCACACGTGAATGTAATTTCAACAGTGAACGTTTCGATTTGTGAGATTAACGCCGAAGTCGAATCTGATATGAACGCAGCCACGAAGACGCGCGAAAAATCTGCGGTGCCGACGCTTCAACGCGGGATTGCCATCCTTGAGCATCTGGCGAGGCGACAACAGGCCGCGACGACGGCCGAACTGGTGGAGCAGCTTGGGTATCCATCGGCATCAATCTTTCGCATCACCCAGGAACTTGAGCAGCTTGGGTATCTCTCACGAGATCCGGTGACAAAGAAGCATTCTCTGACCAACAAGTTCCTGTTGCTGGGGCAGCCCAAGGGGAACGGCGGGACGCTCACCGAAGCGTCCCTGGCGGCGATGAGGCAGCTGAACCGGGAGACAGGTGAAACCACTCAGTTGTGTTGTCTGGTCGACACACGCATGGTCATTATCGAGCAACTGATTGCGACGCATGCCTTCAAATACTCAGCCCAAATTGGCGCGAGTTGTCCGGCCTACAGTTGTGCTCCCGGAAAGATTTTAATCGCACACCTGCCGGACGATGAGCAACAGGAACTGATCGGGCGGCTAAAGTTCAAGGCGTATACGCCCACGACCATCACAACTGCGAAAGCATTCCGACAAGAGATGAAGCGAATTGTTGACTGCGGGTATGCCGTCGATCAATCAGAAGGACTCGAAGGCATTCACTGCGTGGCTGCACCAATTCGGGATCGACACGGATATCCAGTCGGGGCGATCACCGTGGCTGCTCCCGCATCACGTATTCCGAAAGCACGTTTCGCTGAAGTCGGAAAACTCGTCGCTGAGCTGACGGCCATCGCTGAGGCGGAATATCGGCTGCAGTAAGAACAACTGGCAGCACGGACAATCCGGCTGGCGGCGACGGAAGTGACTGCTGACGGCGTCAGTGGCCATTGAACAGCAACGACCGTCTGCGTTGAGCGCTACTTGCCGGGGTCACTGAGAGCGGTTGCCTCGGATTCCTTCAGATGCTGCTCGAATGAAGTGGCCGCCGCTTTGAACTGGATGCTTGTCACAGACTGGGCACCGACTCCCGTCCGGCCGGTGTGCACAGGGCCTGGAATGTTCTGATATCGGTGTGATCGGCAATGAAGCGAACCGATCCATCGCACATCACGAAATTGGCTCCTCCGATATGCTCACTTCCATAAGAGCCACCACTGTTGGGCAGATTGCTGCTGGTGCCGGTTCCGGGTGTGGCCCACGCGTGGTCTGACGTTGTCTCTCCCACGGCGATCGTATTGCTCTCTCCGTCATAAACGTCGGTAAGCGACATTCTCCTCGCTAGGAGTTCCGATGTGCCAAGGTAGTTTGATCGACCAAACCCGAACGGCTCGATCCGGTCGGTGGCGCGAGATGTCGGGCAGCGAAAGACCACCAGATTCACTCCCGTGGTGTTGTCGTTCGCCTGGCTCTCCGAAGGCAGGTTGCCTGAAATGGGTTTGAGCTGTTCATACAACGAAGCCTGGTCGAGCTGTGGAAGCAGAAACACGCCGAACCCCCAACCGTTCGTTCCATCCACCGGCAGGTGCCCGAACTGGCTTTGATGGTGCTGCAGTGCGAGCCCAATCTGCTTGAGATGATTCTTGCACTGCGTCATCCGGGCCGCCTCGCGAGTCCGCTGCACAGCTGGCAGACCAACTGCCAGTAGAATCCCGATCACCGCGATAACCACCAGCAGTTCTACGAGTGAGAAGCCTGTCCGCTGACTTCGTGATTGAGGAGCGATTGTTGCTTCGATGTGAGAGCGCATGTGCTGTTCAGCCAGAGGGATGAGTTATCCGATCGAATGGGAAATGGAGCCGTTGACGCAGCTCTTGAGGGATTGACGAAATCATCGGCTTGTTCAATCCTCGGCCATCGATTCCAGCACCCGTGCTCCACCGTAACCGGCCACGCCGCTCAAAATCATGGCGTCGACTAGAAGAAACAGATATTCCGTGGAAGAACATTTCCCCCACAGCGGGAAGTTCTGATGCCGTGCCGTCGTGGCTCCACGCTGCGGAAATCTCTGTGCCTCGACCTCGGACCAGGTAATAATCCCGAACGCGACCAGATTGGCCGACGCGAACGCCATCCCGTAGCGAAACAGGCGATGTATTGAGGATGGCGAAAAAAGGGCGTCTTTCCAGCGCTGCAAACGTCCCGGACGCCGACGGGTCTCGCGTTGATCGAACTCCGCTCCCGCCGCTGTGATGGCCGCTTCGATCTGCTGTTGGGTCCGAACCTCGCCAAGTTCTTGCCGTCGCTGCTCGTCTTTCGCAGCATCGAGCAATGCCTGCTGTTCCTGGACTTTCTTCCAGCGCACCTGCCACGCGGGCGACTCCTCGTCGTCGGTATCGGCATCAGCCCGAGCAAGCAGCTCATCCAGATCGATCTCGTCGCCGACACCCGTTGCCCGGGCTTTCCGTTCCGCTTCCCACTTTTCCAGAACATCAGCACGGCCCGCCATATGGAACAGGCCGATGGTCTCCGCGGCCGGATGCCATTCCGGCTCCCAGTCCGCCTTGACCAGATCGTCCGTGCCGAGCGTCCCTTCTCGCACCAGTTGGACCAGCTCTCGAAATCCAACGGGCCCAAACTGAGATTCACACAGACGGTAACAATAGGTGGTCGCCATGATCTAAAGACTTTTACTTGCAGTGTCCCTCGGCCTTCCACCTGCGGGTCGTTCCACCACCTGATTCCAAAGGGACATGCGACAGGTTCAGCCCGGGGAGGTCCTACAGTTTTCCTTGCCGGTGCCTGCGGGTCAATCGTGCGTGCCTGTCCGTTTCCGGGCGGGCCTTCACCAACTGAGGGAGACTCCCGGAAATACTGAGTGTGGGTGAGGCCGTGGCCATGAGCCGTGCGGCCCCCGGAATCATCTCCGCTCCCATCGACGCGTGAGCTGATCCAGTAAACTCACCACGGACCCACTGCGACAGTCAATTCCGATCGCTGTTTGTCCCCACTCAAAGTTTGCTGATCAGAAGCAGAACCGTTCTGGTCGAGGGACGTGCAATCTGCCAAGTGTCTTCAGCGCCCCGCCGTTTACGACTCGGGACCGCCGTCATGGGGACGGGTTCGCCAGCGTCAGTTTGCAGCCCGGGTGCTGTCGACGAAACAGACTCCAGTCGAGTTGGGCCGCTTTAGGACAGGAGACATGAAGAGCTTCCAGTGCACGATGTTGCGTCAGGAGCACGGGCAGTTCTGTGGGAGGTGCATCAACAAACAGATCGAGTCGCGTCAGGTGGGGACAATTCGCCAGCGCTTCGATCGTTTCCACATCGATCCCGGGCGTGTGCAAGGAGAGTTGTCGAAGCGATCGGGAACTCGTCAGGCCGGGCACCACCAACAGAACGCCGGAGCCGGAGAGTTCACATCGTTGCAGATCCGGGAGCCCTCCAAGAATCTGGCCAAGCTGAATGCGCGCGGACCGCAATTCATCGGAACTGGCCAAGGCGATGTTGTCTTGTGAAGACGGAAAGCGAAACCACAGTTCCACGCGCCGCAGCTGCGTCAAGTTCCTGAGCGACACCAGTCCTCTTCCAACGAGATCAGACCTCAGATCGAGAGACAGGCTGGTCAGTGTTGTCATCGTCCCGAGTTGTGCCAGATCCTCATCGTCGAGACGGGGAGACTCGACAGCCAGTTTGTTTAGTGAACAGGTTCTGGCAATCATCTGAAGTGCCTCTCCGTTGAAGTCTTGATCCTTGAGCGTCAAGGCATTCAGTTCAGGAAGAGATGTCATCAGGCGGTAGGCGTCGGGTTCCAGAGAACACAGCACGCTGAGTTCTTGTATGCGAGTGAGGTAACGCAGCGGTGACAGTTGCATTGCAGTGAGTGGTTCGCCTTGCGTGGTGGAGATCTGCAGACGCTGCGGTGCCGCAAACTGCCCATACGGAACCCAGGAGGTCGCGTAGGAGTGAACTGTCAATCCCTCTGTCCCTGCCAGACGGCGGAGTGCCGTCCCCTCGATCAGCTGAGGCTTGCGAGAGAGTTGGCCCAACTGCTCCAACCCGGACCAGGTGATGCGGGGGCAGTCGATCGACAAGTAATTGAGATCCGGGAGTGCTGCGAGTTCTGGCATCGCCGCATTCGTAAGTTCGTTGCCATCCAGCCACAGGGACCGCAACTTGCGAAGCTGCCTCAGTGTTGAAAGGTCATCATCACTCAACCCGCAATACGCCGCATGCAATGATGTCAGCGTTCTCAGTCGACCACAGAGTTGCAACAGACGAGGCCCCTTGGTTCCGCGCGGAAGCTCGGCATGGGTAATCGACGTTGAGAGCCGCAGCGGAAGCCAGCGGCTGACCGCCGGTGGCAGGAGCCGCCCCAGGGCGTTGTCACTCTGTTGCAGGCGCACGCCTGCGTCCTGAAGCTGCGTTTCTGCATCCGACGCATATTGCAAACGGTTCAACCGCCACGAGGTCAACAGAATGAGCAGCACGGCGAACCCCACCACCGCAACGCGCCGGGGCGATGACCGAAGAGCAGCAATTGTCCAGTTTCGATGAAACACGTCTGATGAGGGAATGGAATGTGTGGGTGACGGCTGCCAGAGAACTCGCGTCAAAGGCAGGCCGTTTCACTTCGCGAGATGTATTCCCTGTCCGGCCTCAATTGTGCCGTCGCAACGTGCACCTCATCAAGGAGCTCATTCTTAACGGCTTCGTTGCCTGCCCCCGCAACCGAGGTGATCCCGCCAGGTGGCATGGTAATGAGGGGTGCCATGCCTTGAATTCCTCCCGGCGACAATGCCACCGGGCCGCTCACCGCAGTCTAAGTTTTGCCCGCCTCAACGGCCAATCGCTCCCTACGGCAGATAATTCAGCGTGTAGTACGCTTCCTTGTGCAGCAGTGGCAGATTGCTGGCAGAGCGGACTCCGTTGGCGTGGAGTTCGTGGACGTGGCCTTCCTGGACTGCGTCGAGGAGCAGGGTCACTTTGCGGTTGTCTTCGGACACTTTGAGCGAGGTGATTTTGGGCTGAGTGTGGTCGACTTCGGGGCTACCGTAGCTGGACTGGTAGATGTACGTGTACGTCTGGATTTCGTAGCTCTTGGGATCGCTGGCGGTGGCGGGGTCGACGGGCTCGGTGAATTCCAGTTCAAAGCCGCTCGGAACCGCCTTCATGTGCAGGATTTCGAAAGGGGTCTTGCCAGTCCAGTTGAGACGCTCCACCGCGAAGGGCTTGTTACCGCGTGAGCCCCAGCCTCGGTTGGTCTCCGCGACGAACATCGCACCTTGAGGCGTCATTTCCAGGCCGAGCGTGCCGGAGGCGAGTCCTTCGCGGAACGGGAAGCAGGCGCCCTGGTAGTGGCCCTGCACCTGTTCGAGGTCAACACGCATGATCGTGCTGAAGGTGACATCACCCACGAACAGCTGGTTCTGAAACGGGCCGAACTTGCCGCCGGTGGTGTCGCAGCAGATGCCGCTGGCCGACTGGCCCATCTTCTTATACGGGAACAGAATGCAGGGAGGCTCGTACTCCGGGATCTTCTTCGCCTCCGTCATGAACCGGCTGCCGGAAAGGGGCTCTTGAGGCTGCTTGCCCATCGCGGCGACGGCAGCGGGTTCCTCGTACCATTTCCATCCTCCGGGGTGGCCCATGAATTTCCCGGGGATGAGATGCTTGAGTTCACAGGTGCCATTCCAGGGGCCCTGATTGTCGGTGTAAAAGATGTCCCCCGCCGCATTGGCTCCCATGCCGCCCGGTGAGCGAATGCCGCTGCATGTGGGGACGAGCTCTCCCTCGGGAGTGATGCGGACGCACCAGCCCCGGTACTTGACAGCACTGCTGAAGGAGCCAGTCAGGCAGAGCGTGACCCACAGGTCGCCATTGGCATCGAACTTGGAGCCGAAGGCGTATTCGTGGTAGTCGGCACTGACTTCCCAGTCGCCGTTGACGATTTCGAACTGGTCGGCTTCGCCATCGCCATTGGTGTCTTTCAGGCGGGAAACATCGGTCCGCTGCACGATGTACAACCAGCCATCTTTCTCGGCCATGCTGAGGACCTCATGCAGTCCGCTGGCGAAGCGTTTGAACTGAGCGGGTTTCACTTCGGGAGTGAAGGGATCGGTCACCATCCAGATTTCGCCGCGCCGAGAGGCGACGGCGAGTTTGCCATCGGGCATCATCTGGCAGGAGCTGCCTTCAAGGACTACGCCATCCGGAATCTGGAACTGCACCAGCGGGTAGTAATCGGCTTCTTTGGGCGAATCGTCGGCTACGGCCAACGTGGACATCAAAGCGACACAGCAGAGTATGAGTCCAGAGACCTTCATGGGCGGGGCTTTCCGTGAGCGTCAATCGATGCGGAGTCAACAGGCTGGCCAGATGCTGTTCCAAAGCCTCCTGCCGCGAGATGAGGCAGGCGGGTTGAGGAGAGCGCCAGGCGCAGTCACTCAACGAAAAACCTCACTCAACAGGTGAGTGAGGAGGTTTGAAACAGGATCTCCTGTGACAACTTGTAGAAGGTGCCCCGTTGTCACATCAACCCAGACCGTTGGATTTGTCCCGCAGGTCGATCAGCGGCGCGGCGGCGGCACTGACTCGGACGCAGAAACTCGCTTGACGGAAGCATCCGGAGCGGTGATCTGATAGACACTCGGCGTGACGCCATGCTGCAGGCTCAAGCGACGTTGTGCATCCACATAGACCTCGGCAGTGACCTGCAGCAGTGAGTTGGGAGCATCTGGCTCGACGCCGTTGAGCTGCTGCGAGACCCGCTCCACCCAACCAGGCTGGCGGGACATGGCAAGATCCATCATTTCGATAAACAGGCTGACCTCTTCGAAGTTCCGGTCAGCAATGCGGTTGCTCACGGGCGAAACGATCCGGGCGAGAGTTTCGAATGTCTGTGACGGGAAAGACACAAACAAGTCGAGCGTGTGCGTGACCCGCGACTCTCCAGCCTCGTTTGTTTCAAAACGAGGCTGCAGATGCATCAGTGCAGAGGCACGAATCGATCGACGGGTGGCCGGACTGCGGAACTGGCCATCACACAGAATCAAAGTGCTTTTTTCCGACTGATGCAGCACATGAACCCGCCCCATGGACCCATCTTTGGTGTCAGCATCGTAGACACCGGGACGAATGCGGAGCATTTCCACCTCGGAAATCTGCATCACCCGCCAGATGCTGATGGCGACATCGGGGTTTCTGGTGAAATACTCATACACGCGGCGATCGGCATCGACGCGAATCTGTGGCAGTCGTCGATACAGACTGGTGTTGTCCAGAATTTTCTGCACCTCGACCAGGTGTTCTTCGGGCAACTGCTGCAATGGCAGAGCCTGCATCGCCTCAGCTCTGACACCTCGAGATGAAGACCCTTCCTGGAGCGTTTCCACTTCCAGTGTGCTTTCGCCCGACTGTACGTGACCCGCGACGGTAATAACCGACGCATCGACAATCGCGGCGTCTTCGCTGACCAGGTCTTGGGCAAAGACAGGTGCGGAAATTAAAACAACTGCTGCTGACAGTGCATTCGTGATCCAATGGATCAGGCGCGTACGGATCATGTTCCCCCCCAGGACCGACCACCGAACTCGCAGACCGAACGTCCTGTGCAGCAGCAGTCGTAGAGGGAATAATCGTCAAAGTCCCTACGACAAGCTGAGTCAAAATTCCGATCATTGGTTGAAAGGGAATCAAGAGCAATCCGTCTGCATTGAAAACAAGTTGCCGACACCCAGCAAAACCTGCCGGTTGGCAATTCGCAGTTGCCTCTCGGGAAGCGATTGACCCATAATCACCAGCGCGATGGATCGCAGACGCTCCATCGTCCAGGAATCACACAGTTGGAAGGAGCCCCAAATGCCCATCTATAACGACAATGCGGAGACAATTGGTCGGACACCTCTGGTCCGGATCAATCACCTGACCAAAGGTCTGAAGGCCACCGTGCTGGCCAAGGTGGAAGGGCGAAACCCCGCCTACTCGGTCAAGTGTCGCATTGGAGCGGCCATGATCTGGGACGCCGAGAAACGCGGAGTCCTCAAGCCCGGCATGCAGGTGGTCGAACCGACCAGTGGAAATACAGGGATCGCACTGGCCTTTGTGTGTGCCGCCCGAGGCTACCAGTTGACACTGATTATGCCGGACACCATGTCGGTTGAGCGACGCATGATGCTGCGATCGTACGGAGCGAATCTGCTGCTGACTCCGGGAGCCGATGGAATGAAGGGTGCGATCGCCAAGGCGGAAGAGATGGCCCAGGACCCCAATTTCTTCCTGCCGCAACAGTTTAAGAACCCGGCCAATCCTGACATCCATGCCCGGACCACAGGCCCGGAAATCTGGAACGACACCGATGGAAACGTCGATATTCTGGTTTCCGGAGTAGGGACAGGCGGGACAATCACGGGAATCTCACGATTTTGGGAACAGGGCAAAGGGAAGGCCCTGCACTCCATTGCCGTGGAACCTGCTGGCAGCCCCGTCCTTTCCGGCGGGTCGCCAGGCAAGCACAAAATTCAGGGGCTCGGAGCAGGCTTCATTCCAGACACTCTCGACATGAGTCTGGTCGACGAAGTGGTCCAGGTCACCGACGATGAGGCCTTTGAAATGGCCCCTCGCCTGGCGAGCGAAGAGGGAATTTCCTGCGGAATCAGCTGTGGAGCCGCCATGGCCGCCGCATTAAAGGTCGCGGCTCGACCAGAGAGCGAAGGGAAGACCATTGTGGTGGTACTCCCCGATTCCGGTGAACGGTACCTCTCCACCCCGCTGTTTGATTCCATTCGCGGGTAGTGTGAAGCCGATCGCGCAACGATGGGCGGGGCAGGCAGCGTACATGGGGCGTGGCCTGCCCGCTTGTCGGGCTTATGCAGCGAATGAGTCCAAACGGTACAGATATTCTGACTGATGCCCCGCGAATCACATGAATGTGACTAGGCGGCACAGTCGACTTGAAGTATAGTAGGTCTCGACATGGCCTTTTCTCAGGGATGCCTTGTCGATCTGGTCGAGAAGAAGCAAGCGCAGCATATAAATTGGCTGTGTTCTCTGACCAAGCGGGGTAGACGGCCAAAATTGGAGCCATCGCTGTCCCCTGTATCACCTGAGTCGGCATGTCGCCGTAACCCAAGTGCTGCCAACCATCGGTTTCGTTAACCGCATCGGAAAGCCGCTCGCGTCTATGACGCAATGAATTCTGTGACCTTCTTGTTTGTCCGGAATTCCCATTAGCGGCGTTTGCTTTTCGGATGGGCGTACTGCCTGGTCGAGCTCGGCGAACTCCAGAGGAACTGTCGAAGTGATTCGCCATATTCCCGGCACCTCAATCGGGGTGCGATTGCTTTCGCTTGCAGATAGAGCGAGGTCGTCTCGACTGCCTCACATTGTCTTTGGGCGATAGAACCAACTTCTCTCCCGCATCGGGATCACCGGGCTCACCGTGTGTCATTCCGACCAGCGGACCGTTGTGCGGTCGACTGTGGTCGGGAGACTGACATTGACAATATTTTTAGGAACACCATTGAAGACTTTTGCGGAACTTGAACTGATCGCCCCGTTGCAACGTGCACTGGCCGAAGAAAATTACGTCACACCCACGCCAATTCAGGCACAGACTGTGCCTCCTGCAATTGCAGGTCGCGATATTCTGGGAAGCGCCCAGACAGGGACCGGCAAAACAGCCGCGTTCGCCCTGCCCATTCTGAATCGACTGGGCAAACAGAACCGCAAAGCGGTTCCCAATCGCCCCAACGCACTGATCCTGGCCCCCACCCGGGAACTGGCCATTCAGATCGGCGAGAGCTTTGCCACCTACGGTCGCCACCTGCGACTGCGGCAAGCCCTTGTCTATGGTGGCGTTGGACAGGGAAACCAGGTTCGAATGTTGAGTCGCGGAGCCCACATTCTTGTGGCAACTCCCGGCCGGCTGCTCGATCTGATGAATCAGGGACACATTCAGCTCGACCAGCTCGAAGTGTTCGTACTCGACGAAGCGGACCGCATGCTGGACATGGGGTTCCTTCCCGATTTGAAGCGGATCATCAAACAACTGCCACAGAATCGGCAGTCACTGTTTTTCTCTGCGACTCTGCCACCAAAAATCACAGAACTCTCTGAGAGCCTGCTTCAAGATCCAGTGACCGTCAATGTGACGCCAGAAACACGTAGCGTCGATCTGATTGATCAGCGGGTTGTGTTTGTCGAACGGGGTGCGAAGCAGGGTTACCTGCGAGACCTGCTGACCGGCGAAGGTGTCGACCGGGCCGTTGTCTTCACCCGCACCAAACGCGGAGCGAACACTCTGGCCGAACAACTCGAACGCAGCGGCTTTCGAGCGACGGCAATTCACGGCAATAAGTCGCAGGGAGCTCGCCAGAAGGCTCTCGACGCTTTTCGTCGCAAGCACGTTCAGGTGCTCGTCGCAACCGATGTGGCCGCTCGCGGAATCGACGTTGACGGTGTCACGCACGTCGTCAACTTTGATATCCCCGATGAACCGGAAAGCTACGTGCACCGCATCGGTCGAACGGGACGGGCCGGGGCATCCGGAATGGCCGTTTCGTTCTGCAGTTCCAGCGAACGTCGCGAACTGCGGGCAATTGAGCAACTCATCGGACAGAAGATTCCATTGGCTGCCAATCAGCCGGAACCTCCTCCCCGCGAAGAACACCCGGCGTCCAAGTCGTACGGGCACAAAGCTGCCGCTTCGAATCGTCGCCCTGGACCACGTGGTCGCAGTCCCTATTCGGGCGGCGGCAAGCCTTCCGGCCCACGCTCTGGCTCTGGGCATAGCAACGGAAGTGGAAGCGGAAATGGAAAGCCTGCTGCCGGCAGTACCGCCAGTGCAGGCCGACCTTCTCGCCCGAAGGCCAAGCGTCGTCCCAAGGGGATGGCACCACGGCAGCGGGCTGCGAAACAGGACTAAGGTTGGGGCTCGATGTCCCATTGATGAACTGTAAAACTGACTTGTTTTTTCAGGAGAAAACCCATCGCGAAGAATCAGAACACCTACGCCAAACGCAAACGTGAAATGGAAAAGAAGGACAAGGCGCGCGAAAAACAGGCGCGTCGCGAGCAACGGAAGTCGGACGGTCCGAACTCTTCCTCGCTCGGTCCCGCAGTTCCGCAGTTACGACCTGATTTGAATGCTCGCAACGTCTCCGGCGAGTGAGCATTTGGCAACGAATGCAAAGGCGTCGACTGATCCTTCGACGTGGAACTTATATTGATGTGTGATCAACGGGACCTGAGTGTTTCAGGTACGGGGGTCACCCGCACGTTCTTGAGAGTAATGGAACGACTGATGGCAGAAGGCACGATTAAGCGAATTACGGATAAGGGCTTTGGATTCATCGACGATGGATCGGGCAAAGACATGTTCTTCCACAGCTCCAATGTGGAAGGCGCTCGGTTCGAAGAACTGCGCGAAGGACAGCGAGTCTCCTACAACGCCGGTAACGGCCCTAAGGGACCTCGCGCAGAGAACGTGCGTCGCATTTGACGCACCGACTCGAGTTGGAATCGGCGGCCCGGAATTCCTCCAGGAATTCCGGGCCACACCGATCACCGGGGCTGCTGAAGTCCCAACTTCAAAACAGGAGTGGTCGTGTCGATGTCTTCACGGAAACCACAACCTCTGATTCCGCGCCAACGGCACACCCGTTGTCCCGTTTGCGGTGAAAACAGCTACTCCCGTTCAGGGGTGCATCCGCAATGCTCTGTGCGGCAGGCCGACCAGGTACGCCTCACACGACTCAGCGAAGCGCGGCAGCAACTCGCCGCAGCGGCAGCTGTCATCGAGTAACCTCGATTGGCCGTACCGCAGGTTCTTGGGGGGCAAACCCCATCACGGTACCGCTACGCCCGCGTCTCTGGGCTCTCAGCAACGTCTAATAATGTCGCGTCATGTGATTAATGACGTAGCCGAGAATGCGATTCCACGCGTCTTCCACGTCGTGATCCCATGCATCGTCAAACCTGCGGGCCGTTTCAATTAAGCTGACCCGCCACAGTTCGTACAATTTGGGGCGAACATTCAGGTGATCGCGGTCGTGGGATTCAGCCCGGGCTCGCAGTTCACGCAATCCGGTGGCGTCTCCAGTGGTCGCTGCTGCCGTCAATTGCAGAGAGCGCCGCAACATCTGGCTTTGCTTCTCGATGTTCGTGCCCGCAAAGTGGATCCGAACTTCTTGTGACGAGTTGATGAAATGCTCGTAGAACTCGGTCAGGAATTCTGCCGACTGGGTACAACGATCGAGACTGGCAAGAAACTGCTGCTTTGGAGCCAATGAATCCACAGCTGACCTCAATATATTGCGCTGAATCAGGCGCGGGAACGCGCTTTAGCACGATCCTTCAAGAGACTAATCTAGTGATTCGGCCCCAAGAGTCGCGGCTCATCATTCAGTGCGTGCCCGCCAATACGTTTGGCCAATGTTAACTTCCAAGATTCGGAAAGGGCAGCACAATCGCAGAGGATTTTGTCACTTGCAAGATCATGAGGCTTGGAGTGCATCACGCGACTGGCCCAAGTCACCGAAATGTCCGCATGCGGACGATCCACCAGTTCAATATTCTGCCCGGCCGCAATGTGGCCCTGCTGCAAAACTCGGAAGTACCAGCCCGTCCGCCCGCTTCGCTGGACATCAGCGGCGAGTTGAGGCAGGCCCCACCGTCGAGACAGCTTCCAGCAGGGTTGTCGCGGCTGAGAGATCTGGAGCAGACAGGTTCCGATGCGGTAAATGTCCCCGATACAGCAGGTTGATTCGTCCTGCCCGGCGATGGTGAGATTCTCACCAAACCCTCCTGGAGCAAAGCCCGCGTCCGGATGCTCTGCGTTCCAGACGGGATAATGATCGATCGCGTATCCCAGGATCGCTTTATCCGAACCACCATGGTGAACGAGATCCGCCTGTTCATCCCCGACCAGTCCCAACTCACGAACTTCGATGTCACCTGCTACCGCGGTCTTGATGATTCCGGAATTCCATGCGGGACGACCGGGATCACTCGACACCATCGCTTGTACCCTGCCCACCTGAATCGAAACAACTCTGCCCTGCACTTCGAATCTCCCACGAATACAACAGTTGCTGACCGAATGTCCCGCATGCCTGCGGGGGCCAACGGTCCGATCTGGATGAGTTTACCAAACGCCCATGACGCCTGTGATGCCTTCGGTATTCGCGAAATCTGCAGGCACCACGACGAAGAGAGCGCTGTCTCGGTCCATTGCGATCCCCTGGCGAATCCGTTTCAATCTGCACACCGCCCGCCCGCATTCCCGTCACGACACGATCAGGTATGTCCCCCGAGACCAGTCAACATCTGCAGTCCCTGCGTGAGCATCTTGAACAGACTCTCAAACAGTCGCTCGAACTGCCAGAAACCTGCCCCGAACAGCTCGCTCTGGCCATGCAGTACAGCCTCCTTGCCGGTGGCAAGCGACTGCGACCGGTGCTGGTTCTCCTGGCGTGTGAAGCGTGTGGCGGTTCGTGGAAGCAGGCCATCCCAGCGGCTTGCGCGATCGAAATGATTCACACGTATTCCCTGATCCATGACGATCTGCCCGCCATGGATGACGACGACTTGCGGCGCGGCCAGCCAACCAGCCACATCAAGTTTGGCGAGGCGACCGCCATTCTCGCTGGCGATGGCTTGCTGACCCGTGCATTTGAGGTGCTGGCCGGCGGCCTCGACGACAAGGCCGTCGCTGCGGCGTGTTGTGTTGATCTGGCCAATGCAGCCGGTCCGGAAGGTATGGTGGGGGGACAGCAGGCAGATCTGGAAGCCGAGACGGCTGGTGTTCGTGACATCGACCACCTGGAAGCAATTCACCGCCGCAAGACAGGACGATTGTTGTGTGCCTCTCTGACGATGGGAGGCCGCATCGCCGGAGCATCGCCCGAAGTCCTCGAACGACTGAGAATTTACGGAGAATCTGTTGGACTGGCCTTTCAGATTGCGGATGACTTACTGGACGAGGTCGGTGATGAGCAAAAGATGGGCAAAGGAGTTCGCAAGGACGCCTCGCACGGCAAGCTGACATACCCGGCGCTGCTGGGACTGGAAGCGAGCCGTCAGCGGGCAGTGGAACTCATCGACCGGGCCGTTGGGGCACTGGAAGTGCTGGGCGACCAGGCAAAGTATCTGCGTGAGATCGCCTCCTACGTGATTCATCGAGACCATTGAAGTCTTCGCGGTTCTCTGTGGCCACTGAAGTTTCCGGTATTCAGCGTGGCCACTGAAAATGCCAGCCATGTAGCTGACAACGGTTGCTGTGTTTGAGTAATATTCAAGGTTGCGTCCGGAATACGCCCACGATTCGATGGAACGGCCATGAACTACGAACTGTTGCCAATGATCTCCTCGCCGCACGAGTTGCGGAGCCTCTCTGATGCGCAGCTGGAACAGCTGACACGTGAAATTCGAGAAGCCCTGTGCGAGATCGTAGCCGACCGTCCTGCTCACTTCGCCAGCAATCTGGGCGTTGTGGAGTTGTGTCTTGCGCTGCATCTGGTTTTTGACTTTTCCAAGGACCGACTGATCTGGGACACGGGCCATCAGATCTACCCGCACAAGTTGATTACCGGCCGATTCCCGGAGTTCCGGAGCATTCGCCGGAAAGGGGGCCTGATGGGTTACCCCAATCCGGAAGAGAGCGACTACGACCTGTTCGTAACCGGCCACGCCGGCGCCAGCGTCTCGACAGTTCTGGGACTGAAAGCGGGCGATGACCTGCTGCGTCCTGAGGAGCACCGCCGTTCTGTGGCGGTGATTGGTGATGGAGCACTCCCTTCGGGAGTCGTGTTTGAAGCGTTCAACAACGCAGCCGGGTTGAAGAAGGATCTGCTGGTCATCCTCAACGACAACAAAATGGGCATCTGCCCCCGTGTGGGGGGATTGGCTGCAACGCTCGACAAAGCACGAGTCACCCCGTTTTACAATGGTCTGAAGCGTGATGTGGCGTGGCTCCTCAACAAGGTTCCGCTCGTCGGCGAATCCACCGAGAAGGTGCTCGGTCAATTGAAGGATGCGGTAAAGGGCTTCCTGCATGGCGGGATGCTGTTTGAGGAGATGGGCTTCCGGTACATCGGCCCGGTTGATGGCCATGACCTCGGATCACTGCGCCAGTATCTGGAACTCGTCAAAGACATTCGTGGCCCGATTCTGTTGCATGTGCTGACGGACAAGGGACACGGCTTCAGTCCGGCGATGGAAGATCCGGTCAAGTTCCATGCTCCCTCGCCGTTTTGCCGCAGCGAAGACGCAGGCATTGTGTTCAACAAGAAAGGTGGAGCTCCGGCCTACACCGATGTAGCCAGTGAATCCATCTACGAAGCCATGTCCCGCGATAAGCGGGTCTGCGTGTTGACGGCGGCAATGTGCGAAGGAAACAAGCTGGGCAAAATTCGAGACGACTTCCCGGATCGGTTCTTTGATACGGGGATCTGCGAAGGACATGCCGTTGCGTTCGCTGGGGGAATGGCCAAGGCAGGGGCTCGACCAATCGTCGATATTTACAGCACCTTCCTGCAGCGCAGTTTCGACCACATTTTCCAGGAAGTCTCGCTGCAGAACCTGCCCGTCACCTTCATGCTGGATCGCGCCGGGCTGAGCGGACCGGATGGACCAACCCACCACGGAGCGTTCGACAACACCTATATGCGGGTGTTTCCAAACATTGTCGTTATGGCTCCCGGCGACGAACGGGACATGGCTCCCATGCTCGATTTCGCTTTGAATCATGATGGGCCGACCTCGATTCGTTATCCCAAAGCGACAGCCGAAATTGTCGAACGGCCCACCGCCCCCATTGAACTGGGGAAATCGGAAGTCATTCGCTGGGGAGAAGACGGAACGTTCGTCGCGTTCGGTTCTCTGCTCACGACTTGCCTCTCCGCCGCAGATCGGCTGGCCAAAGATGGACTCGACATCGGCGTGATCAACGCACGGTTCTTGCGACCGCTTGATACGGAAGTCATCCTGCGAGCGATTCAGGAGACTGGATTCGTCATCACTGTCGAAGAAAGCACTCTCCAGGGCGGTTTTGGCTCAGCAGTGCTGGAAGCGGCAAACGATGCAGGTGTCTCCGTCGACAATGTGCGTCGACTGGGGCTGCCGGACCGATTTATCGAACACGGTGAGCGACACGAACTGTTGGCCGATTTGGGCCTTGATGTTGCGGGCCTGATGGCTGCTGCTCATCAGGCAGCGGCCCGGCAGGCTGGTCCCCGCGTTTGATTCGCGGTGGTCAGCTGCAACAATCTGACAGAATGCTCGTTTCCCGAAGGCTTCATGCTTTAACGAGCTGATCGTTGTCGACAGGGATTTCCGAAGCCAGAACGAGTGATGTGTCGTCTTGCCAGAAGCGTGCGCGAGCGGCGTCTTCCCTGTAAACCTGCTCCCACCAGTGCTTGGCCTGTCGCTGCGTCCATTTCATGGCGCTCTCACACCGTTCCAGGGCCTGTCGAAGTTTTTGAACGCTCTCGAAGCGGTCTTCCGGAGCCTTCTCCAGGCACTTCAGAATCACGCATTCCAGGTCTTTCGGCAGGTCGAGATTGATCGTGGATGGATGCGGCACTTTGTCGTTCACATGTGCCATCAGCGTTCGAACGGTTGCGGTCTCTGGAAACGGCAGCCGTCCGGTTGTCAGAAAGAAGGCCGTGATTCCCAGCGAGTAAATGTCCACGCGGTGATCCAGCGTGGTACTTTCCAGCACTTGCTCTGGAGCCATGTACCCTGGGGAGCCGCAAATCGACCCCGACTGGGTCAGCACAGTCACATCGTTGAGGTTCTTGCACAGACATTCCTTGGCGAGACCAAAGTCGACGACTTTGACCACGTCGTATCGGCCCGGATCCCGAACCGCCATGATGTTGGACGGTTTCAGATCCCGATGAATGAGCCCCACCTGATGGGCTTCGTGGAGTGCATCACACGTTTGCAGCAGCAGATGAATCACCCGCTCCGGAGGAAGCGGACCGCTGACCGCAACAATGTCTTCAAGTGACTCGCCCGGGACGAGTTCCATCGCGTAGTAGAACCGACCATGAGATGTGGCTCCGAAATCAAACACGCGAACCGTGTTCCAGTGCGACAACCCGGCGACCGCACGTGCCTCACGCTCGAAACGGGCACGGGCGACCGAGTCCGAAGAAAGACTGGCTTTCATGAGTTTGATCGCGCAGGGGCGGCCCAGCGGAAACTGTTCGGCTTCGTACACCTCGCCCATGGCACCGGCCCCCAGTTGGCGTTTCAACTGGAAGCTGCCAACCCGCTCACGATCCGGTTCTCCCAGTGCCTGCGATGCCAGCGGATTTCCCGTTGCAAATTGAGTTCCGCAGTCTGAAGGTTGATACGTGGCTTTCTGATGGTTCCGCACGAGAACCGCCCAGATCTTGCTGGCGAACAGGGCGTAGTCGAGAGGTTTGCAGACAATATCGTCCACGCCTTCAGCGATGAGTTCTCGGGCGATTTTCGGAGCGATCTCCGCAGTGTGAACGATAATGCGGCTGCCCGACATGCAGGACAACAGTTCCCGCACCAGTCGCCGACCATTCATATCGGGAACGTCCAGGTCCGTCACGACCACGTCATACCGTCGTTCGCGACACAGATCCAGCGCCTGTGCTCCACTTGTGGCCACATCGCAGAGGAATCCTTCTCGCCCAAAGGCGAGTGGCAACAGGTGGTGAGTTGTTGGATCGTCATCAACGATCAACGCTCGAAATGAACAGTCGGACACGGGACCCTCCCGAATGGTGTCGTGAAGAGCAGGCAATCAGAATTCAATTCACGACAGATTGCTGGAGCTGTAAGGACAAGTTCATTGATTTCGGTCAAGGAACAGACGTCTTCTCGCGGTAGCGAATCAATTGGGGATGGTTTGATGTCGGAGGGCGTGGCGTCTAAGCACTGAGGGAGGAAGCCTGCCGGCAGCTTCCATCTTTCGAAGCGGCCAGATTTTGCTGCACTGCGTCTCAATTGAATTCGTCTTCAAGGACGAATGTCTGTTTCACTCTAGGACGAAATTCACGGAAGAGGGCTATGGAACGCAACCTTCTCCCGATGCAGTGCTCATGTCATTCCCAATGCAGCGACCCGGAGGATTCTGCGGGTGGCGAGGCGCATTGCCGCTGCGCAGAACACTGTTGCCATTCGGCAACGTGCACAGACACTACAGGTATGCCCAATTCTCGAGCCGCAGCCGAATATGCGACCTCCGGGAACGGCTGCAGTGGGGGCGAACGCCGTTTGAAACGCGCACGTCGATCGCCCCCTCCGTGTTCGCGGAGATACGGATCGGCAGTCGTCAGCCTGTGATCGCCGAAACGCTAATATGCAGATGCCCCTGATGCGGTGACGTCGATTGGAGTCAACTGAAGTCGCTCACGGCAGACATCAAGAATTTCCTTCGTGCGACTTGCTCCACAACGAGTGACCCCCAACGCACGGACGGACAGCAGGTCATCAAAAGTGCGGACGCCCCCCGCCGCCTTAACCTGAACCTGTTCCCCGGAATATTGCCGCATCAGCTTCAGATCCTCATGCGTTGCCCCGCCCGTGCCGTACCCCGTCGATGTCTTGACCCAGTCGGCCTGCAACTCGGTGCAGATTTCGCACAGGTGAATTTTCTGAGTCTCGTTCAGATAGCAGTTCTCAAAGATCACCTTGACCTTTTGTCCGGCATCGTGAGCCACATCGATGACGGCCTGAATGTCCTGGCGGACGTAGTCCCAGTCGCCGCTGATCGCCTTGGAGATGTTGATCACCATGTCCAGTTCCTCGCAACCGTCAGCCACAGCGCGGACGGCTTCAGCCTGTTTGATGGCCGTGGTATGCCCGCCATGCGGAAAACCGATGGTCGTTGA
>JAGQPW010000229.1 GCA_020426515.1 Planctomycetaceae bacterium | reverse complement strand
GCCGTTCCTGAAGAAGCATGAACTGTACTTCAGCCAGGCACTCATCTGGGACAAGCAACATCCAGTGCTCACGCGAAAAGATTTCATGGGTGCTCACGAATGGTGCTTCTACGGCTGGAAAGAGGGAGCGGCCCACGAGTTCTTCGGCCCGAACAACGCCACCGACCTCTGGCACGTCAAGAAGGTCAACCCGCAAAGCATGGTCCACCTGACTGAAAAGCCAGTCGAACTTGCGGTGCGAGCGATGCAGTTCTCGTCACGAACCGGCGAAAACGTCCTCGACCTTTTCGGAGGCAGCGGCTCGACCCTCATCGCCGCCCAGCAAACCGGCCGCAGGGCATTCCTGATGGAACTTGATCCGCTGTATTGCGACGTGATTGTCCAGCGGTACGAACAGTTCACGGGACAGCAAGCACAGCATGTTTCGCCGTCCTCAATCGCAGCATGAGTCCAAACATGCGAGGTCGGTCTCGTGAGACAATTCAAACGCCCGGCAGGAGCATATACATCCCAACTGATTGTGTGAGCGACGTCGGCCAGATGAATTGTGCGTTGGCCATCTCAAGTGACTCGATGCCAGCAAGTTACGTTCCTGGGAATGCTCACGACCTGCCGTGAGAATTGCCGATCTATAGAGTGTCTATTCCAAGAACGACCTTGTACGATTGAGAGATGAGTTGAGGAATCAAGATGGCAACCGCCGAGCAAGTCAAAGCACTGCTGAAGAGCTACTCTGAAGGAGACGGGGATCATTTTCTCACCGTCGCTGTTCAGATTGCCGCTCACACTGCGCGCTCCGGCAAGGGGAAGCTTGCCCAGGAGTTGCGCGATCTCGTTGACGAGATCAAACGGAAACAGTCAGCAGGCAAGATCGGCGGATCGGTGCCGATCGCCCGCCCAGCCGGAGAGTTGGCCGGCCTGCTTTCTGTCTCGTATCCCAAGACCACACTGGCAGAGATGGTCCTCTCGAATGAGACGCGTGGCCAGTTGAAGCGGGTGGTTCGTGAGCAGCGCCACCTAGATTCAATTCGATCGCATGGATACGCTCCACGACGCAAACTGCTCTTGGTCGGTCCGCCTGGATGCGGCAAGACGATGACGGCAACCGCATTGGCCGGCGAAATGAAGCTGCCACTTCTTGTCGTACAGCTCCACGGACTGATTACAAAGTTCATGGGCGAGACAGCAGCCAAGTTGCACCTCATCTTTGACGCGATGACTCAAACTCGTGGCGTCTATTTCTTTGACGAATTTGACGCAATTGGTGTGGACCGTGGTGCGAAAAATGACGTTGGCGAGATTCGACGCGTCTTGAACTCATTTCTTCAGTTCCTCGAGCAGGATGACTCGGACAGCATCGTCATCGCTGCCACGAACTATGTCGCGATGTTGGATGATGCTCTCTTTCGAAGGTTCGACGACGTCATTGCCTATAGTAAGCCTGACAGCCAACAAGTGGACGCACTTGTGAAGAATCGCCTTGGTCGTTTCCTTGGGAGTCGGATCTCTTGGAAGAAGGTTGATGACGCAGCACGCGGATTAAGTCACGCGGAGATCGCACGCGCCTGTGATGAAGCAGCAAAGGAGTGTATCCTTGGGGGAATAGAACGCGCCGACACAAAAGCACTTGTGGCAGCGATTAACGGCCGTCGGAATATGGACATCCGCGGCACGGCAATTCCTTCAAAGTAGCAGACAAGCCGATGGGCCCGCTGAGACATCTGTTTCCCCAGAAAACAGCCAGTACCGAAGCTTATACATATCCTCGAATTGTCGTCTCCACAGAATTCAAAACGCCTCCTCGCGATGGGCGCGTGAAGCATGCAACATCGCTGATTGCTCAGTTGCAGGCGGCTGAGACGATGGCCGAACAGCAAACAGCCGGACTCCCAGAAGAAGAAAAACCCAAAGGCGTCACGCTTGATTTCTCCAGCGATCCCGCATTCAAACTGCAACTGGAGGCTCTCGACATTCGCCGTAGTGGGATCGAGTTGTGCAGTTCTCGGATGGATGGCGAGGTCATGCACGCCACCGTTTTCGTTCCGGACGGGAAACTCGGCATCTTCGTTCGAACATTCGAACGTTATCAGACGGAGGACGACAAGAGGTCTGGCAAGCCGAAGCGCCAGAAACTGGTGGAAAGTATCACTCAGATCAAGCTGGCTGTGCTCCAGTCATTCTGGACGGATGCAGGCGCGTTTCCACCGGAGACCGACAATCCACAGTGGTGGGAGATTTGGATACGTGATCAAACGAATCCGCACGATGTCACTGAGGCGTTTCGTGAAGCAGCGGCTTCTGTCGGGGTCGATGTAAGTTCGCGTGAGATTCGGTTTCCTGAACGTCGCGTCGTATTGGCCCATGCAACCGCTTCCCAATTGATGAGTGTCCCAAATCTCTTCGACATCCTCGCGGAGATCCGGGAGGCGAAGGCGATTCCAACGACCTTCGTCGAGATGCAACCGAGAGAACAGCAACAGGCAGTTGAAGCGGCATTGGAGCGGATTACGCCACCAAATGCCGATGCACCGGCAGTCTGCCATTTGGACACGGGCGTGCATCGAGGGCATCCGCTGCTCGAAGCTTCGTTGGCTCCGGAAGATGCACTTGCATGTCATCCTGAATGGACTGCAACCGACACTCATCCGCAGCAACATGGGACAGGCATGGCGGGCTTGGGACTATATGGCTGCTTGACTTCACTGTTCACGTCGGGGGCACCGTTGCCGCTGCGTCACCGACTTGAATCCGTGAAGATTCTCGAGTGGTCATCGCCTAACGATCCAGACCTCTATGGCGACGTGACAGATGAGGCCATTGGTCGAATTGAAGTCGTGAACCCCAATCGAAAACGTGCGTTTTGTTTGACTGTGACGGCAGATGGTCGAGATGAAGGCTTCCCGTCGTCGTGGTCCGCTGCACTCGACAAGACTTGTGCGGGGACTGACGACGACGAGAGACGGCTCCTGTTTGTCTCTGCTGGCAATGTGCCCTTGGAAGAACGTCACGAGTATCCGGGCCGCAATCAAGTGTCCGGAGTCGAAGATCCTTCACAGAGTTGGAACGCGGTCAGTGTGGGTGCATACACTGAGAAGGCGGTTATTCAATCCGAAGATTATTCCGATTGGCAACCAATTGCCGAGCCGGGTGGACTATCGCCATCCAGTCGAACGTCTGTGATTTGGGCAGAGAAGTCGTGGCCACTCAAGCCAGACTTCGTCATGGAAGGTGGGAACAATGCGATTGATCCAGCGACAAGACTGGCTGATCATATTGACGATTTGTCGCTATTGACCACGCGCCTTTCGCCGACCGGTTCATTGCTGACCACGACCGGCGAGACCAGTGCCGCGACGGCTCTTGCCGCTCGCTCGGCTGCCATCATCTACTCGCACTACAGCGACCTTCGCCCTGAAACAGTCCGGGGACTCCTCGTGCATTCAGCACGCTGGACCGAACGGATGATAGAGGAGTTCCCGACCAAACGGCATGATCGCCTGCGATGCTACGGTTATGGCGTGCCGAACCTCGAAGTCGCGTTGTGGAGTGCGTCCAATGCGGTGACCATGATCATCGAGAGTGAACTTCAGCCATTTGATAAGGTTGGCTCGAATGTCAAGACAAAGGAAATGCACCTGCATCAACTCCCTTGGCCAATCCAAGTCCTGGAGAATCTCGGCCACACTGATGTCAAGATGCGCGTCACACTTTCATACTTTGTAGAACCGAACCCCGGACGTCGCGGCTGGACACGCAAGCATCGCTACCAGTCACACGGATTGCGGTTCGAGATCAAGCATCCGTTAGAAAGTGACTCCGATTTCCATAAGCGAATCAGCAGAGAAGCTTGGGAAGAGGATGAAGAGAGCGGCTCAATCAGCGATGACCGCAAATGGGAGATTGGCAAGCAACTTCGTTCGAAAGGTTCGGTACATTCGGACTGCTGGACGGGCACTGCAGCAGAGTTGGCGGCGTGTGGTGTCCTCGCTGTGTATCCGGTCACCGGTTGGTGGAAGGAACGCAAGCATCTTGATCGATGGAATCGCCAGGCCCGCTACTCATTGATCGTCACAATCGAGACACCTGAGGTCAACGTCGACCTCTATACACCGATCGCAACGCAGATTGGCGTTCCGGTGGAAACCGTTATCGAAACATAGACTCGCTAGAGCGTTTCCCAACTCTCTCTAGCGCCAGGCATTGGGATCGTGTACAAGGGTGGTCGTCACACGGAGGAGATGACCATGCAGGCGTATTCGCTGGATTTGCGGACACGGGTTCTCAAGGACTGCGATGCCGGAATGACCACGCGGCTGGTCGCACGGAAATACGACGTCAGCGAATCGTGGGTGCGCCGACTCAAGCAGCGGCGGCGGGAACATGGTGAGATTGCACCCCGCCCACCACGCAATCAGCGTCGAC
>JAGQPW010000228.1 GCA_020426515.1 Planctomycetaceae bacterium | reverse complement strand
GTCAACCCGCAGAACATGGTGCACTTGACCGAGAAGCCGGTTGAACTAGCCGTGCGCGCAATGCAGTTCTCATCGCGCACCGGCGAGAACGTCCTCGATCTGTTCGGTGGCAGCGGCTCGACGCTGATTGCTGCCCAGCAGACCGGACGCCGGGCCTTCCTGATGGAACTTGATCCGCTGTATTGCGACGTGATTGTCCAGCGGTGGGAGAACTTCACCGGGGAAACGGTCGCACGGAGACCTCCGACTCCAAATTCAGGCGATTGACCGTTCTTCTGTAGACGTCGCTGAGTCGGGGACAAAGGGTGCATTGGAAGCGCTTGTTCAATAGAATCCGATTTTACAGCACATTCCTGAGGGGCTGCCAAAATGCGGATCGACTACCATGACTTGAGCGAGAAGGACTTCGAACGCCTCGTCGTGGCAATTTGTTCTGAGATTCTGGGTTCCGGTGTCGTGCCATTTTGCAGCGGCCCTGACGGTTCGCGAGACGCAAGGTTCGAAGGAACGGCCGCCGATTTGCCCAACTCCGTTGATCCCCACAAAGGTAAATTCGTCGCGCAGGCCAAGCACACGGAATCTCCCGTGGCGAAATACAGCGATGCAGACTTTTCCGGAAAATCAAAATCTTCGGTGCTCTCGAAAGAATGTCCCGGAGTGAAGAAGCTGGTGGAGAAGGGCTATCTCGACAATTACCTGCTCTTCACAAACCGGAAGATGTCCGGAGTTGCAGAAGGGCCGATCATCGAACGAATCAAGAAGGACACCGGCGCCAAAGTCGTTGAACTGTTCGGTATTGAGAGAATGGATCTACTCCTCCGGAAGCATCCGAACATCCTCAAGACGTTCGGGCTGGCCCCTATGCATCTTCCACTTCTCGTCACGTGTGACGCTTTGGCGGAGGTTATCCTGTTGATCAGCGAGAACGCTGACGCCTTCGAGAAGGCGTTTGTACCGGAGGAGCTTGAGCGTACAAGTTTCAAGACGAAGAACAAAGACAACGGCCTGAGTGACGAATTGGCGACGTTCATTCGCAAGAACTATATGCCGCAGTTTGCGGATGTGAAGAAATTCCTCGCGAAGCCGGCGAGTTCTGAGGCCCTCGACCGCTACCTTGCAGCCGCTCACGAGTTCGAAGAGCAGATCGTCATCCATCGAAAGGACTACGCCGAATTCGACCACGTGTTGACCAGGATCATGGAGTTGTTGTTCTCTCGCGATGGCGATCTCGCAAAGAAACGCGCTCTGACAAAGCTCATCATTTATTACATGTACTGGAACTGCGACATCGGATCGAAGGTAGGCAAGGATGCTGAGACCCAATAAACACTCCGATCCGCAACTCACTGTGCTACCAGTGGCAGGCGAAATCCTGAAACGACTTCGAAAGAAGCGATCGTGCTCGATCGCAGACCTTCGAAAGTACGTGGAAGATGTCGGTTCTGACCGCACTGGTCTTTTGATGCCCTCCATCGCAGTGCTTTACCTGCTTGGGTTGGTTGAGTACCGGCGCAAAACAGACTGCATGGAGTACATCGCCCCATGAAGCTCTCCAAGATCTATTCGAACTTTCCAAGGAGATTTCGCACAGTCTCCTTCAACGAAGGGCTGAATGTTGTGCTTGGCCGAATCAAGGAAGTGAAGGCCCGTGACAAAGACACGCACAACCTCGGTAAAACATTATTCGCGCAAATGATCGACTTCTGCCTACTCAAGAAGCGCGATGCCGACTTCTTCTTATACAAGAATGATCGGTTCGACGATTTTGTCTTCTTTTTGGAGGTTGAAACGCACGCCGGTGAGTACGTGACTGTAAGGCGGTCAGTCAATGAGGCCAGTAAGGGGGCATTCAAGCGGCATAAGACGCCGGATCAGGATTTCTCCGAGCTGCCAGAAAAGAAATGGGACCACTGGAATCTCCCTTTTGACAAGGCGAAAGAGGTGCTCGACGGCCTCCTCGACCTGACTGTTTTGAAGCCTTGGTCGTTTCGTCAGGCAGTTTCCTACTCGCTACGGTCCCAGCGTGACTACGACGAACCGTTTAAGCTGGCGAAGTTCGCCGGCAGCCATTCAGAGTGGAAGCCATTTCTCTCGCACATTCTTGGATTCGACGGCAAGACGGTCGCTCGCGGTTACGAATTGGAGGAGGCCATCGCCACTCTTGAAAGCGAAGAAAGGAACCTAATCGCTCGAACCAGCGGCGTCGCCGATCCAGATCAACTTCGCGGGCAGATCGAGATCGTTCAACAGGAGGTGGCGGGGATTGAGCAAGAGCTTGCCAAGTTCGACTTTTCTCCCGAGGACAAGAGGCTTACACGGGAATTGGTTTCTCAGATCGATTCCAGAATCGTGCAATTGAACGAATCTCGCTACGCATTGTCATCAGACAGGGCAAAGATCGAATCCGCACTGGGGGTTCGTCTTTCGATAGATCTGAAGTCGCTGAAGAAGATTTTCGAAGATTCAAAGGTCTATTTTGGCGATCAGGTGAAAAAGGACTTTGATGCGCTTGAAAAGTTCAACAAACAACTAGCAGAAGAGCGAGACGGGTATCTGCAGAAGGACTTGGAAGAGATTGAATCGCAGTTGGTCCAGATCGACGAGGAACTGGCCAAGTTGAACGAACGGCGTGCCGAGGCTCTGGCCTCGCTCACGGACAATGAGTCGCTATCGAAGTACAAACGGCACACGAAGCAACTGATTAGCCGTCAGACTGACCTTGAAACACTGCGGCGGACTGAGAACGTGCTGAGTGAACTGGCGGAGAATCGAAAGGAGATCAAGGCAAAGAAGAAGGAGCTGGAGACTGTGAGTGCTGCACTAGAGAAAGCTGTGAACAAGCAGCCTGATCGCTACAAGGACATTCGCCATTATTTCGACCAGATCGTCAAGAAGATTGTCGACAAGCATGGCAATCTTTATTCACGAGTGAACTCCAAGGGACATCTGGAATTCGACGTCGAGGTACTGGATGATTCCGCTAAGCCGACGAGTGCTGGGCAAGGGTTTTCTTACGGACGACTGCTTTGCATCGCATTCGATCTGGCCATTATGCGGGCCTACAGCGAAGAGCCCTTTCCTCATTTCGTTTTCCATGACGGGTTTCTGGAGACTCTGGACGATCGAAAGAAGCTCAACCTGATCGAAGTGTCCCGCGAGTATTGCAAGTATGGAATTCAGCACATCGTAACGGTGATCGAGTCCGAGCTTCCACGCATGGCGAATGGCAAGAAGTTCGCATTCACCGGCGAGGAGACTATCTTGTCGCTTACCGACGAAGGTGATACCGGGCGTCTTTTCAAGATGCCACCTTGGTAGTTCCGGCACAATTTCTCAAAGTCGCTTTGTGTCAGGCATCGAGAGCGTGAAACTCGATCAATGCGTCCTCGACCAAGAAGTTGGAGGCCGGGTAGTAGCGGCGGTGGCGGGCGGTCACGCAGCCCCGTTCCTTCAGGAACGCCAGCGCGATCGCCGCCTGCGTGCAGGGGATGTCCGGCAGACAATCCCACAAGCTGTTCGTGGTGACGCCGTCGGTCGCGTGCTCGTCGATGTACTCAGCCACGGCCCGGTAGGAGGCCAGGCTGCAGCGGTGCTGGTATGACGATCCGTCCGGTTTGACGACCGTACGGACCAGCCACCCATCTTCGAGCGCGAACGTCTGCCGGCGGTCGATCGTGCCGCGAGCCATCACGGACCTCCGTCCGTTGGATCGAAGATCGTGCCGCACGAATCGCAGCGAACGAAGTCGTCATCAATCCAAATCAGGCGATCCGCATCGGCTGTTCCACAATCAGGACACGGGCAACCGACATGATTGGTCGTGTCCGGCACGGGTGGGTCGAGTCGATCCGCTATCGAGAGCAACACTTCAATCAGGTCGTCGGCATCGATCATCCGCGAGCGGTAACCATCCGCGATGGCCCGCTGCATCGCGACGCTCACCTCACGGATGGCATCGGCAACCCTGAGTTCGGGATTCGTCATGGCCGCCTCCTACTTGTTCAGAGCGAATTGCCCTCGATCGACCTTGGCGAACCGGGACTCGTTCCCCTTGTTGGCGATCTCGCGAATCAGCGCGGAATACAGAGTGGCCCAGGGGGTCACACCGCCGGGGCTGGTCCAGTATCCCTGGGCGGCCATCGCCTCAATCATCGCTTTGGTGGTCATCGGGTCGCCCGATTCGGTCAGCACCTTGACCGCCGCATCAAGTTGGCTGAGCTTGCCGTCGGAAGGCTTTCCTGTGGACTTGGCCTTACGGGCCTTCGCTGGTCTTGCGGTGGTCGATTTGGCCTCGGCAGCTTCCGCTGGAAGGGCCTGCGAATCCGCCATCGCCTCGGCCTCGCGGCGGCCGATCTCGACCCATTCGTCGTATTCCTTCTTCGAGAGTTTCTGCGTGAGTTCGTCGAGGTAGAACCGGTCGGTCGTCTTCGAGCGGTTGGGGTGGC
>JAGQPW010000227.1 GCA_020426515.1 Planctomycetaceae bacterium | reverse complement strand
CCGTTGCTGCCCAGAGTGGGGACCGGAATCGTATCATTGAACCGTTTCCCTTTCGAGTCGACCTGGATGGGAACGGCATTGCCAATGAAATGGGCGTATTCACGGCTTACCTGGATACTGCCTCGGCCTATAACAAGGATCCCGTATACGAACTCGACGGCGATGTTGACCGCGATGGGATTCCCGATTCGATCCTGCTGGACCTGGGGCTGGATATCATCACGCTGCCGGACAATCGTCAGGTGGTCCCGATGGCCATGATGAAGTGGGTGGATGCGGGCGGCCTGCTGAACATCAATGCCCACGGGAACACAGCCGGCTTGGCCTCGATTGCGGATAATGGCGGCGGTCCGGGTTACCTGCTCAAGAACAACCTGTGGACCGGATACCCCTTGAGCGCCTCCAATCAAGGATTATCCAGTTTTGAAGTGAATCTGGCATTGGGTTTGACGGCTGAGTTGCCTACTGACATGAATGACCCAGATTATGTACATCCGTCATTGCTGTCACAGCATCGAGCCTACCTCGGTGCCTATCCTTCGAACCGGTATCAGTTGGGCGAACTGGAAGCGCTGATGCTGTTCTGCGGTCGCATGCAGTACGCCTCGGACAGCACAACACTCCTGACCAGCACACCTCTACTGGGTCGCTACGGTGACTCCGGAGCCGTGTCCTTCCTGCAGAACTGGTCACGGGCTGGCAACATGACGATGGATCCCACCACGGCAGCTGCGCCCACGCGGATGCCCGGTGCAGGGGCCGAAGGGTCCAACGATGACTACGACAGCAACGGTTTTCCGGTGCGCGGTACAAATACTGTGTGGGTGAGCAATCCCATCGACTACTACGGAACGGGCGATCCCACACAACCGGGTGGCGGAAACTACCGGGTGCGGCTGAAAAACAACGGCATTCCTTCCTACGGGATTAACTGGGGACCTTCGGATTTGCCCGCCGCCCCGTATCAGGACCCGGCTACGCGCAATGTCGATTTCCGCGACGATGCCGATGAGACCATTGTCGAGAAGGACTTGCGGACCAGTAATGATTCGCTGTTCGACATTTCGGAAATGTTCTTCCTGCATGGCAGCAGTGGCGACCAGCGCACGATGCGACTGGCTTCGAGGCTGCAGGAACTGGCGTCCATCAACTTCCGCGACTCACCAAGCGCTCCAACGATTCGCCGTCGGTTCACCATCGACAGCTATGACCGACTGGAATTTGGTCTGAGTCCGCGACGACCCGGAGCAAATCGCGACTGGGAGTTCAACGATTGGCAAAGCATCTGGCCGACGAATGGCGAGCCATTCGACCGCGCCTTTCCACCACGGTTTGGCACCACGACTGTCTTCAGTTCGACAGATCCGTATCGCGCCGAGCTGCGTCAAATTCTGGCACAGCGGGCTGACACCGATCCTTCCGTTCTGATGCCGTTCGATGAAACGCGGACCAATCCTTCTCGTCCAAGAACACTTGTCCAGCGGCGTCTCGACATCAATCGTTATCTGGCCGGGCTCACGTCCACCGGGCAGCCCAACTTCCGGCGTCCACAGGTGCATCCGGCCCCGCTTGCCTCAGCAGTTCCGGCGGCCGCAGATGAACTCACGGCCCGTCGCGAACGACAGCGAATGGCGCGTGACATTTATGTGCTGCTGTACACGCTGGGCGGCGGCAATGACTCGATCAATTACGCGACAACTTCAAACGCAGATCCGGGCATGGGCGATCGCCCGCTGTACACGGATACCCAGCTGGAACGCATGGCCCAGTTCGCAGTGAACATGGTCGACTCAACTGATGAGGATGTCGTCATCACTCGGTTCGAGTACGACAAGGATCTGAGCGATGGCTGGAACTACGACGATGATCCATTTACCGCCGACGGCGTTGCCGGTGACCGCGGCGTGGTTGAAGGAGTGGAACTGCCACAGTTAACGATCAACGAATCGCTGTTCGTGTTCAACAAGGAAGCGATGAACAACTCCGGGGATACCGAGTGGAATGACGCGGAAGATCGTTCATTTGCGTACATTGAACTCAAGAATCCCACGCCGTACTCCGTGGACCTGAGTGTCGACGGGTGGCAGGTGCGGCTGGAAATTGAGTCACCGAAGGGAACCGTCGCGACGGCCAGCTCGCGCGACTTGCACTTCAAATCGGGGAGCATTGCTCCCCAGGGCATCTTTACTTTGGGCTCGACATTGGGGGCCAGCGGCAACGCGGGAGTGTCCGACAGCATCATGAGGATGAAGTCAGACAAGTCACAGACGGCCTTCGACAAGTTCATTCCAGCCTCCCAGACGTTGAATCTCGATCTCATTGCCACCGCCTCCGGCGGCAGCACCTATCAGTTGGTCAACGTTGGCGGAACGACTCCCAACTCCACGCAGGGGGACTTCTTCAACGCGACAACGGCGAGCATGCTGGAGCAGTTTGGGGGAGTGATTCGCGTCTCGTTGCGTCGACGAATGAATCAGTACCGTACGTTCCCGGCAAGCTTTGATGCAGCCGATGCCGAGAATCAGGACAATCCCTGGATTGAAGTGGACCGCTCGGAAATTGAAATTCCGGTTGGAACCTCGGGCAACGGCTTTGCAATTTTCAACGCCGACAACGTGGACATGAGCGATTCCGATTCGTCGAAGCACTTTCTGGCGGACTACAAGAATCTCAACAGCCGTCATCGAGCGGAGACGCTGGACCGGTCGACCGAAGTCGCCACGACCCCGACGGCCGGCGCCAAGGGTGACGACACGCTGGGCACCGACAACTCTTCAACATCGCTGTGGCTGCCGGTGTGGGATCGTGATTTCACGTCGGTTGTGGAACTGCTCAGCCTGCCGCTGTACGGTCCAGGGGATGTGACGAAGTACTTGAGAGAGTGGGCCGGCACGGGAGACGATCCACGGTTCGCCCTTTCGATGATCCTGAATCCCCGCAAGCCAACCAATGCCGCGGACCCAATGACCGCCGACCCGGACCTGGACAATCGGTGGTACCGGGTGCTGGAGTTCCTCACCGTGACGCCGCAAAGCCTAGAACGTCAGGCAAACCCGAACGACACTTCGGGCGGCATTGTGGGTGTGATGACCTATCCGCGCCGAGTGGCCGGGAAGATCAACCTGAACATGCTGCGGCACGAAGCCGTACTGTCCGGGCTGCTGGATGACCAGACTCTGGACCGGTACAACGTCGATCGGCCCACGCAGCAACTCGGTCCGGTGGATTCCGACCGAAACTGGTTCGATGAGATGCGGCGTTCGCGTGACGGGTACGATCCCCTGCTGGCGTACAACGGGGTTGCCCTGAATATTCCCGGCAGCGTGGATTCACACCCGTTCAAGCCGCTCTCGAATGCCAGCGTGAGCAAGGACTTTTCGCTTGACGACACCATCTTCCGCAAAAATGACAGCACATCGTCATTCCAAAGCTTGGGGCTATTCGAATCGCGACCTGAGTCCCATGCCAGCTCCAACAACAACGAAATTGATCCACACACCCGCAATCGACTGCTGGCCAAGGTGTACAACAACAGTACCACTCGCAGTACGATGTTTGCGGGCTGGATTGAAATTCAGTTCCACGAAGCCCACCAGCTCTCCAGTGGAGCCGTGCAGGTGGGAGCCGAAGCAACGGACATTCGCCACCGGCGGCTGTTTGTGGTCGTGGATCTGTCTCGGCTGGAAGAAGCGTACGACTCCTCAACAGAGACATTCGACTTCCAGGACTTCGTGGTGTACCAGCGGGAACTCCCGTAAACTGGGGACGTCCAGGCAAATGGTGTCACCTAGTGCCGATTGGCATGGCGATTGCGAAACATTTCAGGCAAGAAGTGATGGCGAATGATGAAAGTCTGAAGAACAGTGGCCTTTGACTGGTTTTTTTCTCTTTCGGACCCATCAGTCGCACGTAATAATTGGAGGGCAGCCAGGAAGGCTGCTGCAGAATGAAACAACCAGCCGTATCGAGTTCCCCGGAGGGTGGCTCAAAACGCGGCGAGCTTGTCACGCTCAATTCCTACATGTCGATAGTCGTTCATTCCGCACGAATTTCGGCAACTCACTCTCGGAATCCCGGAGACTCACAATGAAGACATTTCGCGTTCCCAGTCGTCGGCCGCAACGTCGCGGCTTCACCCTGATTGAATTGCTGGTGGTCATCACGATCATCGGCATCCTGGCCAGCTTGATCCTGCCCGGTGTGCAGAACGTCCGAGCCACCGCCCGGCGGACCGAGTGCCTGAACAACATGCGCAACGTGGGCATGGCGATGATGTCGTATGCTTCGTCGAACAATGGACGCTTCCCGCAGCTTGTGGGTCCCGATAACGGCGAGTTGATTATCGACCCTTCCAAGACGCTGTCGACTTGGAAAATTGACGCGCCATGGACGGTCCCGCTGCTGCCACTTCTGGACCAGGCCGGACTACAGGATCGCATAACGTCCACGTCTCGCCCGAATGACAATTTCACGAACCTGGCACGCAC